>NZ_CP012401.1:1707484-2039969 GCF_001305595.1 Azospirillum thiophilum
GTATTGAAAAAGCGTAGGGCCGAGCGCGCGAACATCCGGATGTGCGCGCCGCCCTTGCGTGCTGCCTTGCCGCCGAAATGCACCATGCGCACGTCGGGCACATAGGCGATCTCGCCCATCGCCATCGCCCGGCGCGACAGGTCGAAATCCTCGAAATACAGGAAATAGCCGTCGTCGAAGCCGCCCAGCAGGGCCAGCGCGTCGCGCCGGAACAGCATGAAGGCGCCGCTGACCTGCTCCAGCCCGGTGACGACGGCGTCGCCGGTGACGTCGCGCATCTCGTAGCGGTCCAGCCGCGCTGCGAACATCCGCTTCACCGCTGCCGGCGCGAAGGCGCGCAAGGCCAGATCCAGCACGGTCGGCCGGCGCTTGCACAGGAACTCCTGCTCCCCCGACGGGCCGAACACCTTGGGTGTCAGCAGCACGGTGCGCGGATGCGCCTCCATGTAGCGCCAGCCGGCCAGCAGCGCGTCCGGCTCCAGCAGGATGTCGTAGTTGAGGATCAGGTGATAGGGCGCGTCGCCCCGCCGGATCGCCAGATTGTGCCCCGCGCCATAGCCGACATTGCCCTGGCCGGCGATCAGCGTCGCGGGCGGCCGTCCCCCCTCGGCATAACGGTCCAGCAGCGCCCGGAATGGGTTTGGGGCGCTGCCGCCCAGGGGCGCGCCGTTGTCGATCACCCACAGCCGCGTCTGCACGCCGGTTTCTTCCGCCAGCCGGTCGGCGGCGGCTCCGATGGTGTCGAGCGAGCGGGCCAGCAGGTCCGGATCGGGGTGATAGAGGACGACCGACAGGTCGAGAAGTGCGGTCATGATGGGTCAGGCCTTCGACATGCGGGTCAGCGTCACCAGCAGCAGCGCCACCGTGACGGCGCCGGGCGCCAGCGTCCAGGCGCCGAACGCGCCGGCGGCCAGCGCGGCGGCGACCAGAACCAGGCTGTAGGCGATGATGGTCAGCACCACGCGGTCGTGCCGGCCGACGCCCTTGGCGGCCTTCTGATAGAAATGCTCGCGATGGGCCTGCCAGATCTTCTCGCCGCGCAGCAGCCGGCGCAGCAGGGTGATGGTGGCGTCGGTCAGGTAATAGGCGGGCAGGATCAGCGCCGCGGCCCAGTCGCCCCGCGCCGCCAGCGACGCCAGCAGGAAGGCCAGGATATGGCCGAGCGGGATGCTGCCGACATCGCCCATGAACATGCGGGCCGGCCGCCAATTGTGGGTGAGGAAGCCGGCCGCCGCTCCGGCCAGCGCCGCGCCCGCCGTGCCGGTCAGCCCGAAATCCGCCGTGGCCAGCGACACCAGCGCCACGCCGCCGCCGACCAGGACGGTTTCGCTGCCGGCCAGCCCGTCGATCCCGTCCATGAAATTGTAGAGGTTGACGAACCACAGCCACAGGAAGGCGGTCGCCGCCCGGTCGAGCCCCCAGGGCAGCCAGCCTTGCCACACCATCTGATCGGCCGGCAGAGCCAGCAGCCCGAAGGCCACCGCCAGCGCCTGCACCACCAGCCGCAGCAGCGGCGACAGCGCGCGCCGGTCGTCCATCCACGACACGCCCATCAGCGCCAGCGTGCCCAGCAGCACGGCCCCGGTCTCCAGCGGCTTGCCGAAGGCGATCCCGGCGGCGGCGAAGACCGGAACGACCGTCAGCATCACCGCCCAGCCGCCGCCGCGCGGGGTCGGCGCCTGATGGCTCGACCGTTCGTTCGGGATGTCCATGATTTGGCGGGCCAGCAGGTATCGCAGCACCCGCGTCGACAGATACCAGCCGGTGGCCAGACACAGCAGGAAGACAACGGTCAGCACGGTCGAATAGGCGGTGGAGGTCATGGCGGCCCAGCTGCGAGGACGGGGATGGGACGGGTCAGAGCTTGTGGTAGCCCTTGTACCACTCGACGAAGCGGGGCAGGCCGACCTCGATCGGGGTTTTCGGCTCGAAGCCGAGGATTTCGCGGCTCAGCTCGATGTCGGCGGCGGTTTCCTGCACGTCGCCGGCCTGCATCGGCTCCATCGCCTTGACCGCCTCCCGGCCCAGCGCCCGTTCCAGCACGGCGATGAAATGCATCAGCTCCTCGCAACGGTTGTTGCCGAGGTTGAACAGCCGGTGCGGGGCGCCGGTCTCCGCATCGACGGGCGCGGGACGGTCGAGCGCGGCCAGCACGCCGGCGACGATGTCGTCGATATAGGTGAAGTCGCGCTTCATCCGGCCGCCGTTGAAGACGCGGATCGGCCGGCCGGCGGTGATGGCGTCGGCGAACAACCAGGTCGCCATGTCCGGACGGCTCCACGGGCCGTAGACCGTGAAGAAGCGCAGGCCGGTCATCGGCAGCCGGTAGAGGTGGCTGTAGGTGAAGGCCAGCATCTCCGCCGCCTTCTTGGTGGCGGCATAGACCGACACCGGGCTGTCGACCCGGTCCTCCACCGAGAAGGGCATCTTGCGGTTGGCGCCATAGACCGACGAGGTCGAGGCATAGACGAAATGCCGGAGCTCCGGCATCCGCCGCGCCGCCTCCAGCAGCGTCACCTGTCCGGTGACGTTGGCGTCGACATAGGCGTAGGGGTTCTCGATGGAATAGCGCACGCCCGGCTGCGCCGCCAGATGGACCACGCCCGTCACGTCGGCGAACTGCGGCCACAGCCCCTCGACGGCCGCCCGGTCGGAGATGTCGGCCTTGACGAAGCGGAAGCCGGGCCGGTCCAGCAGCCGGGCCAGCCGTGCCTCCTTCAGCGCCACCGAATAATAGTCGTTCAGGTTGTCGAGGCCGAGCACGTCCTCTCCCCGGTCCAGCAACGCCGCGGCGACGTGCGATCCGATGAAGCCGGCGGCGCCGGTGACTAGGATGGTCATGGTCGGGGCCTCTCTGCCGATGGTCCGCCGGTCTTATGCCCCAGCGGCGACCGGGGCGCCAGCCTCCTTCCCATGCTTGCCGCCCGGCGGTTCGCATGCTTGACAGCCGCTCGGCCCTGCCGGTCTACTGCGCGACCGCGACACAGGCGACAAGCCACCACCAGGACCGATGGGACCATTCCGATGCCCCCGAAGAAGAATCCGCTGAACCTGAACCCGCTGCAACTGCGCACCCTGACCCTGCTGCAGGAGCTTGCCCGGCTGGAGAACAAGCCGGCGGAGGACGAGGAGGGCGGCTTCCAGATCACCGCCCTGCCGCATGCCCATGGCAACCACTTCCACGTCGGCCATGCCGTCGTCGCCACCAAGGATGCCACCGGCCTGCAGAACGATGCGGTCTGGACCATCCTGGAGCGCAAGGGCATCGTCAAGCGCACCCCCGGTGCCGCGATCCTGACCGCCACCGGCGTCGCCTATGAGACCGGTCTGCGCGACCAGATCCTGCATCATTCCGACCACTGAGCCCGCGGGGCGGAGCCGCGCCGATGGACGATACCGCGGAAAGTATGAAGCCCCCGCCGGCTCCGCCAAAGCCAAAGCCGGCGGGTGGGCGTGACGACCGTCTCGCCGCCCGCCTGCGCGAGAATCTGCGCAAGCGCAAGGAACAGGCCCGGCAACGGGAGAAGGAGGAGGGCTAGCCCTCCTCCATGGCGTCTCCCTTGGCGTCCTGTGGCGTGGAGCGGAACGCTCAGCCCAGCGCCTTCCTGAACCAGATCTGCCGGTGCCCCGGCGGGTATCCCTCCATCTCCGCCCACACCTCGTAGCCTTGCTTCGGATAGAAGCCGGGGGCCTGGAAGTCGTAGGTGTAGAGCCGGGACCAGCGGCAGCCGCGTGCCCGCGCCTCCGCTTCCGCCGCGTCCAGCAGCCGTCCGCCGAGACCGCTGCCGCGCGTGGATTCGTCGACCCACAGCAGGTCGACATACAGCCAGTCCCAGTTGGTGTAGCCGACCAGCCCGCCCTTCAGCGTGCCGTCCGGCGCGCGGGCCGCCGCCACCAGGTCGCGGCGGTCGTAGGCGCGGCCGAGCGACGCCTCGTTGTAGGCGCGCAGGCCGTCATAGACGCCGGCCAGATCGGCCGGGGCGGGGGTGTCCGTCACGGACAGGGTGAGGCTTCGGTTCATGGCGGCCGAGCTTAGTGCCCGCGGCGGCGAAGACCAGCGCCGTGATAAAGAGCCGACCATGCGTGCCGAGCGGCCTTCGTTTCCTTGAGCCTTGCCGCGCGCTCGGCTACAAACCAGCCTTCACGACCCACCCTCCAATCGATACGCCAAGGAGTACCCCCGCGATGGGCATCATGCCGGACAGCTGGATCCGCGAGATGGCCGAGACCAAGGGCATGATCGAACCCTTCGTCGAGACCCAGAAGCGCGAAGGCGTGATCTCCTACGGCGTGTCGTCCTACGGCTACGACGCCCGGGTCGCCGACGAGTTCAAGATCTTCACCAATGTCGACAATGCCATCGTCGATCCCAAGCGCTTCGACGACTCGAGCTTCGTCGACCGCAAGACCGACGTCTGCATCATCCCGCCCAACAGCTTCGCGCTGGCCCGCACGGTGGAGTATTTCCGCATCCCGCGCGACGTGCTGGTGATCTGCCTTGGCAAGAGCACCTATGCGCGCTGCGGCCTGATCGTGAACGTCACCCCGCTGGAGCCGGAGTGGGAGGGGCATGTCACGCTGGAGATCTCCAACACCACCCCGCTGCCCGCCAAGGTCTATGCGAACGAGGGGCTGTGCCAGTTCCTGTTCCTGAAGGGCGACAGCGTGTGCGATGTGTCCTACGCCGACAAGGCCGGCAAATACATGGGACAGAAGGGCGTCACGCTGCCCCGTCTCTGATCCGTCATCGTACCGGCGCCCTTCAACCGGCGTCCTTGACACAGCGTATCCGCGAAAGAAACAGGTCCATGGACAAGATCCGCATCCGCGGCGGCCGCCCGCTGAACGGCTCCATCACGGTCGGTGGGGCCAAGAACGCCGCACTGCCGCTGATGACGGCGTCGCTGCTCACCGACGAGACGCTGACGCTGACCAACCTGCCGATCCTGGCGGACATCAACACGCTGTGCAACCTGCTGCTGCAGCATGGCGTGGCGATCCACATGGCGGGTGCCGGCGGAGACTGCGCCGGCCGTGCCGTGGACTTCACCGCGCGCGACATCACCAACACCACCGCCCCCTACGATCTGGTGCGCAAGATGCGCGCCAGCGTCCTGGTGCTGGGGCCGCTGCTGGCCCGCTGCGGCGAGGCCAAGGTGTCGCTGCCCGGCGGCTGCGCCATCGGCGCGCGTCCGGTCGACCTGCACATCAAGGGCCTGGAGGCGATGGGCGCCGACATCCGGATCGATGCCGGCTACATCGTCGCCAAGGCCCCGGCCGGCGGCCTGCGCGGTGCGGAATACGTCTTCCCCAAGGTGTCGGTCGGCGCTACCGAGAATCTGCTGATGGCGGCCACCCTGGCCAAGGGCACCACCATCCTGGTCAATGCCGCGCGCGAGCCGGAGGTCACCGACCTTGCCGAATGCCTGGTCAAAATGGGGGCTAAGATCACCGGCATCGGCACCGACCGGCTGGTGATCGAGGGCGTCGACCGGCTGCATGCCGCCCGCCACATGGTGGTGGCCGACCGCATCGAGACCGGCACCTATGCCATGGCCGCGGCGATCACCGGCGGCCGTCTTGACATCCTGAACACCAAGCTCGATCTGATCAAGGCGGCGGTCAAGGCGCTGGCCCCGGCCGGCGTCGCCTTCGAGGAGATCGAGAACGGGATCCGCGTGTCGCGCGCCAACGGCGAACTGCATGGCGTCGATGTGATGACCGAGCCGTTCCCGGGTTTCCCCACCGACCTTCAGGCCCAGATGATGGCCCTGATGTGCACGGCGACGGGTGCGGCGATGATCACCGAGACGATCTTCGAGAACCGCTTCATGCATGCGCCGGAGCTGACGCGCATGGGTGCGCGGATCACCGTCCACGGCTCGTCGGCGCTGGTGCGCGGCGTGGAGCGGCTGACCGGGGCGCCCGTCATGGCGACCGACCTGCGCGCCTCGGTGTCGCTTGTGCTCGCCGGGCTGGCGGCGGAGGGGGAGACGACGGTCAACCGCGTGTACCACCTCGACCGAGGCTATGAGCGGGTTGAGGAGAAGCTGGCCGCCTGCGGTGCGGAGATCGAGCGCATCCATGGCGGAGACGAATAAGGAGCGGTGACGAACAAGGGGGACGGCCCGTCCTTTCGCCGTCCCTGTGGTTGACCTTTCGCGGGAGGTGCCTCGAACCATGACGGCCATGAGCCCGATCCGCCTGCGGGCGGAGGACGAAGAGGATCTGAAGGTCGTTTCCGCCTGTCTGCAGGACGCCATCCTGCCGGTCGGCGACATGTGTTTCCTGCCCGACGAGAAACGGTTCGTCATGGTCGTCAACCGTTTCCGCTGGGAGGCGGCCGACCGGCCGCGTCCCGGCCCCGCCGCCGACGATGATGATCTCGCCCCCTACGAACGGGTCCATTGCGGCTTGCGGGTCGAGGGGGTGACGGGCGCCAAACTGCGCGGCTTCGACCTGAAGGATCGCCGGCAGATCCTGGAGTTGTTGTCGCTGGAGACGGTAGAGGGCGGAATCGCCCTGCATTTCGCCGGCGGCGGCTGCATCCGGCTCGACGGGCCGTCCTGGCGCATGGTGGTCGAGGATCTGGGCGAACCCTGGCCCACCAGCTGCAAGCCCTGCCACCCCGACGAGGCCATCTGAAGTCCTGACAGTCCTCCTAACAGGCCGGATCAGCGCTCCGCGACCTGCGTATCGGTGTGCAGGCGGCGGATCACGTCCTGTGCCGTCTTCTTGTAGGTGACGGTGTCCACATCCTCGCCCGGCGACAATTGCGAGCGGTGGACGGTGAAGAAGCGGTGGCCGACGTCCAGCATGCCGCTGGCCTCGACCAGTACGGCGTCGCCCTTGCCGTTGGTGGCGGGGGAAACGGAAACGATCTGCCCGAGCTCTTCGCCGAGCAGTCCCGTCACTTCGATGCCGACGAGGTCGTCAGCGGCACGCGGATCGGCCGCCAGGGCCGACTCGGCATGAACGAAGGGCAGGGTCGCCGCCAGCGCAAGGCTGGCCAACATGGTCTGGAACCGCATGATTTGGGCTCCCATCGCTGATGTGTGGCTCGTATGTCACAATCAACATGGGAATTGCGGAACGGTTCCCAGGGAACCATCCAGGGGTAATCCGGTTGCTGCGGTCAGGCGAACAGCGAAGGAGAACCCTCATGACCCAGACATTGAACGGCAAGACCGTGGCCGTGCTCGCCACCGACGGTTTCGAGCAGGTCGAGTTGACCGAGCCGGTGAAGGCGCTCCGCGATGCCGGCGCCACCGTGCATGTGGTCGCCCCCAAGGACGGCCGGATCCAGGGCTGGAATCACCATGACCGTGGCGACAAGGTCGATGTCGATGTGGTGCTCGATCGGGCCGATGCGGCCGGTTACGACGCGCTGCTGCTGCCCGGCGGTGTGATCAATCCCGATGCGTTGCGGCTCGAGCCGAAGGCGATCGAGTTCGTGAAGAGCTTCGTCCAGTCGGGCCGGCCCATCGCCGCGATCTGCCACGGTCCCTGGACGCTTATCGACGCGGGTGGCGTGCGCGGCAAGCGCATGACCTCATGGCCGTCGCTCCAGACCGACCTGCGCAATGCGGGCGCCGATTGGGTGGACGAACAGGTGGTCACCGACCACGGGCTGGTCACGTCCCGCAAGCCCGACGACATTCCGGCCTTCTGCCGCAAGATGATCGAGGAGTTCGCCGAAGGCCGCCACGCCGGCCACCGCCACGCGGCGGAGTAGGGACCGTTCTTGCCCCCTCCCTAACCCTCCCCCGCTTGTCAGCGGTGGAGGGGACCGGTGTGGCTTTCGCAACTCTCTCCCTCTCCCGCGAAGCGGGGGAGGGAAGGGGCCCATGCGCAAGCATGGGAAGGGAGGGGGATTCCCCGTCGCGATTAGTCCCTACGCCGTGACCAGCGGCGACAGGCCATTCTGGATCGCCCACACGGCGGCCTGCGTGCGGTTCTGTGCGTTGATCTTCCGCATCACGTTCTTGAAATGCATCTTCACGGTCGATTCCGTGATGTGCAGGTTGCGCGCGATGGCCTTGTTCGACTGGCCGGCAAGCAGGCAGCGCAGGATCTGCACCTCTCGTTTCGACAAATCGCCGCTCGGCGGCATCGTGATCGGCGTCGGGCTGAGCGGGCGCTCGTTGACAGCCGCCATCAGGAGGCCGGCGACATTGGTGGGGTAGACCACCTCGCCCAGCATGACCAGCCGCAGGGAGCGCAGCAGGCTCTCGCTGGACATGCTCTTGTTCAGATAGGCGTCGGCGCCTGCCTTCAGCGACTGCGACAGGCTGCGGTCGGCGATGGTGTCGGCCAGCACGACGATCCGCGCCGAGGTGCCCTCGCGCAGTCGCCGGATGCCGGCGATCTCCTCCGGCATGCCGTCCTGCAGGGCGAGCACGATCAGGTCGGGCCGGTCGCCCTCCGCAATGAGGTCCAGCGCGTCGTCGGCACTGGCCGCGTGGGCGCTGACCCGGAAAGGGCCGCCGCCGATCAACGTCGCCAGGGCCGCCGAGAACAGGCGGTCATGGTCAACCAGCATCACATTCCATGTCTTCATCGATCATCCTCCGCTGGGCCACCCTTTGCCGGGCGGCGGCGATCCCCCCTTGGTCCGTTCCCGAAGACTCCAGGCAAAGGACCGGCCCGTCTGGGCCGGTCCACCGGACTCCGAACATAAAAATTAGAACAATATTGTTCGGAACAGCGGGCTTTACGCTTCATGCCGGGATGATTTATACGGTTCATTAACCAACGGCGCAAGGTGAGAACAAGAAAGTCACAGCCAATAGATTAGATTTTTCAGGAAATTGAACGGAGATTCGTTCATTCGATATTTAGGGGTAGGCGCGCCATAGAGCGGCGCGAATGAACCGCTTTCGCATCGGGGCTTTTTGGTGTTCTTGGCCCTTCTGAAAAGTGGTCCGCTGACAATAAGGGGACACGATGGAGTTCGAGCTTCAAGCGCGCGGCGGTTCGCGTAGCGCGGGCAATCCTACGAGGATTTTTCTGGTGGTCGACGAACAGCCGATGGTCCGCCACGGCTTCGCCCTGTCCATCGGCGAACTCTGTCCGGATGCGCGTGTGCTGGAGGCCGGGTCGCTGGAAGACGCGCTGGATGTCGGCCGCCATACTTCCGGACTGGCCCTGGTCCTGTACGATCCCGGCCCGCCGCGTCCCGGCGACGCCGAGACGGGCGGCGTGCTGGCCGGGCTGGGCCGCCTGAGGGAGACGTTGGGCGAGGTGCCGATCCTGATCCTGACCAACTCCGACGAGGTGGCGGACATCGTCGACAGCGTCCGCATGGGCGCCCGTGGCTATGTGCTGAAGACCAGCCCGCCGGAGGTGCTGGAGCACGCCATCTCGCTGGCGCTCAGCGGCGAGATCTTCCTGCCGCTGCCGCGGGCGGTGCTGAACGGCACGCTGGCCGACGGGCCGCGCGGCAACGACGACATCCTGGATCGCCTGACCGACCGCCAGCGCGACGTCTTCGAGCTGCTGCTGGCCGGCCATTCCAACAAGGAGATCGCCCGCGGCCTCGGCGTGCTGGAAGGCACGGTGAAGGTCCATGTCCGCGCCATCATGCAGAAGCTGGGCGTGCGCAACCGCACCCAGGTGGCGGTGGTCGCCGCGCGCAACGGCTGTTTCTCCGGGGAGGGGGAGGGCTGACCCGGGCGGGGTCGCAGGATCGGCACTCCGAACCCCGCATTGCACAACCGGCCCCGCTTCCGGCAGACTGGCCCCCGCATCATCCGAGGGGGAGCGGGGCGCATTGGATCAGGCGGTGACGGCCGGCAGGCTCGAGGACGCGGTACGGGAACCGGGACGCGAGGAAAAGAAGGTCGCCGTGCATGGCGCCGCGACCGTCCGGTTCGACCGTCGCCATGGCGAGACGCGCTTGGCGACGCTCTATCATCACGACCCGCTGCGGGTGCTGATGCCGACGCCGCGCCGCGGCGACCTGCCCATCGCGGTGCTCGCCACCACCTCGGGTGGGATGGTCGGCGGCGACCGGATGGACGTCGCGCTGTCGGCCGGGCCGGGGGCCAGGGCGCTTGTCACCACCCAGGCGGCGGAGAAGGTCTACCGGTCCACCGGCGCGGACTGCCGCATCGACACCGTGGTGACGGTGGAGGACGGCGCGTGGCTGGAATGGCTGCCGCAGGAGGCCATCGTCTTCGAGGGCTCGCGCCTGCGCCGGCTGACCCGGCTCGACCTGTCGGGCGACGGGCGCGCGATCGCCGGCGAGATGCTGGTCTTCGGCCGCGCCGCCTTCGGCGAGACGGTGACCCGCGGCCTGATCCGCGACGCCTGGGAGGTCGCCCGCGACGGCCGGCTGATCTGGGCCGACGCGCTGCATCTGGACGATGACATCGGCGAGGCTCTCGCCCACCCCGCCGGCTTCGGCGGGGCCGCTGCCTGCGCCACGCTGCTGCACGCGGCGATCGACGCCGCCCGCCATCTCGACGCCATCCGCGCACTGGCCGAGCCGCTCTCCCTGGAGGGCGCGCGCATCGGCGCCACCGCGCTGGACGGCCTGCTGGTCGTCCGCATCCTGGGCGGCGACGCCCGCGCCGTGCGCCGCGCCTATGCCGCGCTGTGGTCGGGCCTGCGCGCCGAGACAGCCGGCCTGCCGACCCGGCTGCCGCGGCTGTGGGAGGTGTGAGCGCCGCGCCCAAGCCCGACGCCCAATTGTTTCAATCGGCTACGTCATACGACGCACTTGGCGCACCGCGTCATCGTGGCATAATCGCCGCCGGCCGGCAGGCAAGATGCCGGCGACGAACAGGGCGGCGAAAGGGCAATCCCCCGATGAACCTGACAGGGCGCGAGAAGGACAAGCTGCTCGTCGCGATGGCGGCGATGGTGGCACGGCGGCGGCTGGAGCGCGGCGTCAAGCTCAACCATCCGGAGGCGGTCGCCCTCATCACCGATTACGTGGTCGAGGGTGCGCGCGACGGCCGCACGGTGGCCGAGCTGATGCGCGACGGCGCCACCGTCCTGACCCGAGAGCAGGTGATGGAGGGCATCCCCGAGATGATCCACGACATCCAGGTCGAGGCGACCTTCCCCGACGGCACCAAGCTCGTCACCGTCCACCAGCCGATCCGTTGAGGGAACAGTCCGATGAAACCCGGTGAAATCTTCCCGGCGGCCGGCGAAATCGTGCTGAACGACGGCCGCGCCACGGTGGAACTCGATGTCGCCAATGCCGGCGACCGGCCGATCCAGGTCGGCTCGCACTTCCATTTCTACGAGACCAACGGCGCGCTCACCTTCGACCGCGAACAGGCGCGCGGCTTCCGGCTCGACATCCCCGCCGGGACGGCGGTGCGCTTCGAGCCCGGCCAGACGCGCCGCGTGACGCTCGTCGCCTATGGCGGCGACCGCGTGGTGATCGGTTTCAACCGCAAGGTCAACGGCGCCCTCTGACGGGCCGGAAATGGGGCGAACCAGCATGTCCTACCGCATCGACCGGGCCGAATACGCGGCCCTCTACGGTCCCACCACCGGCGACCGCGTCCGGCTGGCCGACACCGACCTGATCGTCGAGGTCGAGCGTGACCACACCGTCTATGGCGAGGAGGTGAAGTTCGGCGGCGGCAAGGTGATCCGCGACGGCATGGGCCAGTCCCAGCGCTCGCGCCACCAGGGGGCGGTCGACACCGTCATCACCAACGCGCTGATCATCGACCATTGGGGCATCGTCAAGGCCGACATCGGCATCACCGGCGGGCGCATCGCCGCCATCGGCAAGGCCGGCAACCCCGACGTCCAGCCTGGCGTCACCATCATCGTCGGTCCTGGCACCGAGGTGATCGCCGGCGAGGGCAAGATCGTCACCGCCGGCGGCATCGACGCCCACATCCATTTCATCTGCCCGCAGCAGGTCGACGAGGCGCTGAACAGCGGCGTCACCACCATGCTGGGCGGCGGCACCGGGCCGGCGGCCGGCACCGCGGCCACCACCTGCACGCCGGGGCCGTGGCACATGGAGCGGATGCTCCAGGCCGCCGAGGGGCTGCCGATCAACCTGGGCTTCTTCGGCAAGGGCAACAGCAGCCGTCCCGACGCGTTGATCGAGCAGGTCGCCGCCGGCGCCTGTGGCCTGAAGCTGCACGAGGATTGGGGCACCACGCCCGACGCCATCGACACCTGCCTGTCGGTCGCCGACCAGTTGGACGTCCAGGTGGCGATCCACACCGACACGCTGAACGAATCCGGCTTCGTCGAGGACACCATCGCGGCGTTCAAGGGCCGCACCATCCACACCTTCCACACCGAGGGGGCCGGCGGCGGCCATGCGCCGGACATCATCCGGGTGGCGGGGCTGGCCAACGTGCTGCCCAGCTCGACCAACCCGACCCGGCCCTTCACCATCAACACGGTGGACGAGCATCTCGACATGCTGATGGTGTGCCATCACCTCAGCGCCCGCATCCCGGAAGACGTCGCCTTCGCCGAAAGCCGCATCCGGCGCGAGACCATCGCGGCCGAGGACATCCTGCACGATCTGGGCGTGTTCTCGATGATCTCCTCGGACAGCCAGGCGATGGGCCGGCTGGGCGAGGTCGTCATCCGCACCTGGCAGACCGCGCACAAGATGAAGCTCCAGCGCGGCCGGCTGCCGCAGGAGACCGGCGACAACGACAATTTCCGGGTCAAGCGCTACATCGCCAAATACACCATCAACCCGGCGCTGTCGCACGGCATCGGCCATGTGGTGGGATCGGTCGAGGTCGGCAAGCTGGCCGATCTGGTGCTGTGGTCGCCGGCCTTCTTCGGGGTGAAGCCGGACATGGTGCTGAAATGCGGCACTATCGCCGCGGCGCTGATGGGCGATCCCAACGCCTCGATCCCGACGCCGCAGCCGGTCCATTACCGTCACATGTTCGGCGCCTTCGGCCGGGCGATCCAGGCCAGCAGCGTCACCTTCGTCAGTGCCAAGGCGCTGGAGCTGGAGGTCGGCCGCCAGCTCGGCCTGCACCGCGAGATGATCGCCGTCAAGGGCACCCGCACCGTCGGCAAGAAGGACATGATCCACAACGACGCGATGCCGCACATCGAGGTCGATCCCGAAACCTACGAGGTGCGGGCCGACGGGCAGCTGCTGACCTGCGAACCGGCGGACATCCTGCCGATGGCGCAGCGTTATTTCCTGTTCTGAGGCGTTTTTTCTTCCCCTCCCCCGCCCGGCGGGGGAGGGTTAGGGTGGGGGCACGTGGCGTGGGCTGTCTTCGGCTGCGCCGAACCCCCTCATCCCAACCTTCTCCCCGGGGGGGAGAAGGGGTTATCCGCAGGGTTCAATCAGTTGATCGGTGTATTCGATTCAGGACATGGCGGGTTGACGGTGCTGCGCGCCCTGGTGGACGCGGCTCCCGGCCGGCCATTCGTCTATCTCGGCGACCATGCCGCCGCCCCCTACGGCCCGCGCAGCGAGGACGACATCTACCGGCTGACCGTCGCCGGGATGGACCGGCTGTTCGCCCAGGGCTGCCGGCTGATCGTCATCGCCTGCAACACCGCCGCCGCGGTGGCGCTGCGCCGTCTCCAGCAGGAGTGGCTGCCCTCCGCATATCCCGGCCGCAACGTGCTGGGCGTGCTGGTGCCGATGGTCGAGGCGATCACGCGGGTTCCCTGGATGATCGACACGGTCCCGGCCGATCACCTCGCCGAGCCGCGGACCGTCGGCATCTTCGCCACCGCGGCGACGGTCAATTCGGGATCCTTCCCGCGGGAGATCGGCAAGCGCGCCCCCGCCGTCCGCGTCGTGCAGCAGGCCTGCCCCGACCTCGTGCCGCTGATCGAGCGCGGCGCGCCGGATGCGGAGATCGAACCGGCGGTCGTCCGCTATGTCCGCATCCTGCTGGACAAGCTGGGCGGCCAGCCGCTGGACGCGGTGGTGCTGGGCTGCACCCATTACCCGCTGGTCGCGCACCTGTTCGCACGCGCGCTGCCGCCGGGGGTCGAGGTGCTGTGCCAGCCGACCCTGACCGCCCGCTCGCTTGAGCAGTATTTCGAGCGCCACCCCGAATACCGCCCCGATGCAACCGAGCGGGGCCTGCGCTTCTTCACCACCGGGGACGCGCCGCTGGTCAGCGAATTGGCCGGCCGCTTCTTCGGCCACCCGACCCCCTTCGAACGGCTGTAGCTGATGACCGATCCCACCCGCCGCGCCACCCGGGTCCATGCCCGCGGCCATTGGCCGGCCGAACGCGCCGCCGGCACCGTGACGCTGGCCTTCGACGACCGCTTCCGCCGCCGCATGGCGATGACCGACGATGCCGGCGGCGCCTTCCTGCTCGACCTGCCGCGGGCGGTGGCGCTCGACGACGGCGACGGGCTGGAACTGGGCGACGGCAGCTTCCTGCGTGTCGTCGCCGCGCCCGAGGCGCTGATGGAGGTCCGGGTTCCCGGCCCGGTGGAGGCCTTCGCGCGGGTCGCCTGGCATCTCGGCAACCGTCACCTGCCGGTGCAGATCGTCGGCGACACCATCCGCCTGCGCCGCGACCATGTGATCGAGGACATGCTGCGCGGGCTGGGGGCCGAGGTGCGCGACGTGGAGGCGCCCTTCATGCCGGAGGGCGGCGCCTATGGCGGGCATTCGCATGGCGGTGGGCATGGCCATGCGCACTGACGATCCCCCTCTTCCCAAGCGGGAGAGGGGAATGGAGGGCGTCTCCACCCACGCCCTGACGCGCCTGCTGGCGTGGCTGTCGCCCAGCTTCCCGGTCGGCGGCTTCTCCTACAGCCATGGCATCGAGGCGGCGGTGGAACAGGGGCTGGTGCGGGACCGCGCCACCCTGATCGTCTGGCTCGACGGCATCCTGCGCCATGGCGCCGGGCGGACCGACGGCATGCTGTTCGCCGCGGCGCATCGCGCGGTGCGCGCCGGGGACGAGGCGGCCTTCGCCTGGGCGGTGGAGCGGGCCGACATCCTGCGCGCCTCTTCCGAGACGGCGCTCGAATCGCGCGCCCAGGGGCAGGCCTTCCTGCTGGCCATCCGCGCGGCCTGGCCGCTCGACGGGCTGTCGCGCTGGGATGCGGTCATCGCTGCCACCGGCCGGCCTCCGGCCTATGCGGTGGCGGTGGCGCTGGTTTCGGCCCTGATCGGGGTCGGTGAAGGCCCGGCGCTGACCGCCTACCTGCACGCCTTCGCCGCCAACCTGGTTTCCGCCGGGGTGCGGCTGGTGCCGCTCGGCCAGACCGACGGCCAGCGGGCGCTGGCGGCGCTCGACCCCATCACCCACCGGGCGGCGGAAACGGCGCTGGCCGCGCCGCTGGACGATCTCGGCGGCCGGGCGATGGCCGTCGACTGGACCTCGATGATCCACGAAACCCAATATACGAGGCTGTTCCGCTCATGAGCGCTCTCCCCGCTATCGAAAAGAGCCACACCGGCCCGCTCCGCGTCGGCATCGGCGGCCCCGTCGGGTCCGGCAAGACCGCGCTGACCGACGCGCTGTGCAAGCGCATGCGCGAGGATTGGGAGGTCGCGGCGATCACCAACGACATCTACACCAAGGAGGATGCGGAGTTCCTCACCCGCTCCGGCGCGCTGAAGCCGGAGCGGATCATGGGCGTGGAGACCGGCGGCTGCCCGCACACCGCGATCCGCGAGGACGCCTCGATCAACCTCGCCGCCGTCGACCAGATGAACGCGAAGTTCCCCGACCTCGACCTGATCTTCATCGAATCGGGCGGCGACAACCTCGCGGCCACCTTCTCGCCGGAGCTGGCGGACCTCACGATCTACGTCATCGACGTGTCGGCCGGCGACAAGATCCCGCGCAAGGGCGGGCCGGGCATCACCCGGTCGGACCTGCTGGTCATCAACAAGACCGACCTCGCCCCGATGGTCGGGGCCAGCCTGGAGGTGATGGACCGCGACGCCCGCAAGATGCGCGGCGACCGGCCCTTCGTCTTCGCCAACGTCAAGGCGGGCGAGGGGGTGGACGCCATCCAGTCCTTCATCGTCCAGCGCGGTGGCCTGCCGCTGCCCGGCTGAGGGATTCACAACTCCGCGAGGACCGGTCGCGGGAACCTCCGGCTTGGCTGTGCTGTTCATGCAGCATCAGACGATCGAAGCCGGAGGATGCCCCGATGATGCGCCCCACCCTTGGCACGGCCCTGCTGCTGGCCGCGCTGGGCTCCCTGACCGCCGCAGCGCCCGCGATGGCGGCCGACGATTGCGCGGCCGGGTTGGACCGGCTGGGTCAGCAGGCGGCGGCTCTCGAGGCTGCCGGCCCCGGCACTCCCGCGCCGGTCACCGCCCAGGAAACCGCCCAGCTCCGCGCCCTGCAGCAGGCCGCCCAGGCCGCCGCGCAGAAGGGCAACGCCCCCGCCTGCGAAGCCATCCTGGGCGAGGCCGCAGCCTTGCAGGAGTCGATCGTTCACCCGCGCGCCATCGCGGCCGACGATCTCGAGGACGCCAAGCTGCGCAGCCCGGATGGCAATGATCTGGGCAGCATTTCCGAACTGATCATCGACCCCGGCACCGGCCGCGTCGCCTATGCGGTGGTCGAGCTGGGCGGCTTCCTCGGTATCGGCGATGCCGATTTCCCGGTGCCCTGGGCGCTGTTCGCGCCGGCGGGGGACGGCTATGTCCTGAATGTGCCGAAGGACACGCTGACCAACGCCCCGCGCTTCGACGACAAGAACCGCCCGAACATGAACGACCGCCAGTGGGCGATGGCGGTTCACACCTATTACGGCGTCGCCCCCTATTGGATGCGCGATTCGGCGACGCTGACCGCCATCGCCGGTGCTGCGGACGGCGGCAACGGCTCCGCGGCTGGAGCATTGCGCCAGGAGGTGCAGCGCCTGTCACAGGAGGTGACGCGGCTGAACCGGGAACTGCAGCAGGCGCGCGGTGCCGCCGGCTCCAGCGGTGCGCCGGCCGATGCCGCGACCGGGCAGGGCGGGGCATCGCAGAGCCCGTCCCAGGGTGCACAGCAGACGCCCGCCGGGAACGACAGCCCCCAGCCGCCGGTTTCCCAACAGTGACGCGATAACGATCCGGCCATGGACGAATCCGCGGCAGGATCCGCATTCAGGAGGACCGACATGGAACTCTCTTCAATAACCGACTCCATCGGCGAAACGGCCCGGCGCAACCTGCGCAGCCTCGACGACCGCATGCATCTCACCGGCGGCCACACCGTCAATGTCGGCCACAATGAAAGGCTGGCGTCGCTGGCCGGGGGCGTGCTGCTGGCGGTCCTGGGACTGCGCCGGCCCAACTGGACCGGGGCCGCGATGGCGCTGACCGGCGGCGCGCTGGTGGCACGCGGACTGACCGGCTACTGCCCGGCCAAATCGATGCTGTCCGACTGGATGCACGATGGCCGGGCGGACATTCCGGCACAGGACGTCGAGCATGGCATCGACCGCTATTCCCGCCATCCCGGCGACATCTATGAACAGGATTGCGAGAAGGAGATTGTCGACGAGGCATCGCAGGAATCCTTCCCGGCCAGCGATCCGCCCTCCTTCTCACCCGGCGTGTCCCGGTAAGGACGCGGTACAGGCAGATGGCATGATACCATAACAGAAATGTCATCAAGAAACGGCCCTCACGTTCAACGACGGCGGGCCGTTTTGATATGGATCATTGAAAGCGAGAGCAACCGGGATCTCAGCTTTTACTGAACATGCCCAAGGCAATGCTGCGCGATGATTGAGGCGCATGCGCGGATTGCGCCCATTACACGTTGCGGGCCCGCCGCGCCTGGTCTATGGTGCACTGCACAAGGAACGCCGTGTGCCCCCACCCGGCGATAGGCCGCCACCGGCGGCCGCTCCTCCCGTCACATCGACCGCAGGACAGTCCGCCATGACCACGATCATTCCCGCCGCCGCCACGCTCGAAGGCAAGAAGGGGCTCGTCCTCGGCATCGCCAACGACCAGTCGATCGCCTGGGGCTGCGCCCGTGCCTTCCGCGCGCTGGGCGCCGACCTTGCGGTCAGCTATCTGAACGAGAAGGCCAAGCGGTTCGTCGAGCCGCTGGCCCAGCAGCTGGAAGCCGAGATCTTCGAACCGGTGGACGTCACCGGCGAGGGCGAGTTGAAGGCGATCTTCGACAAGATCGGCGAGAAGTGGGGCAAGCTCGACTTCGCGCTCCACAGCATCGCCTTCGCTCCCAAGGACGATTTGCACGGCCGCGTCGTCGACTGCTCGCGCGAAGGCTTCCAGCAGGCGATGGACATTTCCTGCCATTCCTTCATCCGCATGGCGCGCTATGCCGAGCCGCTGATGAAGGACGGCGGGTCGCTGTTCACCATGTCCTATTTCGGCGCCAACCGGGTCATCGACAATTACGGCGTCATGGGTCCGGTCAAGGCCGCGCTGGAGGCCAGCGTGCGCTACCTGGCGTCCGAGCTCGGCCCCAAGGGCATCCGCGTCCACGCCATCTCCCCCGGCCCGATCAAGACCCGCGCCGCCTCCGGCATCGCGCATTTCGACGAACTGATGGACAAGGCCGCCGAGCGTGCGCCCGAAGGCCGTCTGGTGACGATCGAAGAGGTCGGCTACACCACCGCCTTCCTCGCCACCGACGGCGCCAAGGGGATCACCGGCAACACCACCTACGTCGACTGCGGCTATTCGATCATCGGCTGAGGCCGGCGATTGTCCGAACGGAAAGGGGCGGGTGCGGCGACGCATCCGCCCCTTTCCGTTCCGGCCCGCTGCCTCACCCGTCCCCTCCATGGCGGGTGCGTCAAATTGCCGTGTGACTTCCCGGCTGTTTGGGCGAGCCTGCCACACCCGCCATAATCGGCACCAATGAAGAGCCGGTAAGGGGGGAGGCCGCAGGGCAATGGGCGCCATCACATGGCGGCGGCAGTTGAGCGTCGGCCAGCCGGCCATCGACGAGGATCACAAGCACCTGATCGAGTATCTGAACGAACTCGACGCGGCGCTGTGCGCTCAGCGGTTCCAGCCGGTCCGCGTCGCCAAGATCCTGCTCAAGCTGCTCGAATACACCAAGGAGCATTTCGCCCGCGAAGAACGGATCATGCAGATCGTGCATTATCCGAAATTCGAGGAGCATGTCGCCATGCACCGTGCGGCGGTCCAGAAGGTCAGCGAGCTGTCCAACCGCTTCTCCATCGAACCGACGCACGAGAATGCCGAGAAGCTCTACAAATTCACCGCCGACTGGCTGGTCCGCCACATCATCCTGATGGACACCCAGCTGACGCCCTATGTCCGCGGTGTCTGGGCGTGAGGGGGCACAGGCAAGCGGCTCAGCCCCCGGTTCAGTTCACGAACTCCGTCGCGCGGTAGCCCTGGGCATAGAGCAGCGCGGTCAGGTCGCCATGGTCGACACGGGCGCGGGCCTCGGCGGCCACCACCGCCTTGGCGTGGAAGGCGACGCCGAGGCCGGCGGCCAGCAGCATCGGCAGGTCGTTGGCGCCGTCGCCGACGGCCATGGTTTCCGCCACCGGCACGCGATGCTCGCCGGCATAGGCCATCAGGGCCTGGAGCTTGCTGTCCTTGTCGAGGATCGGCTCGATCACCTTGCCGGTCATCACGCCGTCGACCACCTCCAGCTCGTTGCCGCGGTCGTCGTCGAAACCGATCCAGCTGCGCACCCGGCCGGTGAAGCAGCGGAAGCCGCCCGAGACCAGCACGCAGACGGCGCCGTTGGCACGCATGGTGCCGACCAGCTGGGCCGCGCCCGGCATCAGGGTGGCACGCTGCCACACCTCGTCGATCACCGTCTCCTTCAGCCCCTTCAGCAGGGCGACGCGCTCGCGCACCGCGTCCTTGAAGTCGATCTCGCCGTTCATGGCGCGGGCGGTGATGGCGGCGATGTGGTCCTTCAACCCGACATAGTCGCCGAGCTCGTCCAGCATCTCCTGCTCGATGATCGTCGATTCCATGTCGGCGACCAGCAGCCGCTTGCGCCGCGTCGCCGCCGGCTGGGCGACGATGTCCAGCACCGCGCCGGTCCCGGCCGATGCCAGGGCATGGCGGATCGCCGCCTCGGCCTGTTCCGGCGCCAGATTGCCGAAGGGCAGGTCGCAGGCGGTGCCGGGTGCCAGCCAATCCGGTGCCCCGGCATCCGCGCCGAGCGCCACCAGCGCCGCCTTGGCGGTCTGGACGGCGGACTCGTCGAAGGTGGCGGTGCGGGGGGCGATCAGCGTGGCGACGGCGTTCATCGGCGGGTATCCCGAGGAAAAGAGGGCCTTTGCGCGCTGCCTACCACAGGCGGGGAGCCGGGTCCAACGAAGCTTGGCCCGAAGCTTGGGCCGCAGCTTCGGCGCAGGCCTGCGGATGGGTGTTGCAAAGGGAACGCCGCGGCCCCATGGAAGGGCGATGGAAGACCTGGACACGCCCTCCACCAACGTAATCGTCATCGGCGGCCCGACCGCGTCGGGCAAGTCGGGGCTGGCGCTTGCCATCGCCGAGGCGTTCGGCGGCACCGTCATCAATGCCGACAGCATGCAGCTCTATGGCGATCTCGACCTGCTGACGGCCCGTCCGCCGGCAGCGGATCTGGCCCGCGCCCCGCACCGGCTCTACGGCGTGCTGCCGGCGGCGGAGCGCGGGTCGGCGGCGCGCTGGCGCGACATGGCGCTGGCCGAGATCGCGGAGGCCAAGGCCGCCGGCCGGCTGCCGGTGGTGGTCGGCGGCACCGGCCTCTACCTGCGCGCGCTGATGCAGGGGCTGAGCGAGGTGCCGGCCATCCCGGACGACATCCGCGCCGCCGCCCATGCCCGTCTGGCCGCCGTCGGCGGCGAGCTATTCCGTGCCGAACTGGTCGTCCGCGATCCGGCCTCGGCCAAGCTGAACCCCGGCGACACCACCCGCCTCACCCGCGCGTGGGAGGTTCTGGAGGCCACCGGCCGGCCGCTGTCGCATTGGCAGAGCCTCACCCCGCAGGGGGCGCCGGAGGATCTGCGCTTCATCGTCCATGTGCTCGATCCGCCGCGCGCCGACCTCTATGCCCAGTGCGACCGGCGCTTCGAGCTGATGATGGAGCAGGGCGCGCTGGAGGAGGTGCGGCGGCTGGACATGCTGGCACGCGAGCAGGAGCTCGCGCCCGACCTGCCGGTGCTGAAGGCGCTGGGCGTTCCTGAGCTGCGCCGCTTCCTGCACGGTGACATCGCGCTCCAGGACGCGGTCGCCCTGGCCCAGCAATCGACCCGGCGCTATGCCAAACGGCAGGTCACCTGGTTCCGGCATCAGATGGTTGGCAAAGCACCCGATATGCTGGTAAGTCATACAGGACAGCATAGCTGCCATACCATCGATTCACCCTGTTCAGAGGCGGTACGAAATGCAATGCTCGACCGCCTGAGAACGATACTAAATTACTGATCCGAAGGAGAAGCGACGTGTCGGTTGATTGGGGTCAAGTGTTCGCGGGCCGCGTGGGCGGCATGACGGCGTCCGAAATCCGGGAACTGCTGAAGCTGATCGATCGCCCGGAGATCATCTCCTTCGCCGGCGGCATTCCCGACCCGGACCTGTTCCCCAGCGCGGCCATTGCGCGGGCCTACGAGAAGATCTTCCAGTCCAATGCCGGCGCCGGTTCGGCCCTGCAATATTCCATCACCGAGGGCTATACGCCGCTGCGGGAGTGGATCTGCGACTATATGGGTGGCAAGGGCGTCACTGTCGGGCTGGACGGCGTCCTCGTCACCAACGGTTCGCAGCAGGTGCTGGAATTCGTCGGCAAGCTGCTGATCGGCCCCGGCGACAAGGTGGTGGTGACGCGGCCCACCTATCTCGGCGCGCTCCAGGCCTTTTCGCCCTACGAGCCGGTCTATCTCTCCATTCCGATGGACGAGGAAGGGCCGGAGATGGAGGCGCTGACCGCCGCCCTGGCGCAGAAGCCGAAGTTCTTCTATCTCGTCCCCGATTTCCAGAACCCCAACGGCACCACGGTGACGCTGGCCCGCCGCGAAGCGATCCTGGATGCCTGCGAGGCTGCCGGCGTGCCGGTGGTGGAGGACACCGCCTATTGCGAACTGCGCTATGACGGCGAGCATCTGCCGCTGATGGCGGCGCTGGACTGCCAGCGCAACGGCGGCAAGCTGACCAACGTCATCTTCGGCGGCACCTTCTCCAAGACGATGGTCCCGGCGCTGCGCGTCGGCTGGGTCAATGCGGCACCCGAGGTGGTGAACCGGCTGGTGCTGATGAAGCAGGCCGCCGACCTGCATGCCAGCACGATCAACCAGATCGTCATGCACGACGTCGTCTCGCAGATCTTCGACAGCCACCTCAAGCTCCTGCGCACCCAGTACAAGGAGCGCCGCGACGCCATGCTGGCCGCGCTGGAGGAGTTCGCCCCGCCGGGCGTGACCTGGACCAAGCCGGAAGGCGGCCTGTTCGTCTGGGTCGAGGCGCCGGAGGGCGTCGACGGCACGGAATTGCTGGCCCGCGCCATCAAGGAGGCCAACGTCGCCTTCGTGCCCGGTTCGGCCTTCCACGCCGACCGCTCGGGCAAGAACACGCTGCGGCTGGCCTTCTCGGTCACCAAGCCGGCCCAGATCCGCGAGGGCATCCGCCGGCTGTGCGGGCTGCTGAAGACCGCCGCCTGACGGTCTCCGAACCGCCTTCCGTCGCCTCCTCGAAAAACGGCGGCCGCGCTCCGGTGCGGCCGCCGTTTCCGCTTCCGGCGGAGCCGGGCCGGATGGGGTGATCGGAAAGCCATTGCGCAATAATTGGAAAAACTGCGGCAAAAAAACTTTGCGAACATTCGCAAAATGGGTTGACCTGTGACGGGGGAATTGACTAATTTGCCGCTCCCAGCCTGAGCCATCGGGGCTAAGCCGTTGTTCCGATGGCATCCCCCTCGATCCGGGTTGGTGACAAGTCCAAGGAACCGGGCGCCTTAGAGGTGGCGCCCACATGAGAAGGTCGTAAGCGATGTCCGAACAGAAGCTGACCGGCGCCCAGATCGTCATCAAGGCCCTGAAGGATCAGGGCGTTGACATCATCTTCGGCTATCCCGGCGGCGCCGTACTTCCCATCTACGACGCGCTGTTCCAGCAGAACGACCTCCGCCATGTCCTTGTACGCCATGAACAGGCCGCGGTTCACGCGGCCGAAGGTTACGCACGCTCGACCGGCAAGGTCGGCTGCGTGCTGGTGACCTCCGGCCCCGGTGCCACGAATGCAGTGACCGGCCTGCTGGATGCGCTGTGCGACAGCATTCCGCTCGTCTGCCTGTCGGGGCAGGTGCCGACCCACCTGATCGGCAACGACGCCTTCCAGGAGGCCGACACCACCGGCATCACCCGCCCCTGCACCAAGCACAACTACCTGGTGAAGGACGTCGACAGTCTGGCCCGCACCCTGCACGAGGCCTTCTATGTCGCGCGCAGCGGCCGTCCCGGCCCGGTGCTGGTCGACATCCCGAAGGACGTGCAGTTTGCCGACGGCACATATGTCCCGCCGGCGGAGGTCAAGCACAAGACCTACCGGCCCCAGGTGAAGCCGGAGATCGCCCGCATCGAAGAGGCGGTGGAGATGATCGCCAACGCCAAGCGGCCGGTCTTCTACACCGGCGGCGGCGTCATCAATGCCGGCCCCTTCGCCGCCAAGCTGCTGACCCAGTTCGTCAAGACCACCGGTTTCCCGATCACCTCCACCCTGATGGGTCTGGGCGCCTTCCCGGCGTCCGACAATCAGTGGCTGGGCATGCTCGGCATGCACGGCACGTACGAGGCGAACCTCGCCATGTACGAATGCGACGTCATGATCAACATCGGCGCCCGTTTCGACGACCGCGTCACCGGCAAGCTGTCGGCCTTCTCGCCGGGCTCCAAGAAGATCCATGTCGACATCGACCCCAGCTCGATCAACAAGAACGTGGCGGTCGACCTCGCGATCATCGGCGACTGCGGTGCCGTGCTGGAAGACATGCTGCGCATCTGGAAGGCGCGCGCCAAGAGCGTCGACAAGCCCGCGCTGAAGGAGTGGTGGGGCAAGATCGAGGGCTGGCGCGCCCGCAACTGCCTGAACTACAACCGCACCGAATCGGTCATCAAGCCGCAATACGCGCTGGAGCGTCTGCGCGAGGCCCTGCGGGGCAAGGACCACTACATCACGACGGAAGTCGGCCAGCACCAGATGTGGGCCGCCCAGTTCCTGCCCTTCGACCAGCCGAACCGCTGGATGACCTCGGGCGGGCTCGGCACCATGGGCTACGGCCTGCCGGCCGCCATCGGCGCCCAGCTGGCCCACCCGGACGCCATCGTCGTCGACGTGTCGGGCGAGGCCAGCTTCCTGATGAACATGCAGGAGATCGGCACCGCCGTGCAGTACCGCGCGCCGGTCAAGATCTTCATCCTGAACAACCAGTATATGGGCATGGTGCGCCAGTGGCAGGAACTGCTGCACGGCTCGCGCTATTCCCAGAGCTATTCGGAAGCGCTGCCCGACTTCGTCAAGCTGGCGGAGGCCTGGGGCTGCGTCGGTCTGCGCGCCACCACCGTGGCCGAGGTCGATCAGGTGATCGAGAAGATGCTGGCCGTCACCGACCGCCCCTGCATCATCGACATCGCCGTCGATCCGAAGGAGAACTGCTTCCCCATGATCCCGGGTGGCAAGGCCCACAACGAGATCCTGTTCGGTCCGGACGACAGCCCGTCCGACGCCACGCCGGAAGACGGCATGGTGCTGGTCTGACCGGTTGACGACGAACGAACGAAGGGACGGGAATCATGGATCTCAACGCGATCGAAAAGCACACCATCGCCGTGCTGGTGGACAACGAGCCGGGCGTGCTCGCCCGCGTGATCGGGCTGTTCTCCGGCCGTGGCTACAACATCGAAAGCCTGACGGTGGCGGAGGTGAACAACGCCGACCACCTGTCGCGCATCACGCTGGTCACCTCCGGCACCCGGATGATCATCGAGCAGATCAAGGCGCAGCTCGGCCGGCTGGTTCCGGTCCACCGCGTCCACGACCTGACCGACGAGGGGCCGTCGGTGGAACGCGAACTGGCGCTGGTCAAGGTCGCAGGCACCGGTGATCGCCGGATCGAGGCGCTTCGCCTCGCCGACATCTTTCAGGCCAAGGTGGTCGATGCCACGCTGACCAGCTTCATCTTCGAGTTGACCGGCACGACCAGCCAGGTCGACGATTTCGTCGGTCTGATGACCCAGCTCGGCCTTGTCGAGGCCAGCCGTACCGGCGTGGTCGCCATGTCGAAGGGGCCGGCGGCGTTCTGAGGCGCCTTCGGCCGCGGAAAATCATTCTGCGCAAGATCGGGGCGGCAAAAACGCAAGGAAGCTTTGCATTTTGCCGCCCGGTCGAGCGATTGTTTCCCTTGACGGGTGGCTTTGCTCAATGGAGTAATCCGCCCCGGGAAACGCACTCTGTCTCTGTTCTTTGCGAATTCGAGGAACCATCTCCATGCGCGTCTATTACGATCGTGATGCCGACGTCAACCTGATCAAGGGCAAGAAGGTCGTCATCGTCGGCTACGGCAGCCAGGGCCACGCCCACGCCCACAACCTGCGTGACAGCGGCGTCAAGGATGTGCGGATCGCGCTCCGCCCGGGTTCGGCCACCATCAAGAAGGCCGAGACCGCCGGCTTCACCGTGATGACCCCGTCCGAGGCCGCCGCCTGGGCCGACGTGGTGATGGTTCTGACGCCGGACGAGCTGCAGGCCGACCTGTACAAGGACGATCTGGCCCCGAACATGAAGCAGGGCGCCGCGCTCGCCTTCGCCCATGGCCTGAACATCCACTTCAACCTGATCGAGGCCCGCACCGACCTCGACGTGTTCATGATCGCGCCGAAGGGCCCCGGCCACACCGTGCGCAGCGAATACCAGCGTGGCGGCGGCGTGCCGTCGCTGGTCGCCGTCCATCAGAACGCCTCGGGCAACGCGCTGGACATCGCGCTCTCCTACGCCTCGGCCAATGGCGGCGGCCGCGCCGGCATCATCGAGACGACCTTCAAGGAAGAGTGCGAGACCGACCTGTTCGGCGAGCAGGCCGTGCTCTGCGGCGGCCTGACCGAGCTGATCCGCGCCGGTTACGAGACGCTGGTCGAGGCGGGCTATGCGCCCGAGATGGCCTACTTCGAGTGCCTGCACGAAGTGAAGCTGATCGTCGACCTGATGTACGAGGGCGGCATGGCCAACATGCGCTACTCGATCTCCAACACGGCCGAATATGGCGACTACCGCACCGGCCCGCGTATCATCACCGCCGAGACCAAGGCCGAGATGAAGCGCGTGCTGACCGACATCCAGGAAGGCCGCTTCGTCCGCGACTGGATGCTGGAATGCAAGGCCGGCCAGCCGTCCTTCAAGGCCATCCGCCGCCGCAACGCCGAGCACGAGATCGAGCAGGTTGGCGAGAAGCTGCGCGCCATGATGCCGTGGATCGCCGAGCGCCGTCTGGTCGACAAGTCGAAGAACTGATCCGGCGAAAGCCGCACTGGTTCTCTGAAAAGCGCGTCCCTTCGGGGGCGCGCTTTTCGTTGCGCGCCCGGCATGGGCGCCATCTTGCGGGTTGCAGCCTTTTTTATCCCCGCGGCTTTCCCGAATCCGTCGGCGGGGTTTCCGCGACGGTGGCCCGGCCAGGGTCGCGCTTCTGGGTTTCCAGCAGGATGTCGCGGGCGATCGGGGCCGCTGCGGTGGAGCCGCCGCCGCCATGCTCGACGAACACCGCGCAGGCATAGCGCGGTGCCTGGATGGGGGCGAAGGCGACGAACAGGGCGTGGTCGCGCTCGCGCCACGGGATCTCGTCCTGCTTCTTCAGGCCGGCGGCACGCTGCGCCATGGTGATGCGGCGGACCTGGGCCGACCCTGTCTTGCCGGCCATCTCATAGCCGATCTCGGTGATGCGCGACTTGTAGGCGGTGCCGTTGGGGGCGTTCACCACCTCGGTCATGCCGCGCAGCACGATGTCGAGATTCTCCTTTTTCACGCCGATGCTGGGCCAGGCGGTCTGCTCGCCGCTGACCGCCTTGATCTGCTTGGTCAGGTGCGGCTTGACCGCATAGCCGCCATTGGCGATCCGGCAGGTCATCACCGCCAGTTGCAGCGGCGTGGTCAGCACATAGCCCTGGCCGATCGAGGCGACCAGTGTTTCGCCCATGTCCCAACCCTTGCCCAGCGTCGCCTTCTTCCAGGCGATGGAGGGGATCAGGCCGGCGCGCTCGTGCGGAAGATCGATGCCGGTGCGGTTGCCCAGGCCGAAGCGGTTGGACATCTCGGCGATACGGTCGATGCCGACACGACGCGACACGTCGTAGAAGAAGACGTCGCAGGAATGGCGCAACGCCCCGACGAAATCGACCGTGCCATGGCCGCCGCGCTTCCAGCAGTGGAAGCGGTGGTCGCCCAGCTCCAGATGGCCGGGGCAGAACACCGTGTGCCGGTTGCTGACGACCCCCGACTCCAGAGCCGCCAACGCCGCCATCATCTTGAAGGTGGAGCCTGGAGGATACTGGCCGACCACCGCCTTGTTGTTCAGCGGGGTCGCCGGGTTGGACAGCAGTTCCTCCCACAGCTCGGCACTGATGCCCATGGTGAACTGGTTGGGGTCGTAGCTTGGATGGGAGCTCAGCGCATAGATGCCGCCGGTGTGCACATCCATCACCACGGCCGAGGCGCTGACCTCCTGCGACAGCCGTTCCTGCACGAAACGCTGGAGTGCCATGTCGATGGTCAGCTGGATTTCACGGCCCGGTTGCCCCTCGTCGCGCGACAGTTCGCGGATGACGCGGCCGACGGCATTGACCTCGAGCTGGCTGGTGCCGGCGGTGCCGCGCAGCACCTTCTCGTGGAACCTTTCGATGCCTGCCTTGCCGATGCGGAAGCCGGGCAGCGACAGGACCGGGTCGCTGTTGCCGCTCAACTCCGCTTCCGACACGGCGCCGACATAGCCCAGGATGTGGGCGGTCGCGTCGGCTTGCGGGTAGTAGCGCAACTCGCCCACCTCGATCGCCACGCCGGGCAGGTCGGGGGTGTTGGTCTCCAGCGTCGCGACCTGCTCCCAGGTCAGGTTCTCGCGCACGGTGACGGGGACGAAACGGCGCTTGCGATTCAACTCGCGCAGCACGCGGCGGCGGTCGCCATCGGTCAGCGGCACGATGCGGGAGATCTTGTCGAGCGTTTCCTGGATGTTGTGGGTTCGCTCCGACACGACGACGACGCGGTAGTTCTGCTGGTTCAGTGCCAGCGGCACGCCGAAACGGTCGACGATGTTGCCGCGCGACGGGGCGATCAGCCGTAGGCTGATACGGTTCTCCTCCGCCAGCATGGTGTAGCGGGCGGACTCCAGGACCTGCAGGTAATAGAGGCGGCCGACCAGCGCGGACAGGCCGGCCAGCTTGATTCCCCCCAGAACCAGGGCGCGGCGCGCCAGCAGGCGGGACCGGTCGGTGTCGCGATCGATGGAGCTCATGAGATCCGTCGGGACCCTTTACCCGTTCAGAAAAGCGCGATGGACGCGGATCAGCAGCCAGCCCAGCGCAGGAAAGGCGGCGATCGTCAGCAAGCCCTGGAACAGCGCCGGCAGAACCGACAGCGTGGAGGCGCTCAGCACCGAGAAGGCCAGCCATTGCAGGATCACGGCCCCCGCCATCACCAGCGTGAAGCCGAACCACAGCAGTGCGAAGGTGCTCGCCAGGAAGACCCGGCGCTGGTTCAGCACGGCCCATTGTGCCACCACCAGCAGAAGCGCGTTCACACCCAACGGCCCGCCGCTGAGGAAATCCTGCAGCAGCCCGATCAGAAAGGCCACCCCCGGCCGCATCAGGTCAGGTCTGTGGATCGTCCAGTAATAGACCGAGACCAGCGTCAGGTTCGGCGCCACCGGCGCGTAACCCGGCACCGGCAGCGGAATCATGCCGACCAGCACCATCATCACGGTCACGGCGAAGGGCGCCAGATTGCGCCCGGCCTTGTCCAGCCGCTGCCAGAAGGTGGCGGTCATGCCGGCAGCCTTCCACCTGCCCGTTCGCTGGCGGACGTGCCCGGCTTCAGCGCCACCGGTCTCACTTCCATTCCGGCGAAGGGTCCAGATCCGTGCCGGGAAGCCCGAAATCCACCAGCCGCAGATGCTCGATGCGCGACAGGTCGGCGCTGGGCAGCACGCGCACGCCGCGCTCGCTGACCGCTGTCACCACGCCGACCGGCAGGCCGGGGGGGAACAGCCCGCCGTCGCCCGACGTCACCACCCGTTCGCCGACCTGGATCGGCGAGTCCGGCGGCAGATACAGCAGCTTCGCCTGGTCGGAATTGTCGCCGGCCAGGATCGCGCGCTGGCGCGTGTTGGCCAGGACCACCGGAACGCGGGCGTTGATGTCGGTGAGCAGCAGGACGCGCGACGACCATTCGCCGACCTCGATCACCCGGCCGACCAGACCGGCCCCGGCCAGCGCCGCCTGCCCCTTGCGCACCCCGTCGCGCTTGCCGGCGGTCACCACCAACGTGCGGACAAAGGAACTGCCTGGGGTCGCGATGACGCGTGCGGCGATATAGGAGACGGATGGTTCCGGCGTCACCCGCAGCAGGCTGCGCAGGCTGTGGTTCTCCGCCTCCAGCCGCTGGGCGGCCTGCTTCCATTGCAGCAGGCGGGCATTCTCCGCACGCAGGCGCTGGTTCTCGTCGAAGGCGTTCTCAATCTCGACCGCGGATTCGACGACGCGCGCCGCGGTGGCGGCTGGACGCGAGATGGCGTCGAGGATCGGGGCAAAGGCATCCGTCACCCGGGCGCGGGCGCTGTCAACCGACACGGCCTCGATCTTGCCGACCATCATCAGGGCGATTGAGGCCAGCACCAGCAGGAGGAAGGAGAAACGTTGTGCGAGAGCCCGCAGGGGGGCGGCAAGGCGGATGACGGAGCCGGATGAGCGTGACTTCACAGGAAATTCCCGTCCAGATACGCGGTCCGTCTCCGGTCCTCAGCGCCCGGGATAAGGGCAGGGGACCGGAGGCCTTCCAAACCAGGGATACACCAATCAGTAGGCGCTGACCAAGACGTTTCGCAGCGTCTTCATCTCCTCCAGCGCGCGGCCGGTGCCGAGCGCCACGCAGGAGAGGGGATCGTCGGCGATCGACACCGGCAGCCCGGTGGCGTGGCGCAGGACGAAGTCCAGGTTGCCCAGCAGGGCGCCGCCGCCGGTCAGCACGATGCCCTTGTCGACGATGTCGGCGGCGAGCTCCGGAGCGGTGTGCTCCAGCGCCACCTTGACCGCCTCGACGATGGCCGACACGGGTTCGGCCAGCGACTCGGCGATCTGGCGCTCGGAGATGATCAGCTCCTTTGGCACGCCGTTCATCAGGTCGCGGCCCTTGATCTCCAGGATGCGGCCTTCGCCGTCCTCCGGAGGACAGGCGGAGCCGATCTCCTTCTTGATCCGCTCGGCCGAGCCTTCGCCGACCAGCAGATTGTGGCTGCGGCGGATGTAGCCGATGATGGCCTCGTCCATCTTGTCGCCGCCGACGCGGACCGACCGCGAATAGACGATGCCGCCCAGCGACAGCACGGCCACCTCGGTGGTGCCGCCGCCGATGTCGACGACCATCGAGCCGGTCGGTTCGGTCACCGGCAACCCGGCGCCGATCGCGGCGGCCATCGGCTCCTCGATCAGGAAGACGCGGCGGGCGCCTGCGGCCTCCGCCGATTCCTGGATCGCCCGGCGTTCCACCGCGGTCGAGCCCGACGGCACGCAGATGATGACCTGCGGACTGGCGAAGCTGCGGCGGTTGTGAACCTTGCGGATGAAATGCTTGATCATTTCCTCCGCGACTTCGAAGTCGGCGATGACCCCGTCGCGAAGCGGCCGGATGGCCTGGATGTTGCCGGGGGTTCGGCCGAGCATCATCTTCGCCTCGTCACCGACGGCGAGAACCTGCTTCTTGCCGCGCACATTGGCAATGGCGACGACCGACGGTTCGTTCAGGACGATGCCGCGGCCCTTGACATAGACCAGGGTGTTGGCCGTCCCCAGATCGATCGCCATGTCGGCGGACAGAACGCCCAGCAGTTTGGAGAGCATGGAGCTGACGAACTCTATCAAAGCGGTTGAGACGGCCGAGCCGGCGGAGACTGGCATAGCATGCCCGCCGACGGTTCCATAGTCGAATGCGTCCGCACGCTCAAGCGGAGAGTGCGCCCGGCAGGCCTGACCCGTTCTGGAAGGACGGATCCGGATGGCCGGTCCGCCGCCTTGCGGTGTCTGGTGACGGCAAAACTGGCGGGTCAGGGTTAATTTTCCGTCAACGGACGTGCCTTGCGGTCAACCCCACCCGATCCGCCGAATTGCTCGCAAGCCGGTGTGACGGTCAGTGTCTAGTCCTGTTGATGCTGCGCCGCAACGGGCTTTTCGGGCAAGCCCGGTCAGTGCTGTCCGGCGTCGGGTTTGGACCCGGCCTTCGGGGCCGGTGCATGATGGTGGCCTTCCAGCCGGTCCATGCAGGCCAGCAGAACACCCGATACGACGAAGGTCATGTGGATGATGACGAGCCACATCAGTTCCTCGCGGGAGGTCTGGGCCAAATTCATGAAGGCCTTCAGCAGATGGATGCCGGAGATGGCGACGATGGAGGCGATCAGTTTCAGCTTCAGTCCACCGAAATCGACCTTGCCCATCCAGTCCGGCCGGTCCTCGTGGTTTGCGACATCGATCTTCGAGACGAAGTTCTCGTAGCCGGCGAAGATCACCATCAGCAGAAGGTTGCCGGCAAAGGACAGGTCGATCAGCGTCAGCACGGCCAGAAGCACGTCCTTCTCGCTCATCTCCAGCACATGCGGGACGATGTGCAGAAGTTCCTGCATGAACTTGACCAGGAGGAGGGCCAGCGAGACCACCAGCCCGAGATAGAAGGGGGCGAGCAGCCAGCGGCTGGCGAAGATGACCTGTTCAAAGCGGCGTTCGATCATGGCGGCGTCTGGGTCGTGGTCGGTTGGGGGCGGGGGCGGCGGAACGGGGCCGCTGCGCTTGCGGCCACGCCGGAGGTGTCGCAATGCTGCGGCGCAAAATCAACAGGGCAATTCAGATTTCCATGATGGACGTGGGGCCGGAGGTATTCCGGCCATCGCCGTCCCGATCGCCGCTGTCATCGTACCGTAACGTCCGCGCGCTATTGTCGCGGCTCTGGATAGAGACCGTCGGGAAGGGCCTGGTGACGATGAAGACCTCCGCTCCGCACATCGTGTCCGCGTTCGAGGACGCGCTGAAGCGGCTGAAATCCGCCATCGTGCAGATGGCCGGCGCTGCGGAGACGCAGATCGACCAGGCTTTGGCCTGTCTGGCCCAGCGCAACCCGGAGCTGGCGCGCGAGATCGTGGAATCGGATGCCCGACTCGACTCCTTCGAACATGACATCGAAGCGCATTGCATGCGCCTGCTGGCACTGCGCCAGCCGGTGGCCGACGACCTGCGCGAGGTGGTGGCGGCGCTGAAGATCGCCGGCAACCTGGAGCGGATCGGCGATCATGCCGCCAACACCGCCAAGCGGGCGGTCGCCATCTTCAGCCTGGCCGATTCGGCGCCGCTGTCCGGCCTGCCGCAGCTCGGCCGGCTGGTGCGCGAGCGGCTGGGCACCGTGATCGACGCCTATGTCGATGGCGACGGCGAGGCCGCCCTGCGCATCTGGCGCACCGACGACGAGGTCGATGCCCTCTACACCAGCCTCGTTGCGGAAGTGGAACGGTCTGCCCTGGCGGCACCGGACCAGTTCGGCGCCCACATGCACCTGATGATGATCGCCAAGAATCTCGAGCGGATCGGCGACCATGCCACCAACATCGCCGAGGTGGTCTATTTCGTCAGCACCGGTCAGGCCCTGCTGGACGAGCGTCCGAAGGCCGACCACTCCTACGACCCGGCGGGCTGAACCCGGCGGGAGGGGGCGAGGGCCGGCGGTGCCCGCGGGTCATAAGGCGGAATAAGTCCGTTTTGCGGTGTCGCACCGGGCCGATGGGGGATAGCATTTTCGGTGCGGAGTGGTCACGTTATCGAAACGATGCCTCCTCCGCCCGTAAAAGAGACGCCCCTCCGCCGATGACCGACGACCTGATCCGCCTCTATGGTGCCATCCTCGACCGCCGGAGCATGGACCCGGCGGAATCCAAGACCGCAAGGCTGATCGCCGCGGGTCCGAAGAAGATCGCCAAGAAGGTGGGCGAGGAGGCGGTCGAGGTGGCGCTGGATGCCATGAACGAGGATCGCCAGGGCGTCATCAACGAAAGCGCCGACCTGCTTTACAACCTGTCGGTCCTGTGGGCGACGCTGGACATCCACCCCGACGACGTCTTCGCCGAAATCCGCCGGCGCGAGGCGCTGTACGGCATCGCCGAGAAGCTGCCGAAGACCACGCCCGACAGGTGAGGGCGGCCTCAGGCCACCCCGAGCTTTTGCAGCAGCGGCAGACGCCGTTGCACGAACGCGGCGTGCCGGCGTGTCAGCTCCGCCCGGTTGGCTTCCTCCCCCTCGCAGCGTTCGCCGTCACGTCCCAGTGCGATGCCATCGGCCGACAGGTGATGCCAGGCGAAGGCGGCGGGCTCCGTCCCCCGCCGGGCCGCCAGCAGGAACAGCGCCTCGATCCGCGATACCGGCACGCCCGCCCCGAGCAGGGGGGAGGCGAGTTGCCCCGGCGTGTCGCCGAAGCGGTGGCGCTCCAGAACCGCGGCATTGAAGCGGTCGGCCGATGCCTGGCGTTCCTCCAAGCCGTCTTCCGGCATGGTCGGGGCGGCCAGCGACAGGCTGGTCAGCAGGATCAGGGCGCGCAGCACCGCCGCCTCGCCATGGGCCGCCAGCGCCGGGCGAGCGAGCAGCGCATCGAGGCTCTGCGGTCCTTCGGCCAGCGCCTCGCCCAGCGGGTGGTAGAGCGCCGGGGGGAAGGGCAAGCGGCCGATGGGGGTCGAGGCCACCTCCGGCAGGTCGTCGGCCGCCACCAGCAGGATGAAGCGGGTTTCGCCCAGCAGGGAACGCCGCTCCGCGGCGCCGAGCCGCTCGCCCCCCTTGACGAACAGGTCGCGGCGGAAGCTGCGGTTGGTCATCATGTCGCGCAGGGTCTCGGCCTGGGCGGGGTCATGCGCCTCCGCCGCCAATGCCAACTGGGCAGAGGAGAGGGCGAGGTCGTCCAACTGTTCCATCGGCACGGCGGCGCCGGCGAACTCCAGCTTGGCGGCCGCCATCCCGCGCACGACGTCGGCATGGTAGAAGGCGGTCCAGTCGCCGTTCAGATATTCATGGGCGATGTAGTTCGCTGACTTGCGGCGCAACTGCTCGATCCGCTCGGCGACGCCGTCGGTGCCGGCGAGCCAGCCGCCGCCCTGCGCCGCCATCTTCGCCGCGAAGTCTACCGCGCGGGCGATGCGGTCGGGCAGCAGGCCGTCGCCCTCCGCGCAGCGCTCCACCAGCAGGCGGCGCAGCGGCATGTGGGCCAGCGTGCCGGGAAGCGCATTGTAGCTGACGAACAGCACGCCGCCGGGGGCCAGCCGCCGACGCAGCACATCGAGCAGGATCGCCCGGTTCTCCGCACTCACCCAGGACCAGACGCCGTGCAGGGCCACCGCGTCCAGCATCGGCCCGTCGCGCCGGGCATAATCGGCGAAGCTTTCCTCCAGGAACTCGGCGTTGGCCAGGCCGCCGTCCGCGGCCAGCCGCCGGACGCCGGCGATGTGCGAGGGGTTGAAGTCCATCGCCTCGAACCGCGCCGCCGGATGGGCGCCGGCGAGCAGCGCGCTGGTCAGCCCATGGCCGCAGCCGGGTTCCGCCATGGTGAAGCGGCCGCGGCGCAAGCCTTCCGGCGGGCGCCAGCCGTGCAAGGTGAGGGCGAAGCAGAGCAGGGCCGGCGACCAGTCGCGATAAACGGCGCGGATATAGTCGATCCCGCCGACATAGCCCTCGGTCCAGCCGCTCATGCTCGTTCTCCCGCTTTCCGGTGCTCGGTCCCTGATCCCCGGTCCGATGCCGCTGATGTAGCTGCCGGAGGCAGAGGGCGGCCACTGAAAAGCATGGCGGAAAGGGTGGGCCAAAAAATTCACATGGAGCGTGATTTTGCTATCGACAGGCCAAAAGCCCTTCGTTATAAACCGCGCCACACCGGCCGGGACAACGGCTTGGCCGGGGCGATGAACAGTCGGCTGGTTTCAGCCAGGTTCACCGCAGCAAGAGATGGGCGCATAGCTCAGTTGGTAGAGCAGCTGACTCTTAATCAGCGGGTCCAAGGTTCGAGTCCTTGTGCGCCCACCATCTCTTGAAAACATCCTACGGATGGGCGCATAGCTCAGTTGGTAGAGCAGCTGACTCTTAATCAGCGGGTCCAAGGTTCGAGTCCTTGTGCGCCCACCATCCATAAGGGGCTGAAACCGAACAGGTTTCGGCCCTTTGCCATTTCCGGTCCCGGTGAACCCGCGAACGTTTGACCGGACCGCCGCCGCCGCCCGTTTCTACCCCTCCGCCCGTGCCAGAAAATCCGCCGTGACGCGGTCCATCGTCGCGAGATGGGTGTGGAACCAGTCCGGGAAATGGAAGCGCAGGTATTTGCGCGCCCGCTCCTCCTTGCCCTCGCCCAGTTCCGCCTCGATCACCGCGATGACGGCCAGGACGCGGGCATGCTCTTCCATGTGGCAATGCAGCGCGAAGAAGCCATGTTCAGTCATCAACGCGTTTTCGCGGGCGAAATGCTCGCGCAGATGCGCGGCGAAGGCGGCGAACGCGGCTTGGAGCGCTCCGGCGGGGGCGGCGCTGGCGGCCTCCCACAGGGCGAGGGAGTCGGCGTGGTCGCGGTCCATGACCGCGTAACCCAAGGTGATGCTGTCCGGCGCGAGCATGATCGTTCCTGTATCCCTGAACGGCGATGGCCTTCGGAGGCGATGCTCCGAAGGCCACCATACCCTTAATCGGGACAGGGTCTCTTGACGCCGGTCAAGCCGTCAGGATCTCAGGCGGCGTTCTCGCCGGCCTCCAGCTCGTCGATGAAGCCGCGGATGACGCCCAGCCCCTTCTGCCAGAAGGCGGGGTCGGAGGCGTCGAGACCGAATGGCGCGAGCAGGTCCTTGTGGCGCAGCGTGCCGCCGGCCGACAGCATCGCCAGATACTTCTCGGCGAAGCCCTGTTCCGCATCCTGGTAGACCGCATAGAGCGAGTTCACCAGGCAGTCGCCGAAGGCATAGGCGTAGACGTAGAAGGGCGAGTGGATGAAGTGGGGAATGTAGGACCAGTAGTGCCGGTATCCCTCGTCGTAGCGCAGCGCCGGGCCCAGGCTTTCGCTCTGCACCGCCATCCAGATTTCGCCGATGCGGTCCGGCGTCAGTTCGCCCTCGCGCCGTTCGGTGTGGACGCGGCGTTCGAAATCGAAGAAGGCGATCTGGCGCACCACCGTGTTCAGCATGTCCTCGACCTTGCCGGCCAGCATGATGCGGCGGCGCTTGGGATCGGTCTCCGCTGCCAGCAGGGCGCGGAAGGTCAGCATCTCGCCGAACACCGACGCCGTCTCCGCCAGCGTCAGCGGGGTGTCGGACAGGAAATGCCCCTGTTTCCCGGCCAGGATCTGATGGACGCCGTGCCCAAGCTCGTGGGCCAGCGTCATCACGTCGCGCGTCTTGCCCTGGTAGTTGACCAGCAGATAGGGATGGACGCTGGGCACGGTCGGGTGGGCGAAGGCGCCCGGCGCCTTGCCGGGGCGGACCGGCGCGTCGATCCAGGGATTGTCGAAGAAGCGCTTTCCCAGGCTGGCGAGGTCGGGGGAGAAGCGGCCATAGGCGCCCAGCACGATGTCGCGCGCCTCGCCCCAGGGGATGCTGCGGTCGGCATCCTCGGGCAGGGGGGCGTTGCGGTCCCAGTAATCCAGATGGTCCTGGCCGAACCATTTGGCCTTCATCGCATAATAACGGTGCGACAGGTCCGGGTAGGCGCCCTTGACGGCGGAGACCAGCGCGTCGACCACCTCATCCTCGACCCGGTTGGACAGGTTGCGGGCCGACGTCGGCGTCGGGTAGTTGCGCCAGTCGTCCTCGATCTCCTTGTCCTTGGCCAGCGTGTTGGTGATCAGCGCGAACAGGCGCGCATTCTCGCCCAGCACCTTGCCCACCGCCTCGCCGGCCTCGCGGCGAACGGCGGGGTTGCGGTCGGACAGCCGGTTCAGTGCCTCCGCACAGGTCAGCTCCCTGACGCCATTCGGGCCCCCCATCGGGAAGCGCAGGCTGGCGATGGTCTCGTCGAACAGGCGGTTCCAGGCGGCGCGGCCGACCACATGCTTCTCGTGAAGCAGCCGTTCGATCTCGTCCGACAGCTGGTGGTCGCGATAGAGCCGGACGTCGCGCAGCCACGGCTCGTAATGGCGAAGGGCTGCGGAGGCGGCCTGCTTCGCCGCCAGCCCCTCGTCGTCCAGCCGGTTGATCTCCAGGGTGAAGAAGATCAGGTGGGCCGAGATGTCGTTCACCCGCTCCTGCGCCGACTGGTAGAATTTGGCGATGGTCGGGTCGACCATGTTGCCGTTGTAGACCAGCCCGGCATAGGACATGACGCGCGACAGCGTCTCGTCGATGTCCTCATAGCCGCGGATCGCCGCGGCCAGATCGTCGCCGGTCAGCGCCGCCAGCTTGCCGGCATAGCGCTCGCGGAAGGCCTTGCACTCCCGCTCCATGCGGTCGAGGTCGGCCTTCAGCTCGGCTGACTCCATGCCGGGATAAAGGTCGCTGAGGTCCCAGGTGGGAAGCGCGCCCAGATCGGGGGTATCGTTTGCGGCCGTGGCGGCGCTGCTGGTCATCGAATTGCTCCAGAGATTGGTAGGATCCATATAAGCGCGCACGCGCCGCGGGCAAAGTCCTCATCCGGCCGCGGTTCCGTCCGGATGAAGCTCCCGGCGCCCGGCGCGCAGCACGGCGCGCGACAGGTCGGCAAGGGTCGTGCTGGCGATGCGGCTCTGCTGCCAATGCAGCGGCACGTCCAATGGCCGGCCGGGCACCAGTTCCACCAGCCGTCCCGCCGCCAGATGGTCGGCGACCAGCGGCTCGGGATTCATCCCCCATCCCAATCCGGCCAGCGCCCCGTCGACGAAGGCATGGGTCGACGGCAGCCAATGGGTCGGCGGAGCCGGCACATCCCCCGGTGCCATGCCGCCCAACGCCAGACGCAGCCATTGGACCTGAAGCCGGTCCTTGCGGTTGAAGGTGAGGCAGGGGGCGCCCGCCAGTGCGGCGGCCGACACCCCGTCCGCGAAATGACGGCGCATGTAATCGGGGCTGGCGGTGGCGCGGTAGCGCAGGGCGCCCAGGGGATGGCTGTTGCAGCCGGGGACCGGGGCGGTGCTGGCGGTCACGGCGGCCAGAACCTCGCCCTTGCGCAGCCATTCGGCGCTGTGGTCCTGGTCGTCCAGCACGAGGTCGAACAGGCAGCCCGGCACCTCCGCCATCGCGGCGATGAACCATGTGGCCAGGCTGTCGGCATTCACCGCGATGCGCAGGGTGGTCGGCCCGTCCGCCGGAGCCAGCCCGGGCAGGGCGCCGCGCAACTCGCTTTCCAGAAGGGCCACCTGCTCGACATGCTGGCACAGGCGCTGCCCGGCGGCGGTGCCGGTGCAGGGCTGTCCGCGCACCACCAGCACGCTGCCCAACCGTTCCTCCAGCAGCTTCACCCGCTGCGACACCGCGGAGGGCGTGACGTGCAACTGCTGCGCGGCACGTTCGAAGCTGCCGGTGCGGATCACGGCGGCCAGCGCCGCCAGCAGCGGATAATCGAGCATGGATTAGCATCGCTTCATCAAGGCAAGAAGGATTAAGTACGACGAAGCTCGGTCCGATGGTAGCGGAATAGCATCGCCCCCTTTCGGAACCGCCACGATGATCGACCTCACCCCTGCTTTGCTGATGCCCGCCTTCCTGCCGGGCCTGTTCCTGGGCTTCAGCCTGATCGTCGCCATCGGGGCGCAGAACGCCTTCGTGCTGCGCCAAGGCCTGCGCAACGAGCATGTGCTGGCGATCTGCGCCACCTGCGCCCTGTCGGATGCGGTGCTGATCCTGGTCGGGGTGAGCGGATTCGCCACGGCCGGGGCGCGCTGGCCATGGCTGGAACCGCTGATGCGCTATGCCGGCGCTGCCTTCCTGCTGGTCTATGGGCTGCGCAGCGCTCATTCGGCCTTGAAGGGCGGGTCCGGGTTGGCGCCGGCGGACCGGGAGCCGGGCGGGCTGCTGCCGGCGCTGCTGACCTGTCTGGCGCTGACCTGGCTGAACCCGCATGTCTATCTCGACACGGTGGTTCTGGTCGGCTCCGTCTCCTCCCGTTTCGCAGAGGCGCGGGGCGCCTTCGCGCTGGGGGCGATGACGGCCTCCTTCCTGTTCTTCTTCGCGCTCGGCTATGGCGCCCGGCTGCTGCGCCCGCTGTTCGCCCGGCCGGCGGCGTGGCGGGTGATGGATGGTGTCATCGCCCTGGTGATGTGGGCCATCGCCGCCGGCCTGCTGGCGGGTTAGGGGTGTGTTAGGGGCGGGCGAACAGGTCGCCGTCCTCGCAGAACAGGAGCGACCGGTGGAGCGCCGTTCCCGCCATCGTGCCGGCCCCCACGGCCAGAGCCACCGATCCCGCCGCCCGTGCCGCGTCTCCGCAGGCGAAGAGACCGGGAACGCTGGTTTCCTGCATCCCGTCCGTCCGGATATAGGCGCCGAGCGGCCCCTCGTCGAAGGCACATCCGAGCTGGGTGGCCAGCGGGCTGGCGACACGGCTCGCCGGCAGAACGAAAAGGCCGGCGAAGGGCAGGACACGTCCATCCGCGAGTGCGACGTCTGCAGGCTCGCCGCCGATGCCGGCGACGAGGGCCGTTTCGACCGCAACCCCGCGCCGTTCCAGATGGGCCGACTGGTCGGCATCCGGCGCGAACGTCCCATTGAGCAACAGGGTCGTCGGTCCCCAATCCGGCAGCATCAGCGCATGGTGCATCGACTGGCCGGACACGGCGATGACGCCGATCCGTCCCTGCATCAACTCGTAGCCATGGCAATAGGGACAATGGAAGACGGAGCGTCCCCAGCGTTCCGCCAGACCGGGGATGGCGGGCAGATCGTCGACGACTCCGATGGCCAGCAGCAGGCGCCGCCCCGCGAAGCTGCGGCCTGCGGCATCCGTGACCCGAAAGCCGGCGCCCGTCCGCTCCGCCCGCTCGGCCCGTCCGGTCTCCCAGGTGACGGTGGGGTAGCGCATCAACTGGTCCCGGGCCTCGGCGGCGATTTCTCCCGGTGGCCGGCCGTCCTGGCCGAGAAAGCCGTGGGAGTGGGAGGCGAAGCGGTTGCGCCGGATCCCCTCGTCGATCACCAGCACCCGGCGCCGGGCGCGGGCGAGCTGCAGGGCCGCTGCGATGCCGGCATAACTGCCGCCGACGATGATCGCGTCGTAGGTCATCGGCTCTTTCCCTTCCATGATTTGAATCGTTTGGTGCGCTCTCACGACCGCCCTCCGGGGCGGGCATCACGATACATCGTAAGTTACGTGAGTGGGCGCGGTCAACGTGGCATGTAACTCCTGAAGTATCGTGAGTTGGATCGGACATGCGAGCGGGAGACGATCGCCGATGAGACAGGACAGCCGCCTTTCCCGCATGCTGCATGTGCTCATCCATATGGACCGCCATGATGGCGCCCTGACGTCGGAGGTGATCGCGGCCATGCTGAACACCAATCCGGTGGTCATCCGCCGGACGATGGCCGGACTGCGCGATGCCGGCTATGTGCGGTCGGAAAAGGGCCATGGCGGCGGCTGGCGGCTTGCCCGCCCGCTTGATGGGATCACGCTGCTCGACATCCATCTTGCGCTCGGCGAACCGACGGTCTTCGCCATCGGGCCGACGGACGATGATCCGAGCTGCCTGGTGGAGCAGGCGGTCAACGCCGCCCTGGACGATGCCTTGCGGGAGGCGGAAGCGGTGCTCATCCGCCGTCTCGGCATGGTGACGCTCGCCGATCTCGCCGCCGATTTCGACCGCCGCTTCACCGCCTTGGGCAAGCTCTGAAGGCGGGGTCTATTCCGCGCCCTGCGCCCCGGCCGCCTGCGCCCCCGCCTCCTGCGCCCGGCGGATTGCCGCCTCGACGCATTGCAGGTGCAGCTTCTTGCGGGCGAGCTGGCGGGCGCGGCGTTCCTCCAGGTCAGTGGTCGCCATCGCTTCGATGGCGCAGCCGCGCCAGCCGTTGGCATCGAGCGCGCGGGCGACCTCGGCATAGCCGAAATAGCCCTTCTCCGGCTGCTCCCACGGCGCCCGGAAGTCGGCGCGGCGCAGCACGAAGCGGTTGGACTGGCTTCCGCCGCCCAGATTGGTCAGGCGGGCCACGATCAGCCGCTCGCCGTTGCCGTGAACGACGGTCAGGATCGGGCGGATTCCGGTGATGGGTGGATCGACGGCCATGTTCCATGCATAACGGTCCGGGGGCGTCCTGACCAGTGCGTCGCTTAGCACAGGTCGGGACGCTCCGTCGCCCGTCCGAACGGAGAAACGCCGATGCGCCTGGTCCCGACCGTGTCGTTTACCGCTCTCACGGCCATTCTGCCGGTGTTGCTCATCGTGGCCGGCCCGGTCACGGCGCAGCAGGTTCCCGCACAGCAAGCCATCGCGACAGGTTGCGAAGCCTATGCGGCCAATCCGATGATCGAGGCGCAGCTGTTCTTCGGCCGCAACATCGGCAGTGAGGTCGGCGTCAGCGAGCGCGATTGGAGCGGCTTCCTGGATGACGAGGTGACGCCCCGTTTTCCCAACGGCCTGACCGTCATCGACGGTTCCGGCCATTGGCGGGACAGCGAGACCGGCCGCCTGATCCGCGAGCCCAGCAAAATCGTCACCCTGCTGGCCGACCGAGATCCGGCGACGCTGCATCTGATCCGTGAAATCGTCGACCTGTACAAGGAGCGCTTCCACCAGCAGTCGGTCGGGCTCGCCATCCGTCCGGTCTGCGCGTCCTTTTGAATTCAGCGATCCGGAAGGATGCTTCACTTTCAGGGAATGCGACAGCTCGCCGCACCCCCGACCTTCAGACATTTGCCTAGCCTTATGCTTTTGTCGCAGATTGTGGAGGCTGCGTAACGGTTCGTTTCGTGGCCGAGAGGAAATGCGCACCGAATGGTGCCAAAATAGAATGAGGGACGCCCTGCCATGAGCCCGACCGCCAGCACCACGACCGCCGAGCTTTACGACCGGATGCATGCCCGCTCCCTGTCGGATCCCGAGGGATTCTGGGGAGAGGCCGCCAAGGACATCTCCTGGTACAAGCCCTGGGACAAGGTGCTGGACGACAGCAACGCCCCCTTCTACCGCTGGTTTACCGGCGGCGAACTGAACACCTGCTACAATGCGGTGGACCGCCATGTGGAGGACGGTCGCGGCGCCCAGCCGGCGATCATCTACGACAGCCCGGTGACGCAGACCGTCCAGACCATCACCTATGCCGAACTGCTGGATCAGGTCGCCCGCTTCGCCGGCGTGCTGCGGGCCCAGGGCGTGGAGAAGGGCGACCGCGTCCTGCTCTACATGCCGATGATTCCGCAATCGGTCGTCGCCATGCTGGCCTGCGCCCGCCTGGGCGCGGTGCATTCGGTGGTGTTCGGCGGCTTCGCCCCGCACGAGCTGGCGACACGCATCGACGACGCCAAGCCGAAGGCGATCGTGTCGGCCTCCTGCGGAATCGAACCGAACCGCATCGTGAAGTACAAGCCGATGCTGGATTCGGCGATCGAGCAGTCGGTCCACAAGCCCGGCAGCGTCATCGTCTGGCAGCGCCCGCAGGAGACGGCGACGCTGATCGCCGGCCGCGACGTGGATTGGGCCGAGGCGTCGGCGGCGGCCGAGCCAGCCGGCTGCGTGCCGGTCAAGGCGACCGACCCGCTCTACATCCTCTACACCTCCGGCACCACCGGCCAGCCCAAGGGCGTGGTGCGCGACAATGGCGGTCATGCGGTGGCGCTGCGCTGGACCATGACCAACATCTACAACGTCAAGCCGGGCGAGGTGTATTGGGCGGCGTCGGATGTGGGTTGGGTGGTCGGCCACTCCTACATCGTCTATGCGCCGCTGTTGACCGGCTGCACCACGGTCGTCTTCGAAGGCAAGCCGGTCGGCACCCCCGATCCCGGCACCTTCTGGCGGGTGATCGAGCAGCACAAGGTCGGCACCCTGTTCACCGCCCCGACCGCCTTCCGCGCCATCAAGCGCGAGGATCCGGACGCCAATCATCTGAAGAAATACGACCTGTCGCATTTCCGTGCCCTGTTCCTGGCCGGCGAGCGCTCGGACCCCGACACGCTGCATTGGGCCGAGGACAATCTGAAGGTTCCGGTGATCGACCATTGGTGGCAGACCGAGACCGGCTGGGCGATCTCCGGCAATCCGCTGGGCGTTCACCTGTTCCCGATCAAGTACGGCTCCGCCACCCGCCCGATGCCGGGCTGGGACGTGCGGGTGTTGAACGCCGAGCTGAAGGAAGTGCCGCGTGGCGACATCGGCGCAATCTGCGTGAAGCTGCCGCTGCCTCCGGGCACGCTGCCGACGCTCTGGAACGCCGACGAGCGCTTCAAGAAATCCTATCTGGCCGATTACCCCGGCTACTACCAGACCGGCGATGCCGGCTTCGTCGACGACGACGGCTATGTCTATGTCATGGCGCGCACCGACGACATCATCAATGTCGCCGGCCATCGCCTGTCGACCGGCGCGATGGAAGAGGTACTGTCGAGCCACAAGGATGTCGCCGAATGCGCGGTGATCGGCGTTGCCGACGACCTGAAGGGGCAGGTGCCGCTCGGCTTCGTCTGCCTGAAGGCTGGCGTGACCCGCCCGCATGAGGAGATCGTCAAGGAGGTCGTCCAGCTGGTGCGCGCGCAGATCGGCCCGGTCGCCGACTTTAAGCGGGCGCTGGTGGTCGATCGGCTGCCGAAGACCCGTTCGGGCAAGATCCTGCGCGGCACCATGCAGAAGATCGCCGACTGCCAGGATTACAAGATGCCGGCGACCATCGACGATCCGGGCATCCTGCCGGAGATCGCCGACGCGCTGAAGACGCTGGGCTATGCCAAGACCAGCGGCACGCCGGAATGAAGGCATGATGAACAGGGGACGGCTTTCGGGCCGCCCCCATCCGCCATTCCGGGAGGTTCAGCCGGAGACCACCGACAGGTTTTCCGGCTCCTCGCTGCCCAGGTCGAGCAGCGGCAGGAAGCTCGCCGGCTCCTGCGCGCCGGACAACGCATAGCGGCGGTTGAAGATGTAGCAGGGCACCGCCTGCAGCCCCATCTGGCGTGCCAGCGCGTCGGCGGCATGGACCGCCGCCGATTCGGCGTCGGTGGACAGCTGGCGCCGGATGTCGGAAAACTCGAGTCCCAGTCCGGTGGCGATGCCGGCCAGGGCGTCGAGGTCGCCGATGTCCACCCCCTCGGCGAAATAGGCGGTGAACAGCGCATCGGCCATGGCGTTGCCCAGGCCCTGCCGGCCGGCGATGCGGACCAGCCGATGCGCGTCGAAGCTGTTGGGCGTGCGCTGGATGCGGTCGAGCGCCAGCGGCAGCCCGTCGCGCATTGCCGTCTCCTCCACCACCCGGTGGATTTGCCGTGCCCGCTCCAGGCCGCCGAACTTGGCGGCCAGATAGTCGTCGCGCGACATCCCGCCGCGGGCCATGTCCGGATTCAGCTGGAAGGGCTGCCAGCGGATCTCCGGCCGCAGGGCGGGCCGCTGCATCAGCGCCCGGTCGAGCCGGCGCTTGCCGATGTAGCACCAGGGGCAGATCAGGTCGGCGAAGGTTTCGATCAGCATTCCATCACTATCGGCGAGCCGCCGGCCCGGGGCAACCGCTTCTTCCGCCGCCCCTCCGCCTGCAACCCTTTGTTAACCGAGTTGGCCCGACAGTCCGGAATGGCTCCGCCGGTTCGGAAGCGGCCTGCCTGCCCGGCAGCGGATGGCAGCGAACTCGGCGGTGTGGCGGATATATCCCGGTGGGCGAGACGCGATGAGCAACTCCTACGTCGACGGCAAGGTGCGCGAAGCGATCATGGCGGCCAAGGGCAGCCGGACCAACGCGCAGAAGCTCTTGATGGCCTGGGCGGTCGAGGATCCCGACCTGCTGCGCGGAATCGCCCAGCCCTTCCTGAAGGCCATCGCCGCCGCCGCCATCGAGCGTGCCGGCCGTCCGCCCGCGCGCAGCCCGGCGGCCCGTCCCGCCGCTGCGGCGGGGGGAGGGCGCCCATCGGCGTCCGGTCTCAGCCGCGATGCGCTGGAAAACCTGCTGAACCAGTTGGGCCGCGACGAAGGCGGGCCTGCCGACGCGCGCCCCGCGGCTGCCGCCAAGGCGGCGGCTCCGGGGAAGACGGGCGCCACGGTGCATGAGGCGCCGGCCGGCGGTCCTTCCCACGAAAAGGCGATGATGGCGATCGCCAAGGCATTCGTCGCCAAGAAGGTGCGCTGAACCCGCCTGCGATCCGCGACTCAGGATTTGCGGATCACGACCCGTTGTCGGCGGTGTAGGGGGTGGCGTCGTCGAACCAACTGCGCTGGTGCGGGACCGGCCTGATGTCCGGCGGCGGGCTGGCCAGCGCGGTGTTGCCGTTGCGGTAGGGGTCGGGGATGTGGTGGCATTGAACGTCGGCCAGCGTGCGGTAGCAATAGAGCCGCGAACGGTCGACCACCACCTTGTCCGGGCAATAATCGCCGGTGGTCTCGAAGCTGATGATCGAGCAGTCGCGTCCGGTCGCCGCCGAGACGATATGGTCGCCGATGGTCTTTTTGGTGGCGTTCAGGGTCACCACGTCCGCGCCGGCCGCGGCCAGCCCGATCGGTGACGTGCAGCCGGCCAATCCCGGCGCCAGCACAACCACCGCCAGCCACCCCAGCCCGGAGACCGCTCCCCTCGCGCCCATCGCCATCCGTCCCCTCTGCCGCACGCAGGCCCAAGCTTCACTGTGCATTGCGCGTGAACGCGGTTAACAAGCGGTGAATTCACCCCCTGGGGAGGGGCTCAACGCAGCAGCGTGCAGATTCGCGACCGGCATTGGACGAGGACGAAGGCATCCTTGTCCTCGGTGCAGCCGACCTTGAAGGTGGTCGCTCCCTCGCGTCCCACCGTGTAGCGCAGCACCTCCACCTTTGCCGGAGTGCAGTTGCCCATGGACTTGGCGATTTCCTTCGCTTCCGCCTGGGCGGCGGACACGTTGGACGCGGCGAAGGCGCTGTCTGCCGTCATCAGGGACATCAGGGCGGCCGACAGGACGACGCAACGGCGCGGGAAGGGCGAGTCGCGGAAGCTCATGGGCCGACTATCGCATGAGGCGGCGTAGAATCGGAAGTGGTGCCTCCGAATTGTCGCAGCGATGCGATTCCCGCCGCCGCGTGAACAGGAAGCTGCTATGCTCTGGTTCTGCAATGACGCTGCGGTGAAGGCCTGTCGCCGACGGCAGCATGGGGGCGGGGGAACGCATGATCTCGAACGACCGGCGGCTCGGCGACCGCATCCTCGCCGCACTGGAAATGGCTTTGGAGCAAAAGCACCTGGAGGTCGCCGAGCATCTGGCCCGCGCGCTGGAGGAGACCTTGACCCGCTTTGGTGGACCCGATGCCGTCGACCATCGTCAGGTGTCGGCAGGGTTGCTGCAGGCTTTCGACCGGCTGGATGAACTGCGCCGGGACGCGCACCGGCTGCCGTGAGCGGGCCTGCTGGGCGGGGGACGCCGCATCCGTTGTTTTCTGCAATTTGGTGATTGACAGGCAGCCATCGGGCCGACTACAAACCGCCCACCGAACGACGGGGGCCATCGACGGTCCCGGCGAAAACAACAGACAGCTCAAAGATTTGGCTCTTTGGACGTTTGTTGTTTACTGCATGTCGCTCTGCGCGGGTGTAGCTCAGTTGGTTAGAGCGCCGGCCTGTCACGCCGGAGGCCGCGGGTTCAAGTCCCGTCACTCGCGCCACTTTCTTTACAGAAATTCCGCAGAATTCGCCAGTACGGCGCAAGGACTCGCAGATTGCGGGTCCTTTTTTGCATGCAAATAGTCTTTCCTTTGCCGATTTTTAAAAACGTGGTATTACCAAGCTCTGGTGCAGGGATAGGCTTGTCCTTCCGCGTAGTGAAAAGCGATTCAAAGCGCTTTCCTTGCCCACGCTCTCGGCATATATTCCGGCCCGTCTGATGGGCTAATCCAAGGCATGGCTGCCACGGCTTTGCGCTTCCGCCGATTTCGCGGCTGGAACGGCGCCCGTGGTCGTGGGCTTATGGGAGGAACGCGGTGTCGACTCCGCTGATCATTGAGTATCTTCCGATCCTGGTGTTTCTGCTGATCGGCATCGCGCTGGCCGCGGTGATGGTTGGGGCATCCTACGTCATCAGCCCGAAGAACCCGGACGCGGAGAAGGTCTCCCCCTACGAATGCGGCTTCGAGCCGTTCGAGGACGCGCGCACCAAGTTCGACGTGCGGTTCTATCTGGTCTCGATCCTGTTCATCATCTTCGACCTCGAAGTCGCCTTCCTGTTCCCCTGGGCGGTTGCGCTGGGCGACATCGGGCTGTTCGGCTTCTGGTCGATGATGCTGTTCCTCGGCATCCTGACCATCGGCTTCATCTATGAGTGGAAGAAAGGAGCTCTGGAATGGGAGTAGAGGTCGCCAAGCCGCTGGCGCCGATTCCGCCCGGACCGGAACAGGACGCCTACATCCGCGCGGTCTCCGACGAGATCCAGGACAAGGGCTTCGTGCTGGCGAAGTACGAGGATCTGCTCGCCTGGGCCCGGACCGGCTCGCTGTGGCCGATGACCTTCGGCCTGGCCTGCTGCGCGGTGGAGATGATCCACGCCTACATGAGCCGGTACGACCTGGACCGTTTCGGCGTGATTCCGCGTCCCAGCCCGCGCCAGTCCGACTGCATGATCGTGGCCGGCACGCTGACCAACAAGATGGCCCCCGCGCTCCGCAAGGTCTATGACCAGATGCCGGAACCGCGCTGGGTGATCTCGATGGGCTCCTGTGCCAACGGCGGCGGCTACTACCACTATTCCTACGCGGTGGTGCGTGGCTGCGACCGGATCGTGCCGGTGGACATCTATGTGCCTGGCTGCCCGCCGACGGCGGAGGCGCTGATCTACGGCATCCTCCAGCTCCAGAAGAAAATCCGTCGCGGCAACCGCATCGCCCGCTGAGCCTAGCGGACTGTCCCGTCCGGGCCTCCGGGCGGGATCGAAAGAGAAGCGCGCTGAAGACAAGTAGGAAGGCAGGGTCCCACCCATGTCCGAACAGGCGTTGAAGGAACTCGGGGACGTCATCGCGGCCAAGCTCGGCGGCGACGTCCTGAAGGTCGAGGTAAGGCTCGGCGAGCTGATGGTGACGGTCGCCCGACCGTCGATCCTGACGGTGCTGACCGCGCTGCGCGATGATCCGGCCATCCGGTTCGAGCAGCTGACCGACATCACCGCGGTGGATTACCCGGACCGCATCGAGCGGTTCGAGGTCGTCTACCAGCTGCTCAGCTATACCCACAACCGGCGCATGCGCGTGAAGCTCGCCACCGACGAGGACACGCCCGTGCCATCGGCCGTCTCCGTCTTCAGCGCGGCCAACTGGTTCGAGCGCGAGGCGTGGGATCTGTTCGGCGTCTTCTTCGAAAACCACCCCGACCTGCGCCGTATCCTCACCGACTACGGGTTCGAGGGGCATCCCTTCCGCAAGGACTTCCCGCTGACCGGCTACGTCGAAGCCCGCTACGACGAAGACCAGAAGCGCGTGATCTACGAGCCGGTCCGTCTGACCCAGGATTTCCGTGCCTTCGACTTCCTCAGCCCGTGGGAAGGCATGACCAACGTCATGCTGCCCGGCGACGAGAAGGCGGCCCTCCAGGACGGGAGCAAGAAGCCGTGAGCATGACCGTTTCGACCGAATCGGCGACCGGCGTCGTTGTGGCCGGACCCGGCGGGCCGATCAGCGCCACCGGTCCCGAGACCAAGACGCAGATCAAGCCCTACACGATGAATTTCGGGCCGCAGCACCCGGCCGCCCACGGCGTGCTCCGTCTGGTGATGGAGCTGAACGGCGAGGTGGTGGAGCGCTGTGATCCGCACATCGGTCTGCTGCACCGCGGCACCGAGAAGCTGATCGAATACAAGACCTACATCCAGGCCGTGCCCTATTTCGACCGCCTGGATTACGTCAGCCCGATGTGCATGGAGCACGCCTATGTGCTCGGCATCGAGAACCTGCTGCAGATCAAGGCGCCGCTGCGCGCCCAGTATATCCGCGTGCTGTTCTCGGAGATCACGCGCATCCTGAACCACATCCTGTCGATCACGACGGGTGCGCTCGACGTCGGTGCCATCACGCCGGCTCTGTGGGGCTTCGAGGAACGCGAAATCCTCATGGAGTTCTACGAGCGGGTGTCGGGTGCGCGCCTGCACGCCAACTATTTCCGGCCGGGCGGCGTCGCCTGGGACATCCCGGACGGGCTGCTGGACGACATCTGGGCCTTCACCGAGCGTTTTCCCAAGTTCATGGCCGACCTCGAAAGCCTGCTGACGGAAAACCGCATCTTCAAGCAACGCACGGTCGACATCGGCATCGTCACCAAGGAAGAGGCGCTCGACTGGGCCTTCACCGGTCCGATGCTGCGCGGTTCCGGCGTCGCCTGGGATCTGCGCAAGTCGCAGCCCTACGAGGTCTACGACCGCATGGAGTTCGACGTGCCGGTCGGCCTGACCGGGGACTGTTGGGCGCGCTATCTGGTGCGCATGGAGGAGATGAAGCAGTCGCTGCGCATCATCCGCCAGTGCTGCAAGGAGATGCCGGCCGGTCCTTATAAGATCGAGGACCGCAAGGTGTCGCCGCCGCCGCGTGGCGAGATGAAGCGGTCGATGGAAGCACTGATCCATCACTTCAAGCTCTTCACCGAGGGCTTTCACGTCCCGGCCGGCGAGACCTACACCGCCATCGAGGCGCCCAAGGGCGAGTTCGGCGTGTATCTGGTGTCCGACGGCACCAACAAGCCCTACCGCTGCAAAATCCGCGCGCCGGGCTTCGCCCATCTTCAGGGCCTGGACTTCATGTCGAAGGGGCACATGCTGGCCGACGCCGTCGCCAACATCGCCTCGATGGACATCGTTTTCGGAGAGATCGATCGATGAGCGCGCCCGCTTCCGATCACGGCCACGCTGAGCCGACCAGCTTTACCTTCACTTCGGAAAACCTGGAACTGGCGAAGCGCATCATCGCCAAGTACCCGGCCGGCAAGCAGGCGAGCGCCTGCATGCCGCTGCTAGACGTCGCCCAGCGCCAGAACGGCGGCTGGCTGCCGCGCGTCGCCATGGACGCCGTGGCCGACCTGCTGGGCATGCCGCGCATCCGCGTGTACGAGGTCGCGACTTTCTACACGATGTACAACAAGAACCCGATCGGCAGGCACCACATCCAGGTCTGCACCACCACGCCCTGCTGGCTGCGCGGGTCGGACGACATCGTCCACACCTGCAAGAAGAAGCTCGGGATCGAGGTGGGCGAGACCACGGCCGACGGCCAGTTCACGCTGGGCGAGGTCGAATGCTCGGGCGCCTGCGTCAACGCGCCGGTTGTGCAGATCGGTGACGATTACTACGAAGACGTGGGTCCGGAGCATATGGAGCGCATCCTCGATGCGCTGGCGCGCGGCGAGACGCCGAAGCCCGGTTCGCAGACCGGCCGTCAATCGTCGGAGCCGGTCGGCGGCCCGACGACGCTGAAGGCATTCACCACCGCGCAAGCGGACGATTGAGGGGGAGGGGACAGCGATGCTTCGCGATGAGGACCGCATCTTCACCAACCTCTACGGCTACCAGGACTTCGGTCTGGAGGGAGCCCGCAAGCGCGGTGACTGGGACAACACGGCGGCGATCCTGGCCAATGGCCGCGAGTGGATCATCGAGCAGGTGAAGGAATCGGGGCTGCGCGGCCGCGGTGGCGCCGGCTTCTCGACCGGCATGAAGTGGTCCTTCATGCCGAAGAACGTGACCGACAAGCCCGTCTACCTCGTCATCAACGCCGACGAGGGCGAACCCGGCACCTGCAAGGACCGCGACATCCTGCGCCACGATCCGCACAAGCTGATCGAGGGCTGCCTGATCGCCGGTTTCGCCATCGGCGCCAGCGCCTGCTACATCTACATCCGCGGCGAGTTCTACAACGAGGGCTCCAACGTCCAGCGCGCCATCGACGAGGCGTACGCGGCGGGGCTGATCGGCAAGAACGCCTGCGGCACCGGCTACAGCTACGACGTCTACATCCATCGCGGTGCGGGCGCATACATCTGCGGCGAGGAAACCGCGCTCATCGAGTCGATCGAGGGCAAGAAGGGCCAGCCGCGCAACAAGCCGCCGTTCCCCGCCCAGGCCGGGCTCTATTCCTGCCCGACCACGGTGAACAACGTCGAATCGATCGCGGTGGTTCCGACCATCCTGCGTCGCGGCGCCTCCTGGTTCGCCGGCCTCGGCCGCCCGAAGAATTCGGGCACCAAGCTCTTCTGCATCTCCGGGCACGTGAACAATCCGTGCAACGTGGAAGAGGAGATGGGCATCCCGTTGAAGGAGCTGATCGAGAAGCATGCCGGCGGCGTGCGTGGCGGCTGGGACAATCTGCTGGGCATCATCCCCGGCGGCTCGTCGGTTCCGGTCCTGCCCAAGTCGATCTGCGACACGGTGCTGATGGATTTCGACAGCCTGCGCGAGGTGCAGTCGGGCCTGGGCACCGCCGCGGTGATCGTGATGGACAAGTCCACCGACATCGTGAAGGCGATCGCCCGCCTGTCGTCCTTCTATGCGCATGAGTCCTGCGGCCAGTGCACGCCGTGCCGCGAAGGCACCGGCTGGATGAGCCGCATCATGCAGCGCATGGTCACCGGCAATGCGCGGCTGGAAGAGATCGACATGCTGCTGCAGGTCACCAAGCAGGTCGAAGGCCACACCATCTGCGCGCTCGGCGATGCCGCCGCCTGGCCGATCCAGGGCCTGTTCCGCCACTTCCGCCCGGAAGTCGAGCGGCGCATCCAGGCCTACCGCAATGCTGCGCCGCTGGCGGCCGAGTAAGGAGTTCCCGTTCCCATGCCGAAACTCACCATCGACGGGATCGAGATCGAGGTCGAGCCGGGCACCTCGATCCTCCAGGCTTGTGAACAGCTGGGGATCGAGATTCCGCGCTTCTGCTACCATGAGCGCCTGAGCGTGCCGGCCAACTGCCGCATGTGCCTGGTGGAGATGGAGCGCGCGCCCAAGCCGGTCGCGTCCTGCGCCATGCCCTGCGGCGACGGGATGGTCGTCCGCACCAACAGCGAGACCGTCCTGAAGGCCCGCAAGGGCGTTATGGAATTCCTGCTGATCAACCACCCGCTGGATTGCCCGATCTGCGACCAGGGCGGCGAGTGCGACCTGCAGGACCAGGCCATGGCCTACGGCTTCGACCGCGGCCGCTACGGCGAGAACAAGCGGGCGGTGCAGGACAAGTACATGGGTCCGGTCATCAAGACCATCATGACCCGTTGCATCCACTGCACCCGCTGCGTCCGCTTCATCAACGAAGTGGCCGGTGTGCCGGACGTCGGCGCCGTCTATCGCGGCGAGCATATGGAGATCACCACCTTCGTCGAGAAGGCGATCGGCTCGGAGCTGTCGGGCAACCTCGCCGACGTCTGCCCGGTCGGCGCGCTGACCCACAAGCCCTACGCCTTCACCGCCCGGCCGTGGGAGCTGCGCAAGACCGAGACCATCGACGTCCTAGACGCCGTCGGCTCCAACATCCGCGTCGACGCCCGTGGACCCGAGGTGATGCGGGTCCTGCCGCGCGTCAACGACGACATCAACGAGGAGTGGCTGAACGACAAGAGCCGCTATTCGTATGACGGTCTCAAGCGCCAGCGGCTGGACCGCCCCTATGTGCGCCAGAACGGCAAGCTGGTCCCGGTCAGCTGGACCGAGGCCTTCACCGCCATTGCCGCCCGGCTGAAGGGCCTGTCCGGCAGCCGCGTCGCCGCCATCGCCGGCGACCTGATCGACGTCGAGGCGCAGTTCGCGCTGAAGGAGCTGCTGTCCCGTCTGGGGTCGGGCAACCTCGACTGCCGCCAGGACGGTGCGCGGTTCGACACCTCGGTGCGTGCTGGCTACCTGTTCAACTCGGGCATCGCCGGCATCGAGAAGGCCGACGTCATCCTGCTGGTCGGCACCAACCCGCGCTGGGAAGGCACGCTGGTCAACGCCCGCATCCGCAAGCGCTATCTGGCCGGCGGCGTCACCATCGCCTCGATCGGCGAGCAGCGTGACCTGACCTATCCCTACAGCGTGATCGGGTCCGGCCCGGAGACGCTGCAGCAGCTGGTCGACGGCAGCCATCCGTTCTCCGAGACGCTGCGCGCCGCCAAGAACCCGATGATCATCGTCGGCATGGGCGCTTTCCAGCGCGCCGACGGGCTCGCGGTCCAGGCCGCCGCCCGTCTGGTCGGCGAGGTCTACGGCATGTTCCGCGACGATTGGAGCGGTTTCAACGTGCTGCACACCGCCGCGGCGCGCGTCGGCGGCATCGAGGCCGGCTTCCTGCCGGGCGAGGGTGGCCGCGACATCCACGGCATCCTCGACGGTGCGGCCAAGGGCGAGATCGAGTTCGTCTACCTGCTGGGTGCCGACGAGATCGACATGGCGAAGCTGGGCAACGCCTTCGTCGTCTACCAGGGCCATCATGGCGATGCCGGCGCCCACCGCGCCGACGTCGTCCTGCCGGGTGCCGCCTACACCGAAAAGAACGCGGTCTACGTCAACACCGAGGGCCGTCCGCAGCTCGCCCGCCTCGCGGTCTTCCCGCCGGGCGAAGCACGCGAGGACTGGAAGATCGTCCGCGCCCTGTCTGAAGTCCTGGGCACCACGCTGCCCTTCGACAGCCAGACCCAGCTGCGCCAGCGGCTGATGGCGGCGAACCCGATCTTCGCGGCGGTCGGCGAAACGACGCCTGCGGCCTGGGCTCCCTTCGGCGCGCAGGGGGCGGTCGACGCCACCCCGTTCGTGACGCCGATCACCAACTTCTACATGACCGACCCGATCAGCCGGGCGTCGGTGACGATGGCCAACTGCACGGAAGCGCTGGTGGGCCCTGCTCAGGAGAGGACTGGCACCCATGGCTGAGTTCTGGAGCGGCTTCCTCCTGCCGCTGATCATTATGGTCCTGCAAATCCTGGCGATCACCGTGCCGCTGCTGGTGGCCGTCGCCTTCATGACCTATGCCGAGCGCAAGATCATGGGCGCGATGCAGATGCGCCAGGGGCCCAGCATCGTCGGCCCCTTCGGCCTGCTGCAACCCTTCGCCGACGGCCTGAAGCTGTTCGCCAAGGAGCAGATCCTGCCGGAAGGCGCCAACCGCGTCGTCTTCTACGTCGCGCCGATGCTGACCTTCTTCCTGGCGCTGATCGCCTGGGCGGTCATCCCGTTCGATTACGGGGTGGTTCTGTCCAACATCAACGTCGGCGTGCTGTACCTGTTCGCGATCTCGTCGCTGGGCGTGTACGGCATCGTGATGGCCGGCTGGGCATCGAACTCGCGCTACGCCTTCCTCGGCGCGCTGCGCTCGGCGGCACAGATGGTGTCCTACGAGGTCTCGATGGGCCTCATCATCATCACCGTGCTGCTGTGCGTCGGCTCGCTGAACCTGACCGACATCGTGCGTGCGCAGGAGACCGTCTGGTTCTGCGTCCCGCTGCTGCCGATGTTCGTGATGTTCTTCATCTCGGCGCTCGCGGAAACCAACCGCGCCCCCTTCGACCTGCCGGAAGGCGAGTCGGAACTGGTCGCCGGCTTCATGGTCGAATACAGCTCGGCCCCCTTCGCGCTCTTCTTCCTTGGCGAATACGCCAACATGATCCTGATGAGCGCGATGACGAGCATCCTGTTCCTCGGCGGCTGGCTGCCTCCGCTGCCCTTCGCGCCCTTCACCTGGGTGCCGGGCATCGTGTGGTTCGCCCTGAAGATCGCGCTGTGCCTGTTCACCTATGTCTGGGTTCGCGCCACGGTGCCGCGCTATCGCTACGACCAGCTGATGCGGCTGGGTTGGAAGGTCTTCCTGCCCTTCTCGCTGTTCTGGGTCGTGCTGACCGCCGGTGTCCTGGTGACTTTCGACTGGTTGCCCAAGTAAGCGGCACCGCATAAGCCAGCCTGCACCGAACACACCATTGACGTGTCGATTTGAGTGCCGGCGAGCCGTCCGATCAACGGGGCGACCGCCGGCGAGGAAGGAGACGAAGAGGCCATGGCGTTCCTCGACCGCGCGGCGCGCAGCCTGTTCCTGACCGAGCTGCTGGGTGGCATGGCGCTGACCTTGAGCTACATGTTCAAGCCCAAGGTCACCCTGAACTACCCCTATGAGAAGGGTCCGATCAGCTCGCGCTTCCGCGGCGAGCATGTGCTCCGCCGCTATGCGAGCGGCGAGGAGCGCTGCATCGCCTGCAAGCTGTGCGAAGCGGTGTGCCCGGCTCTCGCCATCACCATTGAGGCCGAACCGCGTGACGACGGCAGCCGCCGCACCACGCGCTACGACATCGACATGACCAAGTGCATCTACTGCGGCCTGTGCCAGGAGGCCTGCCCGGTCGACGCAGTGGTCATGGGGCCGAACTTCGAGTTCTCCACCGAATCCCGTGAAGAGCTCTTCTACAACAAGCAGAAGCTGCTGGCGAACGGCGACCGCTGGGAGGCGGAGATCGCCCAGAACCTCGCGGCCGAGGCTCCTTACCGGTAAGCGGAAGCGAGAAAAACGATGATACTCCAAGGCATCGCCTTCTACGTGTTCGCCGCGCTGCTGGTGGCCTCCGGTGTGATGGTCATCTCGGCGCGGAACCCCGTTCACTCCGTCCTGTTCCTGATCCTCGCCTTTTTCCAGGCTGCCGGTCTCTGCGTCCTGATGGGCGCGGAGTTCATCGCGATGATCCTGATCATCGTCTATGTCGGCGCCGTCGCCGTGCTGTTCCTGTTCGTGGTGATGATGCTCGACATCAACTTCCGCGAGCTGCGGCAGGGGGCGATGGAAGCGCTGCCGCTGGGCGCGCTGGTCGGGCTGATCCTGCTGGCCGAACTGGCGGCCGTGCTCGGCGGCTGGATCGTGGCTCCCAACGTCGCCGCCATCGCGGGCGCGCCGACCCCGGCGCTGGATCAGGTGTCCAATACCCATGCGCTGGGCCGGCTGATGTACACGCAGTACGTCTATCTGTTCCAGGCGTCCGGCATCGTCCTGCTGATCGCCATGATCGGCGCCATCGTGCTGACGTTGCGGCAGCGGGCGGGCGTGCGTAAACAGAATGTCGGCGAACAGATCTCCCGTCGCCGGGAAGACGTGGTCGTCATTCGCAAGGTCACGACCGGGGAGGGCGTGTGATCATGGAGATCGGTCTCGGACATTACCTGACGGTCTCGGCCATCGTCTTCACTCTGGGCGTGCTGGGGATCTTCCTGAACCGGAAGAACGTCATCATCATCCTGATGTCGATCGAGATGATGCTGCTGGCGGTGAACCTGAACCTCGTCGCCTTCTCGACATACCTGCATGATCTGGTCGGCCAGATCTTCGCCATGATCATCCTGACCGTCGCCGCCGCCGAGGCGGCCATCGGCCTCGCCATCCTGGTGGTCTACTTCCGCAACCGCGGCTCGATCCGAGTCGAAGACATCAACATGATGAAGGGCTGAGGCGGCGCCATGGAAGTGCTAGTCGTATTCCTTCCGCTCCTGGCGTTCCTCGTCGCCGGATCGATCGCGCTGTTCGGCGGGCCGAAGGCCGAGCCGGCGGCTGCCGGTCACGGAAGCCACGGTCATGGCCATGACGATCACGGGCACGCCCAGATCGCCCATGCCCATGACGGCCATTCCCACGATGATCATGGCCACGACGATGCCCACGACGACCATCATGTCGTCGCCGGGCCGCCGACCGTCGGCGACCGGGTCGCCCAGTTCGTGACCGCGGGTGCGGTGCTGGTGTCGGCGATCCTGTCCTGGATCCTGTTCTTCGACGTCGCCGTGGGCGGTCATCCGCGCACGATCGAGCTGATGACCTGGATCCAGAGCGGCACGCTCGACGTGAAGTGGGCGCTGCGCGTCGACCAGCTCACCGCGGTGATGCTGATCGTCGTCAACACTGTCTCGGCCTGCGTCCATGTCTACTCGGTCGGCTACATGGCCGAGGACCCGCAGAAGCCGCGCTTCATGGGCTACCTGTCGCTGTTCACCTTTGCCATGCTGATGCTGGTGACGGCGGACAACCTGGTCCAGCTGTTCTTCGGCTGGGAGGGCGTCGGTCTCGCCTCCTACCTGCTGATCAATTTCTGGTACGAGAAGCCCTCGGCCAACGCCGCCGCGATGAAGGCCTTCCTGGTCAACCGGGTCGGCGACTTCGGCTTTGCGCTCGGCATCTTCGCGATCTTCGTGCTGACCGGCTCGGTCCAGTTCGATGCGATCTTCGCCAAGGCGCCGACGCTGACCGGCGAGACGCTGCATTTCCTCAGCTGGGATTTCAACGGCCTGACCATCGCCTGTCTGCTGCTGTTCATGGGCGCCATGGGCAAGTCGGCCCAGCTCGGCCTGCACACCTGGCTGCCGGACGCGATGGAAGGCCCGACCCCGGTGTCGGCCCTCATCCACGCCGCCACCATGGTCACCGCTGGCGTCTTCATGCTCTGCCGCCTGTCTCCGGTGTTCGAGTATGCGCCGACGGCGCTGGAGGTCGTCGCGGTGGTCGGCGGCCTGACCGCTTTCGTCGCCGCGACCATCGGTGTCACCCAGTTCGACATCAAGCGGGTCATCGCTTATTCGACGATGTCCCAGCTCGGCTACATGTTCTTCGCCATCGGCGTGTCGGCCTATGGCGCCGCCATGTTCCACCTGTTCACCCACGCCTTCTTCAAGGCGCTGCTGTTCCTCGGTGCCGGCTCGGTCATCCATGCCCTGCACCATGAGCAGGACATGCGCAAGATGGGCGGCGTCTGGCGCAAGATTCCCTTCACCTACGCGGTGATGTGGATCGGCAACCTGGCGCTGGCCGGTCTGCCCTTCTTCGCCGGCTTCTACTCCAAGGACATGATCCTGGAGGCGGCCTTTGCCTCGGGCAGCGGGGTGGGACGCTTCGCCTTCGCGCTCGGCATCGCCGCCGCGCTGCTGACCGCCTTCTATTCCTGGCGCCTGCTGTTCATGACCTTCCACGGCACGCCGCGGATGGACCGTCAAGTCTACGACCACGCCCATGAGTCGCCGGTCGTCATGCTGGTGCCGCTGGCAGTCCTGGCGCTGGGCGCCCTGTTCGCCGGCGTCGGCTTCCACGAGTGGTTCATCGGCCACGACCGCGCCGAGTTCTGGGGCAAGGCCCTGATGGTTCTGCATGACCACGACACTGTCGAGGCCGCGCATCACCATACTCCGGGCTGGGTCAAGCTGGCTCCGCTGGTGGTCGGCCTGCTCGGCATCGCCATGGCTTATGTCGGCTATATCAAGATGCCGCAACTGCCGGGCAAGATCGCCGGCACCTTCCGTGGCGTCCACCAGTTCCTCTACAACAAATGGTACTTCGACGAGCTGTACGACGCGCTGTTCACCCGTCCGGCCAAGGCCCTCGGCTACGGCCTGTGGAAATCGGGCGACGGGGCGGTGATCGATGGCGTGGGTCCGGACGGCATCGCCGCCGCCACCCGCGACATCGCCGCGCGCGCCAGCCGGTTGCAGTCGGGCTACGTCTATCATTACGCCTTTGCCATGGTGATCGGGGTCGTCCTGCTCGTCGCCTGGCTGTCGGTCTTCGGCTGAGCGGTTTCGAAGGAGAACAACAACAATGGCTAGCTGGCCGATCCTGTCGTTCGCGACCTTCCTGCCGCTCGTAGGCGTCGCGCTGATCCTGCTCTTCTGCCGGGGCACCTCTCCGGACGTGCTGCGGAACGTGCGTTACATCGCGCTGTGGACGACGCTCATCACCTTCGTGCTGACGCTGCTCGTCTGGGCCAATTTCGATCCGCGCAATCCCGGCTACCAAATGGTCGAGAAGGCGGGCTGGATCCCGGAATTCGGCATCAACTATCACATGGGCGTCGACGGCATTTCGGTGCTGTTCGTCGTGCTCTCCGGTTTCCTGATGCCGCTGTGCATCCTGGCGAGCTGGGAGTCGGTCCAGCTCCGCCTGAAGGAATACATGATCGCCTTCCTCGCGCTGGAAACCCTGATGATCGGGATGTTCTGCGCGCTGGATTTCGTGCTGTTCTACATGTTCTTCGAAGGCGTCCTGATCCCGATGTTCCTGATCATCGGCATCTGGGGCGGCCCGCGCCGCGTCTATGCCGCCTTCAAGTTCTTCCTCTATACGCTGCTCGGCTCGGTCCTGATGCTGCTGGCCATCCTGGCCATGTATTACGTGGCCGGCACCACCGACATCCCGACCATCACCGCCACCCAGTTTCCGCGCAACATGCAGCTCTGGCTGTGGCTGGCCTTCTTCGCCTCCTTCGCGGTGAAGGTGCCGATGTGGCCGGTCCACACCTGGCTGCCGGACGCCCACGTCGAGGCACCGACGGCCGGGTCGGTGATCCTGGCTGGTGTGCTGCTGAAGATGGGCGGCTACGGCTTCCTGCGCTTCAACATTCCGATCCTGCCGGAAGCGACCGAATATTTCGCGCCGCTGATCTACACCCTGTCGGTCGTCGCCGTGATCTACACCTCGCTGGTCGCCCTCGCCCAGGAGGACATGAAGAAGCTGATCGCCTACTCGTCGGTCGCCCACATGGGCTTCGTCACCATCGGCATGTTCGCGCTGAACCAGCAGGGCATCGAGGGCTCGGTGTTCCAGATGCTGTCGCACGGCGTGGTGTCGGGTGCGCTGTTCCTGTGCGTCGGCGTCGTCTATGATCGGCTGCACACCCGCGAGATCGCCCGCTACGGCGGCCTCGTGAAGAACATGCCGAAATACGCGGTGGTCTTCCTGTTCATGACCATGGCCTCGGTCGGCCTGCCGGGCACCGCCGGCTTCGTCGGCGAGTTCCTGGTCCTGCTCGGCGTCTTCCGCGACAACACCTGGGTCGCGGCGCTCGCCGCCACCGGCATGGTGCTGGGTGCCGCCTATGCGCTGTGGCTGTACCGCCGCGTCGTCTACGGCAAGCTGACCAAGCCGGACGTCAAGGCGATGTTCGACATGACCCCGCGCGAGATCGCGGTGTTCTTGCCGCTGGTCGCCGTCGTCCTGTGGATGGGCGTCTATCCCAGCAGCTTCCTGAACGTCACCTCGGCATCGGTCGAGCAGCTGATCCAGACCTACCAGACCAAGCTGGCCGCGTCGCACGCCGCGTCCGGTGTCTCGGTCGCCGCTCGGTAAGGGGTTCTTCGACATGACCGCAGTGTTTCCCGACATCTGGCCGGCCCTGCCGGAGATCTTCCTGGCATTGTCGGGCGTCGCCCTGCTGATGCTGGGTGTGTTCCGCGGCGACGGCTTCACCCGTCCCGTCTCCTACCTGGCGATCGTCTGCATGCTGCTCGCCGCCGTCCTGGCGATGGGCTATGGCAGCGGCCGCGTCGTCACCTTCAACGGCATGTTCGTGATGGACGCCTTCGGCGTCTTCATGAAGGTGCTGGTGCTGGTGTCGGCTGCCTTCGCGGTCGTCCTCTCGCTCGGCTTCAACGAGCGCGAACAGATGGCGCGCTTCGAGTTCCCGGTGCTGATGCTGTTCGCCACGCTCGGCATGCTGATGATGATCTCGGCCAACGATTTCATCTCGCTGTATGTCGGCCTGGAGACCCAGAGCCTGGCGCTCTACGTCATCGCGGCCTTCCGCCGCGACAGCGCCAAGTCGTCGGAAGCCGGCCTGAAGTATTTCGTGCTGGGCTCGCTGTCGTCGGGCATGCTGCTGTACGGCGCCTCTCTCGTCTACGGCTTCGCCGGCACCACCTCTTTCGACAAGGTGGCGGCGCTCTTCGCCGGCGGCGCCCATGTGTCGCCGGGTCTGGTGATCGGTCTGGTCTTCGTGATGGCCGGGCTGGCCTTCAAGATCTCGGCCGCGCCGTTCCACATGTGGACCCCCGACGTCTATGAGGGCGCACCGACCCCCGTGACCGCCTTCTTCGCGGCGGCCCCGAAGGTCGCGGCCATCGCCCTGCTGACCCGCGTGGTGATGGAGCCGTTCGGCCATCTGGCCGCCCAGTGGCATCAGGTCCTGGTGGCGACCGCGATCCTGTCGATGGTCATCGGCTCCTTCGCCGCGATCATGCAGACCAACATCAAGCGCCTGATGGCCTACAGCTCCATCGGCCATGTCGGCTACGCCCTGGTCGGCCTGACCACCGGGACGCAGGACGGCGTGCGCGGCGTGCTGATCTACATGGCGCTCTACATCGCCATGAACATCGGCGCCTTCGCGGTCATTCTCAGCATGAAGGCCAAGGGCCAGATGCTGGAGGAGATCAAGGACTTCTCCGGCCTGTCCAAGACCAACCCGATGTTGGCCGCGACCATGGCGATCTTCATGTTCTCCATGGCCGGCATCCCGCCGATGGCGGGGTTCTTCGGCAAGCTTTACGTCTTCCTGGCCGCCGTCGCGGCGCAGGAGTACACGCTGGCTGTGGTCGGCGTGCTGACCAGCGTCGTCGGCGCCTTCTACTATCTCCGCATCATCAAGATCATGTATTTCGATGAACCGTCGGTGGTGGTCGACAAGATGTCGGACGACGGCATGACCGGCGTCCTGGTCGTCACCAGCCTGTTCACCCTGCTGTTCTTCGTGGCTCCGGCACCGATCCTGAACGGTGCGGCCGCTGCCGCTGCCGCTCTGTTCGCCGGGTGACGACGAACAGATGACGTTATCGCTCGAAGCGGAGGCGGCGCGGCTGCGCCTGCCTCCCGGCTTCCAGGTCAAGGCCTTCGCCTCCGTCGTCAGCACGAACGACGAGGCGAAGGCATTGGCGCGTCCGGGGCCCGATGGTGCCGGCGCGCCCGAGGGCACCATCGTCTGGGCCCGCCGGCAGGACGGCGGGCGGGGGCGGCGGGGGCGGGTCTGGTCCTCTCCCGAAGGCAACCTTTACAGCACGACCATCCTGCGACCCGGCCTTCCGCCGGCCGAAGCGGCGCAGATCTCCTTCGTCGCCGCCCTCGCCATCGCCGAGACCGCCGAATCGGTGCTGCCGGATCCAAGCGGCGTCCGCTGCAAATGGCCGAACGACGTGCTGGTGCACGACCGCAAGCTGTCCGGCATCCTTCTCGAGTCGGAGCCGGCGGTCGACGGGACGGTCGCCTGGGTCGTGCTCGGCGTCGGCATCAACCTGCGGCATTTTCCCGCGACCGCCGATTACGGCGCCACCTCGCTGAGCGCCGAAGGCGCGCCGGCCATGGGTCCGGGGGCGTTGCTGGAGCTTTATGCCGGCCATTTGGCCGATTGGTACGGACGCTGGCGAACATATGGCTTCGGCCCGGTGCGTGACGCATGGCTTGCCCGCGCCAAGGGGCTGGGCGGACCGATCCTGGTCCGGTTGGCCGACCGGTCGATTTCCGGCATCTTCGCCGATCTGGACAGCGACGGCGTTCTGTTGCTTGATCCAACGGATGGCGGGCCGCGACAGCGGATCGCCGCCGGGGACGTGTTCTTCGCCGCCCCCTCCCAGACCTGAACCTTTGCCGCCCATCGCCCGCCCATCGCCCGCACGGATCCTGCCATGCTGCTTGCCATCGACGCCGGAAACACTAACGTGGTGTTCGCCATCTATGACGGTGACCGTCAGGCGGGCATCTGGCGTACGGCCACCGACCAGAAGCGCACCGCCGACGAATACATGGTGTGGCTGACCCACCTGATGGCGTTGAAGGGGTTTGCGCCCGGCGATATCGACAGCGCGATCATCGCCAGCGTCGTGCCGGGCGCGACCTTCAACCTCAAGCGGCTGTGCAAGGATCATTTCGGCTGCGATCCGGTGATCGTCGGCCAACCCGGCGTCGATCTTGGTGTCAAGGCGCTGGTCGACCGGCCGGAGGAGGTCGGGGCCGACCGGCTGGTCAACACCGCAGCGGCCGCCGCCACCTACAAGACCCCGCTGATCGTCATCGATTTCGGCACGGCGACGACCTTCGACGTGGTCGATGCCGACGGCAATTATTGCGGCGGCGTGATCGCGCCCGGACTGAACCTGTCGCTGGAGGCGCTCCAGATGGCGGCTTCCAAGCTGCCGCGGGTCGAAATCCAGCAGCCGGCCGAGGTGATCGGCAAGAACACCATCGCCTGCATGCAGTCGGGTATCTTCTGGGGGTATGTCGGCCTGATCGAAGGGCTGATCGCCCGCATCCGGGCGGAGTACGGCGAACCGATGCGGGTGGTCGCGACCGGCGGATTGGCTGTTCTTTTCGCCAAGGCCACCCATGTGATCGAACACACCGACAGCGAACTGACACTCCGCGGCCTTCTCCTGATCCACAAGCGCAACACGGTCCAATGACACAATCCTCCAAGACAGCCGCCGGAACGCCCGAAACCCCGGCGGAGCCCTTCGTTCCGGAGGATGGCGCACTGTATTTCCTGCCGCTCGGCGGTTCCGGCGAGATCGGGATGAACCTCAACCTGTATGGCCATCAGGGCAAATGGCTGATGGTGGATCTCGGCATCTCCTTCGCCGACGACACCATGCCCGGCCTGGACGTGATTATGCCGGACCCGGCCTTCATCGTGGAGCGCCGCAGCGATCTGGTCGGGCTGGTGGTGACCCACGCGCATGAGGACCATCTCGGGGCCGTGCAGTATCTGTGGCCGGAACTGCGCTGCCCCGTCTACTGCACGCCCTTCACCGCGTCCTTCCTGCGCGCCAAGCTGCATGAGCGCGGTCTGAGCGCCACGGTGCCGATCGTCGAGATTCCGCTGGGCGGTACGGTGGAGATCGGTCCCTTCTCGGTCGAATATGTCACCATGACGCATTCGATCCCGGAGCCGAACGCGCTCGCCATCCGCACCTCGGCGGGCACCGTCCTGCACACCGGCGATTGGAAGCTGGATCCCGACCCGCTGGTCGGCGACACCGCCGACGAGGCGCGGCTGCGTGCCATCGGCGACGAGGGGGTCCTGGCGCTGGTCGGCGACAGCACCAATGCGCTGGTGCCGGGCTCCGCCGGGTCGGAGGCGACGGTGCGGGCGTCGCTGATGGAGCTGTTCGGCCGGTACCGCAACGCCCGCATCGCCGTCAGCTGTTTCGCCACCAACGTCGCGCGGCTGGAGAGCATCGCCGCCGCCGCCGCCGCCCATGACCGCCATGTGGCTCTGGTCGGCCGCTCGCTCTGGCGGATCAACGAGGCGGCGCGGGCCAACGGCTATCTGGCCGAGGTGCCCAAATTCCTGTCGGAGCATGACGCCAGCTACCTGCCGCGGGAGAAGCTGGTGCTGATCTGCACCGGCAGCCAGGGGGAGCCGCGCTCGGCGCTCGCCCGCATCGCGGCCGACGACCATCCGCAGATCACGCTGTCGCGCGGCGATGTGGTGATCTTCTCCTCGCGCGAGATCCCCGGCAACGAGCGCGCCATCGGCCGGATGCAGAACCAGTTGGTCGCCCAGGGCATCGAGCTGGTGACGGCGGACGACGCGCCGATCCATGTCTCCGGTCACCCGGCCCGTGACGAGCTGGTCCGCATGTACCAGTGGGTGCGCCCGCGCATCGCCGTTCCGGTGCATGGCGAGCAGCGCCACCAGCAGGCCCACGCCGCGCTTGCGGAGGATTGCCAGGTCGCCCACAGCCTCGTGCCCGCCAACGGCGAGCTGATCCGTCTCGACGGGGCGGAGGGGGCGCGGGTGGTGGCCAACGTGCGTGCCGGCCGGATGGCGTTGGACGGCAAGCGGCTGGTGCCGCTCGACACCGGCATGATGCGGGCGCGCAACCGAATGGTGAACAACGGCGCCGCCGTGGTCACGCTGGTGATGACCGGGACCGGTGAGCTGCTGACCGCGCCGCAGGTGGCGGTGATGGGGCTGATCGACGAGGCGACCGACCGCGACCTGCTGCTTGACGTCGTCGACGCGGTGCGCGAGGCGGTGGCGTTGCTGCCCCGGTCGGCGCGGGCCGACGACGCCCAGGTGAAGGAGGCGGCGCGGATCGCCCTGCGCCGCTGCTTCAATGCGTCCCATGGCAAGAAGCCGGTGACGGAGGTCCATCTGGTCCGCGTGTGACCGGACATGGAATTTGAGGATGGGTGTTTAAGACGCAGATCAGAGCCCGCCAAAGGGCCGAACGGACAGCCAGCGAGAGGACGCACAATGATCGGGAAACTCAACCACGTTGCCATCGTCGTTCCGGACCTTCCGGCAGCGACCGCGCTCTACCGCGATACGCTGGGCGCGGCGGTGTCCCAGCCGGTGGATCTGGCCCCGCACGGCGTCACCGTCGTCTTCGTCACCCTGCCGAACACCAAGATCGAATTGTTGCACCCCTTCGGCGAGAAATCGCCGATCGCCGGCTTCCTTGAGAAGAACCCTTCCGGTGGTATCCACCACATCTGCTACGAGGTGGATGACATCCTTGCCGCCCGCGACCGGATGAAGGCACAGGGCGCCCGGGTTCTGGGCGACGGCGAGCCGAAGATCGGCGCGCATGACAAGCCGGTCCTGTTCCTGCATCCCAAGGATTTCTGCGGGACGCTGGTCGAACTGGAGCAGGCCTGATCCGGTCTCGATCCCGGTGCTGCGCGGAGAGGGTCGATGGACAATTGGGTGACGGGCGCCTTCGTCTATGTCGTGGTGTGGTGGGTGGTGCTGTTCGCGGTGCTTCCCTGGGGTGTGCGGACGCCGGAAACTCCGGAGCCGGGCATGGCCTCGTCCGCGCCAGAGAATCCGCGCATCCTGCGCAAGTTCATGATCACATCGGTGGTCGCGCTGCTGGTGTGGCTGGTGATCTTCGGGGTCGAGCGGTCGGGCATCATCTCGTTCCGGGATATGGCCCGGGACATGATGTGACGAAAAACTACGGTAGAAGGCGACGGGAGGCGATCGGGTGAGTCTGACCTACTGTGCGGCCGCGCCCGGCCATTCCCACCATGGTCCCTACCATGCGGGCGAATACGGCTTTCCCAGCAGCGATGACCGGGTGCTGTTCGAGCGTCTGGTGCTGGAGATCAACCAGGCCGGCCTGTCCTGGCTGACCATCCTGAAGAAGCGCGACGCCTTCCGCGCCGCTTTCGACGGTTTCGACATCGATACTGTCGCCGCCTATGGCGAAGCCGAGCGGGACCGGTTGCTGGCCGATGCCGGCATCATCCGCAACCGGTTGAAGGTGGATGCGGTCATCGACAATGCCCGCCGCATCGTCGCTCTGCGCCAAACCTTCGGGTCCTTCGACGGCTGGCTGCGCGCCCACCATCCCCTGAGCAAGCCGGAGTGGGTCAAGCTGTTCGCCAGGACATTCCGCTTCACCGGCGGGGAAATCGTCGGAGAATTCCTGATGAGCCTGGGCTATCTGCCGGGCGCGCATCAGCCCGATTGTCCGGTCCAGGCAATGGTGCTGGCGCAGAGTCCGCCCTGGAAGATGGCGGTCGATGCCGGCTATCGCGGGTATGAGCCCATGAAATAGGCGAAACCCGGGTTATAATGACGGCAATCGCCGAGACGCTATGCAGAAATGCAAAATCTTTGGGCAAAGAGGGGTGTTGCCTCTGTTTTGGGCTTGCCATCGCCGCGGCCGGGGTCCACTGTTTCGGTGTGACGAGGGGGATCTTCCCCCTTTCCGACGCCTGGTGGCGATTCCTCCCTAAACTCGACAGGCCGCGCCGCTTCTGCCGCGCGGCCTTTCTTTATCCCGGACATGGCTGATACCGACCGGCTGCCGGTGGACGGGGCGTGCGGACGGAAATTTCCGCATCCGCTCCAGGAAACGTTAACGGTTTACTTGGTAGCGTTGCTTCGCTTAGCTCCCATCGGGATTCTCCTGCATAATGGGCGTGCAACAGCCACCGGGAGGGGGTTCCATTCCGGGGGCCTATCTGTTTTGGCTCGCTGAAGGGCCGGCAGGGAAAGGACGACAGTCGAGGCGCCGATGGCCGCGAATGAAAACGAACGATTCAATCAGTTCGCGGCCGTTCTGTCGACCGAGCTGTTGGAGCGGACCAAGAAGAGCATGGAACTGTTGGCGCCGGACGAGCAGCCTTGCTCTCTGCTGCCCTTCATTCAGACGCCGTCCTTCGTCGAGTTCTATCAGGAGTTGGTGCGCGTCGGCATCCTGCCGGTCGTGCTCAGCCGCCGCCCGGTCCGCGCCATTGTCGGCGACGTCGATTGGGGGCGGGAAGGGCGCGAATATCTGCTGACCGTGCTGGACGACCGCTCCAACGCCGTCTTCACCGCCTGGGAATATGCCTGGGATTCGCTGTGGGACGAACGCAAGGTTGGACAGGACAGCGCCGCTGCCGGCAATGTGAAGCAGAAGAAGGGGTTCTTCAGCGCGCTTTTCGGCCGCAAGCGGGACGAGAAGCCGGATGCGACCCAAGGCAACGGCACCGAGGGCGGCGTGATGGCCGGGCTGCACATCATGTTGACCGAACTGGCCGAGAAGCGCGGTTTCCTGCCGCTGTTCCACGAGGATGTCCGTATCCTCAAGGCGCTGCCGCGGCTGAAGCCCGGCCGTGTCGCCCAGGCCTGGAAGGAAATCACGCAGTATCACCACCAGGAATTCTACTTGCCCGAACAGGAGCAGGCGAAGCCGGGCGTGACCTCGGAATGCCTGCAGAAATGGCACTATAATCTGCCGGACAAGATCGGCGAGTTTCTGGTGCTGAAGGCCGCCGTCGACCTCGAGCACGTGAACAAACCCTTCATCGGCAAATATATCCGCCAGTCGGCGCGGACCCAGGAGGAGGCGGAAAAAGGCATGCCCTATCTCGCGGTCTACTGGAAAGCCATGCGCAACCCGGCCCCGGTGGCCGAACGGCACACGCTGTGAGCGCGCGGATCCCCGTGTGCGCTGGGCTAGCCGCGCTTCTGATTGCCCTGTCGGCCGACCCGGCATCGGCGCAGACCCAACCACCGCTTCCGGGTCCGATCCAGCTGACGCCCGATGCCGGCCGCGAGCGTCCCGTGGTGGACCTATCGCTGTGCCGGCGGCTGACCCGCCATGTCCCGGCGCCGGATGTCGAGTACAAGCCCGGCGTCGACGTGCATGGCCGGCCGGTGGCGCCGGCCGATCTGCCGGGGTCGGCCGGGGTGCAGCCGCCGATCCCGATCGATCTGCCGTTGTCGATCGATCTCGCCCGCCGGATGGGCATCGCCCTGCCGTCGGTGCCCCGCCTGCCCGACGACGTGACCGCGGTGTGGCTGAGCGTGGTCGGCGACCGGCTCTATCTCAACGGCCAGCCGGTCGATCCGGGGGCCGAGGATCGTCTCTACGCCTACTGCCGCGCCCGATAGGGCCAGGGGAGGAGCGGGGGCTTACAGTGGACAAGTGCGGGCGACCTTCCTAAAGTCGCTCACCCGCCGCCCGAATCCGTCCTTTTTTCAGAAAAGGGCATGTTCGCGCGGACTTGTCGAACACCTCGCACACGAGAGCAGAGCCATGCGGCTGTCCAGCTTCTTCATGCCCACCCTCAAGGAGACCCCGACCGAGGCGCAGATCGTCTCGCACCGCCTGATGTTGCGGGCCGGGATGATCCGCCAGACCAGCGCCGGCATCTATGCCTGGCTGCCGCTGGGCTATCGGGTGTTGCGCAAGATCGAGCAGATCGTCCGCGAAGAGCAGGACAAGGCCGGTGCGCAGGAACTGCTGATGCCGACCATCCAGTCGGCCGATCTGTGGCGCGAGAGCGGCCGCTATGACGATTACGGCAAGGAGATGCTGCGCATCACCGACCGCCACGACCGCGAGATGCTGTTCGGCCCGACGAACGAGGAGATGATCACCGACATCTTCCGCGCCTTCGTCAAGAGCTACCGCCAGCTGCCGCTGAACCTCTACCACATCCAGTGGAAGTTCCGTGACGAGATCCGCCCGCGTTTCGGTGTGATGCGCGGCCGCGAGTTCCTGATGAAGGACGCCTATTCCTTCGACATCGATCCGGCCAGCGCCCGGCGCGCCTACCAGAAGATGTTCCTGGCCTATCTGCGCACCTTCGCCCGCATGGGGCTGAAGGCGATCCCGATGCGTGCCGACACCGGCCCGATCGGCGGCGACCTCAGTCACGAATTCATCATCCTGGCCGAGACCGGCGAAAGCGGCGTCTTCTGCCACAAGGACTGGCTCGACCTGGACGTGCTGAAGGATGCGCCGGGCTTCGCCGACGACCTCCAGCCCTTCTTCGACCGCACCACCTCGATCTACGCCGCCACCGACGAGAAGCACGATGCCGCCAGCTGCCCGGTTCCGGAATCGGATCTGGTGTCGGCCCGCGGCATCGAGGTCGGCCATATCTTCAACTTCGGCACCAAATACTCCAAGCCGATGAATGCGGTCGTCGCCGGCCCGAACGGCGAGTCGATCCCGGTGGAGATGGGCAGCTACGGCATCGGCGTGTCGCGTCTGATGGGCGCGATCATCGAGGCCAGCCACGACGACAACGGCATCATCTGGCCGGACGCCGTCGCCCCCTTCAACGTCGGGCTGATCAACCTGAAGTCCGGCGATGCCGAGACCGACCGCGTCTGCGCCGACCTCTATGAGAAGCTGGAGAAGGCCGGCCTGGACGTCGCCTATGACGACCGCGATGAACGTCCCGGCGCCAAGTTCGCCGACATGGACCTGATCGGCGTTCCCTGGCAGCTGGTGGTCGGACCGCGCGGCCTGAAGAACGGCGTCGTCGAGCTGAAGCGCCGCGCCACCGGCGTGAAGGAAGAGCTGCCGGTCGAGGCGGCGCTGGCGAAGCTGCTGGGCTGATCGGGCATTTCCCTCTGCCGTCCTTCCGCACCAACGAGATGTGTGCCGGGGGGCGGCAGAGGGTGCCCGTCGGTACATCGCCCTTTTCCCGCCACGCTCACGTTCTTATGTAGGGCTTCGCTTCCGCCCACCCACAGGACCCCAGCCGCATGATCTTCAATGCCTTCGAACGCATGGTCGCGATGCGTTACCTCCGGGCGCGCCGCCAGGAAGGGTTCATCTCGGTCATCGCGGGGTTCTCGCTGCTGGGCATCGCGCTCGGCGTGGCGACGCTCATCATCGTCATGGCGGTGATGAACGGCTTCCGGGCGGAGCTGCTGGGCCGGGTGCTCGGCCTCAATGGGCACCTCAACGTCTACAACATGCGCGGCGGGCCGCTGCCGGACTTCGACATCCTGGCCGGCAAGCTGCGCAACACGCCCGGCGTCGACAACGTGACCCCGACGGTGGAGGGGCAGGCGCTGGTGTCGGTGCGCGGCGCCGCCTCCGGGGCGGTCATCCGCGGCGTGCGGCCGGAGGATTTCCGGGTGCGGCCGACGCTGGCGAAGAACATCATCCGCGGCTCGGCCGAGGAATTCGGGGAGGACCGCATCGCCATCGGCTCGCGCATGGCCCAGCGGCTCGGCCTGTCGGTCGGCGACCAGATCACGCTGATCGCGCCGCAGGGTAACGTCACCGCCTTCGGCACGGTGCCGCGGATGCGCAGCTATCCCATCGGCGCCATCTTCGACGTCGGCATGTTCGAATACGACAACAGCTTCATCTTCCTGCCGCTGGAGGAGGCGCAGGCCTTCTTCCGCACCGGTGATGCCGTGACCTCGCTGGAGGTCTTCGTGAGCGAGCCGATGCAGATCGCAGCCGCCCGCGCCGCCGTCCAGTCGGTGGTGGCGGGGGAGGGACGGGTGGTCGACTGGCAGCAGTCGAACGCCAGCTTCTTCACCGCGCTCCAGGTCGAACGCAACGTGATGTTCCTGATCCTGTCGCTGATCATCATGGTCGCGGCCTTCAACATCATCTCCAGCCTGATCATGCTGGTGAAGGACAAGGGGCGCGACATCGCCATCCTGCGCACCATGGGGGCGACGCGCGGCATGGTCATGCGCATCTTCTTCCTGTCGGGCGCCAGCGTCGGGGTGACGGGCACGCTGCTCGGGCTGGCGCTCGGCGTGTCCTTCGCGCTCAACATCGAGAGCATCCGGCAGGTCATCCAGGGGCTGACCGGCACCAACCTGTTCAATGCCGAGATCTATTTCCTGTCCCACCTGCCGGCCAAGATCGACTGGAGCGAGGTGGTGCAGGTGACGCTGATGGCGCTCGGCCTGTCCTTCGCCGCCACCATCTACCCGTCCTGGCGTGCCGCCCGGCTCGATCCGGTGGAGGCCCTGCGTTATGAGTGATGCCGCCATCATGGAGCCGATGCTGGAGTTGAAGGGCATCGTCCGCCGCTTCGAGCAGGCGGGCGAGACGCTGGAGGTGCTGCGCGGCGTCGACCTGACCGTCGGCGCCGGGGAACTGGTGGCGCTGGTCGGCCCGTCGGGCGCCGGCAAATCGACCCTGCTGCACATCGCAGGCCTGCTGGAGCGGCCGACCGCAGGCAGCGTCCGTATCGCCGGGACCGACGTGTCGAACCTGGACGACGGCAAGCGGACCGAGGTTCGCCGCCGTTCCATCGGCTTCGTCTACCAGTTCCACCACCTGCTGCCGGAGTTCACGGCGCGGGAGAACATCGTGCTGCCGCAGATGATCGCCGGCGTGCCGAAGTCCGTCGCCAGGCAGCGCGCCGACGAGTTGCTGCGCATGGTCGGGCTGGAGCAGCGCGGCACCCACCGTCCGGCCCGGCTGTCGGGTGGCGAGCAGCAGCGGGTGGCCATCGCGCGGGCGCTGGCCAATGCGCCGTCCCTGCTGATCGCCGACGAGCCGACCGGCAACCTCGACCCCCACACGGCGGAGCATGTCTTCGCCATGCTCTCTGCCATCGTTCGGCAGGCCAAGGTCGGCGCGCTGGTGGCGACACACAATCTGGAGCTTGCCCGGCGCATGGATCGGGTGCTGGAGATGCGCGACGGCCTTCTGGTGGAATATCAGCCGTCGGATCTGGTCCCGTTTACTGAAGCGGCGCCCGAGGGAGCGTAACCGCCGTCATAGGCCGAAAGCGGGTCGTTCCCCCGGTTGCCAAGCCGGCGCCGCGTCACCACTCTCATCCGCGACCGCACCGGTTGAGCTGCGGCGTATGCGAACAGGGGGCATCGGGGATGGATCAGCGGATCATCGACCTTTACGACGAATACACCCATGCGCCTCTGCCGCGCCGGGTCTTCCTGGAGCGGCTGGCGGGACTGGCGGGCAGCGCGGCGGCGATTCCCGCCATCCTGGCGGCGATCGAGCCGAACTATGCCCGCGCCGCCATCGTCGGCGAGGATGACGGGCGTCTGGCGGCGGAGAAGGTGTCCTTCCAGGGGGCGACGGGCGACGTCGCCGGCTATCTCGCCCGGCCGAAGCTGGCCGACAAGGCCCCGGCGGTGATCGTCATCCATGAGAATCGCGGCCTGAACGCCTATGTCGAGGACGTCACCCGCCGCCTTGCCACCGAAGGCTTCGTGGCGCTGGCGCCCGACCTGCTGTCGCCGCTGGGCGGCACCCCGCAGGACCCCGACAAGGCCCGTGACATGATCGGCCAGCTCGACGCCGACAAGACGGTGAACAACCTGATCGCGGCGATGAGCTATCTGATGGCCTATCGCTATTCATCGGCCAAGGTCGGCGTCGTCGGCTTCTGCTGGGGCGGCGGGATGGTCAACCGGCTGGCGCTGAAGGCTCCGGACCTGAAGGCCGGCGTCGCCTTTTACGGCCCGACGCCCGACCCGGCGCTGGCAGCCACCATCAAGTCGCCGCTGATGCTGCATTTCGCCGGGCTGGACCAGCGCATCAACGCCGGTATTCCAGCCTATGACGAGGCGTTGAAGAAGGCCGGGGTCGAACACCAGATCCACATGTACGAGGGCGTCAACCACGCCTTCCACAACGACACGTCGGCGGAGCGCTACAACAAGGAGGCCGCCGATCTGGCCTGGAAGCGGACGGTCGAGTTCCTGAAGGCGAAGCTGGCGTAAGGGAGGGCCGTCGCCCCAACCCTGCATCACTCCCGCAAAGCTCCCGCCCCCTCTCCCGCGAAGCGGGGGAGGGATGGGGAGGGGGCAGTCAGCGCGACAGCTTTCCCAACAGCTCCGTCGTCTCCACCACCGTCGCATATTCGCCGTGCATGTTGGCGAGCGACAGGTCGTGGACCTCGTCAGCGGTGCGCAGCCGGCCCGAGCGGTCGAGCCGGGCGAAGGTGAAGCAGGCATCGGCCACCAGCCGCACGTCGTAGCCGAGGTTGCCGGCCATGCGCACGGTGGCCTCGACGCTGTTGTTGGTGATGACGCCCGCGACCACCAGCGTTGCGATGCCGCGGCTGCGCAACCAGTCGTCGAGGCCGGTGCCGATGAACGCGCTGTTCACGCTCTTGCCGATCACCGTCTCGCCCGGTAGCGGCGTCGCCTCGTCCTTGAAGGCATGACCGGGGCCGCCGGGGCGGTAGGTGGAACCGGGAACGGTCGAATCGTGGCGGATATGGACGATGGGACGGCCGTCGCGCCGCCAGGCAGCCAGCAATGCTGCGATGTTGGCCTCGGCCTGCGGGTTGTTGCGCGGGCCGATGCGGCTCCAGCGCGGGTCGTCGATGGCCTGTTGCAGGTCGACGATCAGCAGTGCGGCATTCGATGGCATGGGATGCGATGGTGGGCTTTCCATGCCGGCCATTCTGGGGGCGCCATCCATCGCCTGACAAGTTCCATCGCGTGACAAGTGCGCCGGTTTCTGGCTCTAATCCGGCGCTCCACCCCGTTCTCCCAATCCTGCGCCTGTCCCGGAGGAGTCGTGCTCGCATCCCCCCTGTCGCTGTTTGCCGTCGCCGCCGGCGGTGCCGCCGGATCGGTGGCGCGCTACCTGATGTTGATGACCGTCGCGCAGTGGGTCGGTATCCGGTTTCCGGGCGGCACCATTGTCGTCAACGTGCTCGGCTGTACGGCGATGGGCGTGCTGTCGGAACTGGCGGCCCTGACCTGGTCGCCGTCGCCGGAGTTGCGCGCCTTCCTGCTGGTCGGCGTCCTCGGGGGCTTCACGACCTTCTCCTCCTTCACGCTCGACATCGGCGTCCTCGTCGCCCGCGACGAGATCGTCGCGGCGGCCGGCTATTTCCTTGCCTCGACGCTGTTCAGCGTGCTGGGTTTCTTTGCCGGCCTGTGGGCCGTGCGTTCTCTTGTTTCGGTGCCCCTCTGATGACTGATTCTCGCGATCCCGCCGCCAATTCCGACAACGACGACTTCGATACCGACGCCGCCGATTCCGCGGCCAAGAGCGGCGACAGCAAGGTCGAGACCCGCGCCGTGACGGCCGACGAGGCCGACATGCGGCTCGACCGCTGGTTCAAGCGGCATTTTCCCGACGTGAACCACAGCTATCTGCAGAAGCTGCTGCGCACCGGTCAGGTCCGTGTCGACGGCAAGCGGGCGGAGACCTCCTCGCGCCTCGCCGCCGGGCAGAGCGTGCGCATTCCGCCGCTGGCAGCCTGGGCGGCCCCGGTCCGGGGCCCCAATCCGGCCGCCGGCAAGCCCAAGGCGATGTCGGACAAGCAGATCGCCGAGTTGCAGGCGCTGGTGCTCTTCCGCGACGCCGACGTCATCGCCATCAACAAGCCGGCCGGGCTGGCGGTCCAGGGCGGCACCGGCACGACGAAACATCTGGACGCCATGCTGGACGCCCTGCGTTTCGACGGCAAGGAGCGGCCGAAGCTTGTCCACCGGCTGGACAAGGACACCTCGGGCGTCCTGCTGCTGGCCCGCAACACATTCGCGGCCAGCAAGCTGACGGAGATGTTCCGCGGCAGCGCCGTGCGCAAGATCTATTGGGCCGCCACCGTCGGCGTGCCGAAGCCCTACCAGGGCAAGATCGATCTGGCGCTGGCCAAGGAAGGCGGCCCGCAAGGCGAGCGGGTGGCCGAGAACAAGGAAGAGGGCAAGCGCGCCGTCACCGTCTATTCGGTGCAGGAGAATGCCGGCAAGCAGGCCGCCTTCGTCGCCATGTGGCCGCTGACCGGGCGCACCCACCAGCTGCGCGTCCATATGGCCGCCGTCGGCACGCCGATCCTGGGCGACGGCAAATATGCCGGGCAGGGCGCCTTCCTGCCCGGTGCGGAGGTGACGAAGAAGCTGCATCTGCACGCCCGCCGGCTGGTCCTGCCGCACCCGCGCGGCGGCAAGACCATCGACGTCACCGCCCCGCTGCCCGACCACATGCAGGCGACGTGGAAATATCTCGGCTTCAGCCCGAACCTGCGCGACGACCCATTCGAGGATTTCGAGTGATGGCGCTCCCGTCGGGGTCTCCGCTCCGCCTCGCCCTGTTCGACTGCGACGGTACGCTGGTGGACAGCCAGTTCGCCATCATCGACGCCATGAACCGGGCCTGGGCCGAACATGGGCTGGGCGAGCCCGACCCGGCGGAGGTTCGCCGCATGGTCGGGCTGTCGCTGGTCGAGGCGGTGGCGCTTCTGCTGCCGGTGCTGGACGCCGACGCCCATGTCGCGGTGGCGGAGAGCTACAAGCGGGCCTTCGCCGCCGCCCGCGGGCGCGGCGAGGTGGACGAACCGCTGTTTCCCGGCATCCTCGACACGCTGGCGGCGCTGGAGGCGGCGGGCGTGCTGCTGGGGGTGGCGACCGGCAAGTCGCGGCGCGGACTGGACGCGGTGCTGAAGGGCCACGGGCTGACCGGGCGTTTCGCGACCCTGCAGACCGCCGACGTCGGTCCGGGCAAGCCGAACCCGCACATGGTCCAGCGCGCGCTGGCCGAAACCGGCGCGGAGGCGGCGGGAACGGTGGTGATCGGCGACACCACCTACGACATCCAGATGGCCCGCAACGCGAGGGTGCGGTCGGTCGGCGTCTCCTGGGGCTACCATGCGGTGCCGGAACTGGAGCGGGCCGGGGCCGACCGGATCGTTCACCGCGGGCGCGAGGTCGCCGGTGCGGTGCTGGAGCTTTTGGAAGGGTAAGCGATGAAGCGTTTCTACAAGGCGGCCGGGGTCGGAGAAACCGAAGGCGGCTTCCGGGTCGAGTTGGACGGCCGTCCGGTGCGCAGCCCGGCCAAGGCGCCGCTGATCTTCCCCAGCCGGCCGCTGGCGCAGGGCGTAGCCGACGAATGGGCGGCGCAGGAGGAGCGGATCGACGCCCATGCGATGCCGCTGATGCAGCTGTCGAGCACCGCAGTCGACCTGATCCCGGCCAAGCGGCCGGAGATCGTCCCGGCGGTCAGCGCCTATGCCGGCACCGACCTGCTGTGCTATCGCGCCGAACATCCCCAGCTGCTGGTCGAGCGTCAGGCCCGGCACTGGCAGCCGCTGCTGGATTGGGCGGCCCTGACCTACGACGCTCCGCTGCGGGTCTGCGCCGGCCTGATGCCGAAGCCGCAGCCGGACGAGGCGCTGGCGGCGCTGCGCCGGGTGGTGGAGGCGACGGACGACTGGTATCTGGCGGCCTTGCAGACCGCGACGGGGGTCTGCGGCTCGATCGTCGTGGCGCTTGCCCTGCTGGAAGGGCGGATCGGTCCGGACGAGGCCTTCGAGGTCTCGCAACTGGACGAGACCTATCAGATCGATCAATGGGGCGAAGACGCCGAGGCCACGAAGCGCCGCGCCAACGTGCGTGCCGAAATCCTGGCCTGCCGGCGCTTCGTGGATCTGCTGCGGGGATAGAGGGAAGGCGGAAGAATCCGCAAGCCCATCACCCCCGCAGCGATTTCGCGGGGATGACGGGCACGGGGCGAACCCCTTACTTCACGGTGCTCGAACCGGTGGCCGGGGCTGGAGCCGGGGCGGCGCCCGGAGCCATCGGCTCGGCGTCGGCCGGCTTGCGGTTCTTGTTCAGCGACGTCATCGTATCGTCATACTGGAATTCCGGCATCGCCCCGATGTCTTCGCGGGTCATGCCGGCCAGGTTCAGGCGATTGTTCTGCGCGTCCCAATTGGCGGCGGTGTAGTCGATGGCGACCTGCTTCTCACCGATGCCGAGGAAGCCGCCGGAACTGACCACCAGTTGCTTGGCCTGCCCGGTGCCGTCGAGGATCACGTCGTCGACCTCGCCGATTTTGTTGTTGTCGCGGCCATAGACATTCTTGCCGATCAACTCGTCGGCGCTGGCCATCTGTCCGCCGGTCGGGCTGGCCGACGTGGTGCTGCCGGGGGTGGCGGTGTCCGGCATCGTGGTGTTCGACATGCTGGAGGTGGACGAGGACGGGTTGCCCACGGTCGGCGAGGTGGTCTGCGCGACGGCGGCGCCGGTCATGAGGGCCAGCGTTGCGGCGGTGACGATCAGGGTGCGACGCATGGGATGGCTCCTTTGTCGTTGTGTCGTGACACCTGAACAACACCGGAGGAGCCGGTTTGATCTCGCCGGACGCGAACTCTTTGGGTGTGGGATTACCCCTTCGTGGCGGATTCCCACTCCGGTTCCTGCGGTTTCAGCGTCGCCGTACCCGCCTGGAAGGGCAGTCCGCCTTCGGCCGCACGCTGCACATCCTCCAGCCGCAGCAGGGCCAGCCCGGCGCCGTCGCGGCTGCTGCGGATTTCGCCTGCCTCCTTGCCGTCCAGTGTCACCGGCGTGCCGGCCTCCGGCGCCGGACCGTCGAAGGCGACCGGGAACAGCTTCTTCTTGATCAGGGCGCGGTACTTGGTGCGGGCGGTCAGCTCCTGCCCCATGTAGCATCCCTTGTCCCAGGAGATGGCGTTCAGCGCATCCATGCGGCTTTCCAGTGGGATCGACTTTTCCGGGATCAGGTCGCGGGTGCCGTCGGGCACGCCGAGACCGAGCCGCAGCCGGTCGAAGTCCGCGGCATCTCGTCGCGTCAGTCCTGCCGCTTCCAGCGCCGCCAGCCCGTCGGCGGGCAGGAACAGGCGGGCGCCCAGCGCCGGCAGCCGCGGGTCGATGAAGGCGACGCCGCCGCCGAAGGGACGGGCCGCCCCGGCTTCTGCAGGCAGTCCCAATGCCGCCGGCACGTCCCCGCCGAAGGCCACGGCGACCAGGAGCCGGTCGGCCCGGTCCTCCAGCGCGATCCGGGAGCGCAGCTTGTACATCTTCAGCCGGCGCAGCAGGTCGGCCCGCCGCTCCGTCTCGGCATCCATCAGAATTGCCGGCAAGATTGCGGCCGGATCGCCGTCCGAATCGACCATGGTGAAGTCGTGCAGGAACTTGCCCTGCGGCGTCAGGAACAGCGCGTAGGCCGCACGTTCCGGCGTGACGCGCAGGACGTCGTTCGACACCAGCCCCTGCAGGAAGGGCTTGCGATCCTCGCCCGTCACCGCAACAACGCTCCGCTGGTCCAGCACCGCGTAACCCGCCGACATCCTAGCCTCCGCATCATCCGATCGACTGGAGTGTTGGTCGGATCGGTGCCGCTGGCAAGGGCCTGCTGCGGTGCGGTGGACAGGGTTGCCGCCTTGTGATGACCAAATCAGCAATTGCATCGTGGATGGGCAGGCGATCGGGTGTTGACGGCCGGTGGTGCCAGCGGATTACTCTGTCGGCAGCGGTGGCACGGCTCTGGCATTGCCACGCAAAATTGACCTTTTCCCGGATTGCTCCTCCTTGCATTCGCACGCCGAGACCTATCCCCCGGACGCTCCGCCGCCCCGATTGGCGCTGCGCGGCATCACCAAGCGATTCCCCGGCTGCCTCGCCAACGATCATGTCGACCTCGTCCTCCAGCCGGGCGAGATCCATGCGCTGCTGGGCGAGAACGGCGCCGGGAAGTCGACCCTGGTCAAGATGATCTACGGGGTGCTTCATCCCGATTCCGGCACCATGCTGTGGCAGGGACGGGAGGTCACGGTTCCCGATCCGGCCGGCGCCCGCCGGCTCGGTATCGGCATGGTGTTCCAGCATTTCTCGCTGTTCGATACGCTGACGGTCACGGAAAACATTGCCCTCGGCCTCGACAATGCCGGGCCGATGGATGCGCTCGCCGAGCGGATCCGCACCGTCTCCCAACGCTATGGCCTGGCGCTCGACCCCGGGCGCCACGTCTTCCACCTGTCGGTGGGCGAGCGCCAGCGGGTGGAGATCGTGCGCTGCCTGCTGCAGGATCCCAAGCTGCTGATCATGGACGAGCCGACCTCGGTCCTGACGCCGCAGGAGGCCGCCAAGCTGTTCGAGACCCTGCGCCGGCTGGCGGCGGAGGGCTGCACCATCCTTTATATCTCGCACAAGCTGGAGGAGATCCGCGCGCTCTGCAGCCGCGCCACCGTGCTGCGTGCCGGCAAGGTGGTGGGCGCCTGCGATCCCCGGCAGGAGACGGCGCGCAGTCTCGCCGAGATGATGATGGGGGCCGAACTGGCCATGCCGGAACGGCCGCCGCAGGGCGTCGCCGGGGCTGCCCGCCTGTCGGTCCGCCACCTGTCCACCACCTCCGACAACCCCTTCGCCACCAACCTGAAGGACGTCTGTTTCGAGGTGCGGGCGGGCGAGATCCTGGGTATCGCCGGTGTCGCCGGCAACGGCCAGGCCGAACTGATGGCGGCGCTCAGCGGCGAGGCGCTGATCGCCGATGCCGGCGCGGTGGTGATCGAGGGCACGTCGACCGGCCATCTCGGGCCGCGGGCACGCCGGGCTCTCGGCCTCGCCTTCGTGCCGGAGGAGCGGCTGGGCCGCGGCGCCGTGCCGGAGCTCAGCCTGTCCGAGAACGCGCTGCTGTCGGGCTATGCCAGCGAACCGCTGGTGCGCGGCGGCATGGTCAATTTCGGCCGGGCGCGCGCCTATGCCGAGACGATCATCCGTGGCTTCAACGTGGTCGCCCATGGCCACCGGGCAGAGGCGCGGTCGCTGTCGGGCGGCAACCTGCAGAAATTCATCATCGGCCGGGAAATCCTGCAGAAGCCCAAGCTGCTGGTCGTCGGCCAGCCGACCTGGGGCGTCGATGCGGGTGCCGCCGCGGCGATCCACAAGGCGCTGATCGGGCTGGCGCGCTCGGGCGCCGCTGTGCTGGTGATCAGCCAGGACCTGGACGAGCTGTTCGTGCTGAGCGACCGGATTTCCGTGCTGTTCCATGGCCGCCTGTCCGACAGCCGGCCGACGCACGAGACCACGGTGGAACGCATCGGCCTGCTGATGGGCGGCCTGTTCGGCACGCCGCCGGACGAAGACGGGGAGATCGCGCGTGCGGTGTGATGGTTTCTTGAACGCCGGAGACGCCGCATGAGCCTTCTCCGTCTCGAACCGCGCGGGCAGGCGTCGAAGACCATGGTCTACGCCACCCCGCTGCTGGCGGTGGCGCTGACCCTGCTCAGCGGCTTCATCCTGTTCCTGGCGATGGGATTCGACCCGCTGAAAGCGCTGTACGCCTTCTTCGTCGCGCCGGTCACCTCGGTCCGCGGCGTCGGCGAACTGGTGGTCAAGGCGACGCCGCTGGTGCTCTGCGCCGTCGGGCTCGCCATCGGCTTCCGCGCCAATGTCTGGAACATCGGTGCCGAAGGACAACTGACGCTCGGCGCCATCACCGGCGGCGGGCTGGCGCTTGCCTTCTATGGCGAGGGTGGCTGGTGGCTCCTGCCATTGATGGTGGTCGGCGGCGCGGCCGGCGGTGCGCTGTGGGCGGCGGTGCCGGCCTTCCTCAGGCTGCGCTTCAACGCCAGCGAGATCCTGACCAGCCTGATGCTGAACTATGTGGCGCTGCTGCTGCTGAACTATATGGTCCATGGCCCCTACCGGGATCCCGACGGTTTCGCCTTTCCGGAGTCGCGGCTGTTCGAGGCCGACGCCGTGCTGCCGGTGCTGTGGGCCGGAACCCGCGTCCATCTGGGGGCGCTGTTCGCCCTGGCGGCGGTGGCGGGCGGCTGGCTGCTGATCGCGCGGACCTTCGTCGGCTTCCAGATCAAGGTGATCGGCCTGACCCCGGCCGCCGCCGGCTATGCCGGCTTCGACCAGAAGCGCATCGTCTGGCTGACGCTGCTGCTGTCGGGCGCGCTGGCCGGCATCGCCGGCATGGGCGAGGTCGCCGGCCCGATCGGGCAGGTCACGGCCGGCATCTCGCCGGGCTACGGCTATACCGCCATCATCGTCGCCTTCCTGGGCCGGCTGCACCCGGTCGGCATCCTGCTGGCGGCGTTGCTGATGGCGTTGTCCTTCATCGGCGGCGAGGCGGCGCAGATCGCCATGGGCCTGCCCAAGGCCATCACCGGAGTGTTCCAGGGCATGCTGCTGTTCTTCCTGCTGGCGAGCGACGTGCTGATCCGCTACCGGGTCCGCTTCGGGGCGCGGAGGGCGGTGGCATGAGCGATTTCGCGCTGGTCGGCCCGATCCTGGCCGCGATGTTCGCCGCCGCCACGCCGCTGCTGTTCGCGGCGCTCGGCGAACTGGTGGTGGAGAAGTCGGGGGTTCTCAACCTCGGCGTCGAGGGCATGATGCTGGTCGGCGCCGTCTGCGGCTTCGCCGTGACAGTGCAGACCGGCAGCGCCGTGACCGGACTCGTCGTGGCGGCGCTCGCCGGGGCCGCCACCGCCTCGCTGTTTGCCGTGCTGACCCTGTTCCTGCTGGCAAACCAGGTGGCGACCGGCCTGGCGCTGACCCTGTTCGGCGTCGGCCTGTCGGCCCTGATCGGGCAGGGCTTCGTCGGCATTCCCCTGGAGGGGCTGCCCAAGCTGTACATCCCCGGCCTGACCGACCTGCCGGTGGTGGGGCAGGCGCTGTTCGGCCAGGACATCATGGTCTATCTGGCGGTCGCCGCGGTGCCGCTGGTCCATCTGTTCCTCTATCGCAGCCGCGCCGGGCTGGTGCTGCGCGCGGTGGGGGAGAACCACACGGCGGCCCATGCGCTGGGCTACAAGGTGCTGCGCATCCGCTTCCTGGCGGTGATGTTCGGCGGTGCCATGGCCGGGCTGGGCGGCGCCTTCCTGTCGATGGACTACACACCGATGTGGGCGGAGAACATGACGTCGGGGCGCGGCTGGATCGCGCTGGCGCTGGTGGTCTTCGCCACCTGGAAGCCGGTGCGGGTCATGCTGGGTGCCTGGCTGTTCGGCGGTGTGACCATCCTGCAACTGCACGTTCAGGGGCTGGGCATCGACGTGCCCTCGCAGCTCTTGTCGATGCTGCCGTATCTGGCTACCGTTCTGGTCCTGGTGATGATTTCGCGGGATCTGGCCCGCATCCGCCTGAACGCGCCGGCCTGTCTGGGAAAACTGTTTCATCCCGATGCTTGACGCGTCGTTTTGAACTCGAAACAAAGCCCATATCGCAAAGACACCAAGACCAAGGAGCTTCGACGTGAACAGAAGGACGATGGGCAAGGCGATGCTGGGGCTGGCCGGCGCCGCGATCGCTCTCGGCGTCGGCATGATGTCGGCCCAGGCGCAGGAGAAGCTGAAGGTCGGCTTCGTCTATGTCGGGCCGGTCAGCGACCACGGCTACAGCTACCAGCATGACCAGGGCCGCCTCGCGGTCGAGAAGGCGCTGGGCGACAAGGTCACCACCACCTTCGTCGAGAATGTGCCGGAAGGCGCCGATGCCGAGCGCGTGATCGAGCAGTTGGCCGCCAGCGGCCACAAGCTGATCTTCACCACCTCCTTCGGTTTCATGAACCCGACGCTGAAGGTGGCCAAGCGCCATCCCGACGTGAAGTTCGAGCATGCGACCGGCTACAAGCGTGCCGAGAATGTCGCGACCTACTCCGGCCGCTTCTATGAGGGCCGCACGGTGGTGGGCGCCATCGCCGGCAAGATGACCAAGTCGAACATCATCGGCTATATCGGCTCCTACCCGATTCCCGAGGTGGTCGGCGGCATCAACGCCTTCACCATCGCGCTGCGCGAGCAGAACCCGAAGGCCGAGGTCCGCGTGGTATGGGTCAACAGCTGGTACGATCCCGGCAAGGAAGCCGAGGCGGCCAAGGCGCTGATCGACCAGGGCGCCGACGTGATCGTCCAGCACACCGACAGCCCGGCTCCGATCCAGACCGCGCAGGAGCGTGGGCTGTGGTCGGTCGGCCAGTCGTCGGACATGACCCGCTTCGGCCCGAAGTCGCACCTGACCGCGATCGTCGAGGATTGGAACGGCTACTATGTCGAGCGCGTCAAGGCGGTGCTGGACGGCAGCTGGAAGCCGATCGACACCTGGGGCGGCATCAAGACCGGCATGGTCGAGTTGGCGCCTTACAATCCGGCCATCCCGGCCGACGTCGTGAAGATGGCCGACCAGATCAAGGCCGACATCGTGTCGGGCAAGCGCCATTCCTTCCAGGGTCCGGTCAAGGACCAGTCCGGCAAGGTGGTGATCCCGGAGGGCAAGACCGCCACCGACGAACAAATCCTGAAGATGGACTGGTATGTCGAGGGCGTGCAGGGCAAGGTTCCGAAGTAAGCGCTGCGGCGCCGGCTGGGGGAGTGCCTCCGGCCGGCGTCTTTCAACGCTGCCCGGCTTACAGATACTCGCCCAGCAGGCGCAGGAACGGCCGGGCCTCCTGCAGCACCAGGATGGTCTGGTGGAACAGATCCTCGGGCGAGGCGTGGTGTTCCAGCCGGATTTCCGAGAACAGGATGATCTTCTGTCCGCCCTGCACGATGAAGCGGACATGCGGCAGCCCGTCGATCCCGCGCAGGACCGCCAGCAGGGCGCGGCGGCGTTCCGGGGCCTGGGCGGTGTAGGGCACATGGCCGACATCGGCCCAGATCTGGCAGATCGAGCCGCCGCCCTCCTCCTCGCCCTCGTGCCGGACTGCCACGTTGAAGGGCAGTCCGTCGGCCATGAAGGTCAGCTTGCAGGGCCGCGGCGGCTTGGCGATGCCCAGCACCCCTTCCGGAGTCATCACGATGGAGCCGGGGTTGATCGGCAGGGCGCCATCCGGCACCTCGGCCAGCGATTGAATGGTCTTCAGATCGGGAACGGACAAGGCGGTACGCTCGGCTTCTGGGGCGACGGAGACGACAGCATGGGCTTCGCCTGCTAAAATTCTGTAAAGGCTGGGAACGGGCGTCTAGAATGGCTGTTCGCTGTGGTCTGAAATACGAAGAAAGCAGGCGATGTCCGCCATCGATACCGTCGTCGTCCCCATCCACCGTGCCGGCTGGCCCTTCATCGCCGGTTTCGCCGTGGTCTCCCTGGTCCTTGGTCTCGCCGTCTGGGCGCCGCTCGGCTGGATCGGGCTGGTCCTCACCCTGTGGTGCGCCTACTTCTTCCGCGACCCCGACCGGGTGACGCCGACCCGACCCGGCCTGCTGGTCAGTCCGGCCGATGGGCGCGTGACCATGATCGTCCCCGCCGTTCCGCCGAAGGAACTGGGAATGGGCGAGCAGCCGCTGACCCGGATCAGCGTCTTCCTCAACGTCTTCAACGTCCACGTCAACCGTGTGCCGGCCGACGGCACCATCGTGGCGGCCGAGTACCACAAGGGTACCTTCGTCAACGCGGCGCTCGACAAGGCGAGCGACGAGAACGAGCGGATGGCCTTCCGCCAGCGCCTGCCCGACGGGCGCGAGATTGCCTATGTCCAGATCGCCGGGCTGGTGGCGCGGCGCATCCTGTGGTGGACGAAGCCGGGGCAGGAGGTCAAGGCCGGCGAGCGGTTCGGCCTGATCCGATTCGGCAGCCGCACCGACATCTATCTGCCCGACGGGGTCGCTCCGCTGGTCTGCGTCGGCCAGACCGCCATCGGCGGCGAGACCATCCTGGCCGACCTGAATGGCACCGAGGCGCAGCGGCAGGGGGACGTCCGGCGATGAAGCGCCCCCCCGGCTTGCGCCAGCAGATCTTCCGTCCGGGCCGGGTGCGCCGGCCCGCACGGCCGCACCCGCGGCTGAAGGGATTGTCGATCAATCACCTGCTGCCGAACGTGCTGACGGTGCTGGCGCTCTGCTCCGGCCTGACGGCGATCCGATTCGCCATGCAGGAGCGGTGGGAGCCGGCGGTCATCGCCATCGTCATCGCCGCCATCCTCGATGCGCTGGACGGCCGGATCGCCCGCCTGCTGAACGGGCAGAGCAAGTTCGGCGCGGAGCTGGACAGCCTGTCCGACGCCATCAGCTTCGGCGTCGCGCCTGCCTTCATGATGTATCTGTGGGGGCTTAACGGGGCGGGCAGCCTGGGCTGGATCGCCGCCATGGCCTATGCCGTGTGCTGTGCCCTGCGTCTGGCCCGCTTCAACTCGCGACTCGGCGTCGTCGACCTGCCGCCCTGGGCCTACAACTACTTCACCGGCGTCCCGGCCCCGGCCGGCGCCGGCCTCGTGCTGCTGCCGATGATCCTTGGCTTCGAGATCGGGCCGGACCTGCCCGGCCACCCGGCGGTGATCGTGCCCTGGACCTTGCTGATCGGCGGGCTGATGGTCAGCATCCTGCCGACCTTCTCCTTCAAGGGCGCCCGCGTGCCTGCCCATTGGGTGGTCCCGGCGCTGGCCGGCGTCGGCCTGCTGGCGGCCATGATGGTCAGCCAGCCCTGGTGGACGCTGTCGATCGTCGGGCTGGCCTATATGGCGACCCTGCCTTTTTCGGTCGTCCAGTTCCGCAAGCTGCAGCATGCCGCCGAATTGATGCGCACCGAGATCGTCGAGACCTCCGCGGAGGGCGGCGCGGATGCCCGCCCCGATACGACGATGGACAAGGCGGATGGCACTGCCACCGTACCGGAAGGGCCGGCGGGCGACAGGGAACCATCCAAGCCGGCCTGACTGGCGACCGGCCCGGATGGCTACCGGGCGATGGTTACTCCGCCGCAGCCAGCAGTGCGGCGGAGTCAGCGGTGATATCCGTCACCGTGACCCGTGCGACCATGGGGATCTGGCTCAGGCAGCGGCAGATGTGATCGGTCTCCGCCTGCGGCAGGTCGCCGACCTGCATTTCGATTGCCAAGTTATCGCCGGTGCAGTCGCTGCGCAGCGACAGGGGGACGTGGCCACGCTTGGCGACCAGTTCCAGGATGCGGGGCAGGGTGCCGGGATCGGCATCGGCCAGCAGGGAGAAGGCGACTTGGCGGCCGGGGGCCGTGGGACGGGCATCCGCGGCGGATACCGGGGCAGCGGTGGTGGAAACCGTGTTCAGGAGGGTGGACATGACGCGGTCAAGCCTTCAATCGGGTCTGCGGAATGGGCGTGGAAAATCCCCGGCCCTCAAAGGAGAGCCGGGCCACTAATTCGCAGAATGCCGTCGAGACGAAGCGCGTTCATGCCCGCCACCCTACGGTGTTGCCGCCGGCCGGTCAACCTCGCCGGAGACGGCCCGTTTACAAAGACAGCTTGTCCAAGCCGGCGGCTACCGAGCTCTTGTTTTCGCCGGCGCGGCTGTTGCAGGGCGAGGGCGCACCGCCGGCGACGAACTCCAGCAGGTCGTCGGGCAGTTCGTCCTCGATCGATTCGGAGGGCTGCGGCAGCACGACATGGATTTCCGACGGCCCGTCGGCAAAGATCACCGGCTGGTGGCCGGGGGGCAGGTCGACGTCGTTGCCGGTCAGGTCGAAGAACATGCGGCGCGGATCGGTCTCGGCCTGCCGCAGCAGTGCGGGGCTGCGTTCCGCCATCTCGAACAGCATGTTCTCGAAGAATTGGCGGCGGGTCCTGGCTTCCGGCACGGCGCCGCCCTGGCCCGGCGCCGGCAGGGCGAAATACATCGCACCGGCCGGCTCCTCGTGCAGGTGGATGCCGACGTCGCCGAGCGGACGTCCGAGAATCCGCTCCATGCCGCGGCGCGGGTCGGTGATCAGGCTGGAGCGCACCGCGGGATCCGCGGCGGCCTCTTCGATGTGGCGCTTGTCGGCGATGCTGAGAAATGCGGTCATGACGGTCGTCTCGCGTAGCGGCTGCCTTGTGTTGGAGAGCATACGATTTGCAATCCCATGATTAGCAAGTGGAACCTGCGGCCTCCCGCTCCGATTCGATTGTGAAGCCCATGACCGACCCGTCCGCCGCCACCCCGCCGCCCCCGGCCTTTCCCAATCTCCGAATTGCGGCATTGGAGGGTGACGGCAACGCCTTCGCCCGGCTGACCTACCCGGCCTACCGCAGCTTCCTGGCGCCAGTCGGCATGGGCACCGTCGCGTTCGGCGCCTGGGTCGGCGACATCCCCGCCGGCCTGATCCTGGGACGCCGGCAGGAGGGAGGAATGGCACTGCTGTCGGTATCGGTCGCTTCCGGCTGGCGGCGGTGCGGCGTCGGGGGGCGGCTGATGGAGGCGCTGGCAACTGCGGTTCCCGGCGGGGAGCGGCTGACCGCCACCTACTCCTCCCGTCTGCCGGCGCGGGCGGCATTCGAAGGGCTGTTGCGCCGGCAGGGCTGGGGCGAGCCGGTGCTGCAATCGATGCGGGCGGCCGGCACGCCGCGGGCGGTCCTGGACTGGGCGGAGGCACATTCTCCGGCGCTGCGGGTTTTGCGCGGCTACGGCTTGGCGCTTTGGCGAGACGCGACGCCGGACGACCGGGCGGAGGTGGAGCGGCTGATCGCAGCCGGGACCATTGATGCGGACTTCAGCCCCTTCGCGATGGCCGCGCAGTTCGAACATTGGCCCGACAACAGCTGGATGGTACGCCGGGACGGAGTCGTCGTGGGCTGGATGTTCGCGCGGCTGGAGCCCCCGGACACCGTCTGGTATCACGGCGCCGCGGTGCGCCGGGACATCGAGCATATCGGCCCGCTGCTGCTGATGTTCCATCGTGTCCATCAGGTCGCTGCCGAGCGGCTGGGCCCGGACAGCACATGGCGGATCGACAGTTTCCCGCGCACCCCCGCCATGCTTGCCTTCATGCGCCGCCGGATCGCGGCCTTCGCCAGCTTCGTCGACGAACTGTACCGGGTGGACCGGCCGCCGGGGTGAGGTCCCCCGCAGCCGGCATCCCGAAAGACGCAGCATATCGCGTTCGGGGAGCGCCGGAGGTGCCGCATCCTCCCTTGGTGGTGGCCGACGGTCACGTTCGAGCCGGACAGGAACAATCCTCTCTGAGACCCGTTCAGGTTCCGCTTGCCCGTTATGAAAGCTCCACCGGAAGGGAGAAGGCCATGCTCGGCACGATTTTGCTCATCATCCTGATTCTGCTGCTTCTCGGTGCCGTCCCGGCCTGGCCGCACAGCCGCGGCTGGGGGTATGGTCCCAGCGGCATCCTCGGCGTGCTGCTGATCGTCATGATCGTGCTGCTGCTGATGGGGCGGATCTGATCCGTCCGGCTGTTGGAGCATCATGCGTTCGCCCTGAGGCGCGCGATGCTCCAACAGCCTGGTTCCGCGACCGTATCCGTGCCCCCTGATCGGGCGCCCCGGCCCTGTGCGGTCAGCTTTGGCGGTCGCGCATTCGGCGAGGCCGGCGGAGCGCGAACATCAGCCATCCGACCGGCCCCAGCATCAGCACCATCACCAGCCAGCCGGCGCGCGGTCCGAAGGGGCAACGCGATCCCGCCGGCGGACGCCAGCCTCCGCCACGTCGCGACAGCGCCACATGCAGCAGCGGCAACCCATAGAAGGCGAACAGGATCAGCCAGGGAAGGGCGTCGGAAAGTTGGGCGTTCATCGGCCCAGCTTAGCATCCTTTCGCCGATTCTTGCGACCGAACGCCGCATCGCAGGGTGCGCGTGTGCGGTCTCCATTGCGCTGCACACGGGGGCAACGAGATTGAAGGCCGCGCCGGTCTTCGACTAAGGTCTTTGGCGAGATCGTCCGAGGGGCCTGGTCATGGCACTGGAAATCGAGCGGCGCTTCCTGGTCCGCAAGGATGTCCGGCATCTCTGCCGGGACGGTGTCCGAATTCTGCAGGGATACCTGCCGTCCGACGGCGCCTGCACGGTCCGCGTCCGGATCGCGGAAGGCGGTGCCACCCTGACCATCAAATCGTCCAAGCGCGGCGCCTGCCGCGACGAGGTGGAACATCCTCTGCCGCTCGACTTCGCACGGCAGCTCCTGCGCCATCGCTGCACGGGGCGGGTGATCGAGAAGACGCGATACCGCCATTGCCAGGACGGGCTGTGCTGGGAAATCGACGTCTTTCATGGCGAGAATGCCGGTCTGGTGATCGCCGAAGTCGAACTGGACGACCCCGACCAGACCGTACCATTGCCCGACTGGATCGGCGCCGAGGTCACCACGCTTCGCGCCTACGGCAACTCCGCCCTGTCCCGCGCACCCATTCGGCGCTGGCCGGCCGAGGCGGCTTAAGGCGTCTTGCCGCCAGCGCCGGCCAGCGCCCGTATGACTCCCGCTACGCCGTCCGTACCTTGTTGAGGAAGCCCTGCACCTCGCCGCGCAGGCGGTCGGCCTGGGCGGTCAGCGTGCGGCTGGCATCCAGGACGGCGTCGGCGGCGCCGCCGGTCTTGGTCGCTGCGGTGGTCACCTCGGCGATGTTGCGCATCACCTGCTGGGTGCCCTCGGCCGCCTGCTGGACGTTCTGGGCGATCTCGCGGGTCGCGCTGCCCTGCTGCTCCATCTCCTGGGCGATCTCGGTGACGGTGCCGCTGATGGCGGTCACCGCGTCGGAGATGGTGCGGATCGCCTCCACGGCGCTGGTGGTGGCCGTCTGCATCTCGGCGACCTGGGCGGAGATCTCCTCGGTCGCCTTGGCGGTCTGGCCTGCGAGATTCTTCACCTCGGTCGCCACCACGGCGAAGCCCTTGCCGGCCTCGCCGGCACGGGCGGCCTCGATGGTGGCATTGAGCGCCAGCAAGTTGGTCTGCTCGGCGATCTCGCCGATCAGCCCGACGACCTGACCGATCCGCTCGGCGGCGAGCGACAGCCCCTCGACGATGCCGTTGGTCTGCACCGCCTTGTCCGCGGCACCGGACGCGGTGGCCGAACTGGCGTTGAGCTGGCGCGAGATCTCGGCGATGGAGGCCGAAAGCTCCTCCGCGGCGGCGGCGACGGTCTGCACATTGGCGGTCGCCTGCTGCGAGGCGGTGGCGACGGCAGTCGACTTCGCGGTCGTCAACGCCGCGTCCGACGACATCTCCTGTGCGTCGCGGCCCAGCGAATTGGCCGAGTCGGTCAGCGACAGGACCACGCCCGACACCGCCTGTTCGAAGCCGTTGGCGAACTCGTTCATGGTGCGGCGGCGGTCGGCATCGATCTGCACGCGCATCTCCTCGCGCTCGCGCTCCATCCGGCGCATCTCCAGGGCGTTGTCCTTGAAGATGGTCATGGCGTCGGCCATGTTGCGCAGCTCGTCCTTGCGGTCGCCGCCGGGAATGTCGATCGACAGGTCGCCTTCGGCCAGCCGGCCCATCGCGCCGGTCATCGCATGCAACGGGTGGGTGATGGCACGGTCGATGATCCAGGCCATCAGTGCGCCCAGGACCAGCGCCACCGCGGCGCCGACGGCGATCACCATGCCGGCGCTGGCGCGGCCGGCCTCGCGATCCTCGCGCTGTAGGGTCACCAGCCGGCCAACCTGCCCGCTGACCGTGGCGGAGGCCTGGGCCATGGCGAGCGATGCCTCGTGCTGCTTGGCGATGGCCGCCGAGAGCGCTGCGAATTCGGAGTCGAAAGCGTGGGCGGCGTCGGTGATGGCGGCGATCAGCGCGCGGCCTTCCTGGTCGACCAGGACGGCACCGGCCTTGCCGGCGAGGTCCAGCATGTCCTTGACCGCGGCGGTCACCGCAGTCTTGGACTCCGCCGCGTCGGTCAGCAGGAAGTCGCGCTGGCCGAGCATCGCCGCCTGTGCGCCCTGGACCAGCCGCATCGCCAGTCCGCGCAGCATCACCGCCTCGTTCACCTCGCTCTGGGCGTATTTGGACGCCTCGCGCAGCGCCTCGGTCACCATGGCCTGGTTCTGCTGAAGCTCCATCGCGCGCTCCTGCACGCCGCGCGCGGCCTCGTCCAGGCCGGCGGCGACGCCGGCACCGGCCAGGGCTGCCGCTCCCCTGCTTTGCAGCGCCTGGACGGTGTCGCGGTAGGCGCGGGTGTCGTCGGCGATGCGCGCCGCCAACTCCTCGTCATTGGTGCCGACCAGATCCTTGGCGACGGTGGCGGTGGTCTGCACCAGCTCGTCGAGATCCGCCACGATCCGACCGGCCAGCGACTCCTCGCCGCTGCGGCTCAGCTCGCTCTGCTGGCGGCGAACCTCCAGCACCCGTTCGATCATGCGGTTGGCGCGTTCGGCCGTGTCCATGCTGTGGCGAAGCTCGGCGTCGGCATCGCGCTGGCTGGTCATGTTCAGGTCATAGCGTTCCGACTGCTGCTTGCCGATCTTCTCCGCGATCTCGCGCAACGCGCGGGCGCGCGTCTCCATGCTGGCGGTGCGGGCATGTGCCTCACCGTCCTGGGCGACGAAATTGGTGAATGCGGCGCGATAGCCGTCGATGCCCGACCGCACCTCGTCCAGCAGGCGCCGTCCCTCGCCGTCCGTCAGGGCGGCCCGGGTGGCCAGCGCCTCCGCCTGCAGGGCGTCCAGCATGCCGGGGACATTGGCCGCGGCCTTGGCGTCGCGTTCAGTGACGAAGCGCGCCTCCTCCAGCCGGACGGATTTCAGCCGGGCATCGAGGTCGGCGGTATGGGCGGCCAGGTCGACGCGTTCGGCGTAGGTGCTCAGGCTGCTCCAGCCGACGAACGCCACGGCAACGGTCAGAAGCAGCACGGTGGCGAAACCGAGCGCAATCCGTGTTCCGATCGTCATGGATGGTGGACTCCCCGATGGCGTCTGCCTCTGCGGGCGACGCTCCTCCCCTGAATCATGGATTCGATTGAACCACATCGCGGTTAACGACCGGTTTGATTCAGGTCAGGAAATCGCCTTATTTCAGAAGCGATCCGGCATCCAGGCTGGTGCGCTGCAAAATATGCGGTGCAGGCGGTCGATCATCTTTTCTTCACCATGAAGCATTCCTGCCCGCCACAGCGCGCGAGCGCTTGCATGTCCGGTGAACAAACTGGCGAAGGCGTCGATGCCCATCTGTACCGGGGAGCCGGTAACTTGCGCGAGTTTGGAGATTTTTGCTTCGGAGGAAGCAACCTCAAGGTGAATTAATCCGCAATTATTGGAAATCAAAGGATCTTTCAGCTCGAAACCGGCGGATTCCTCCAGCCCTGGCGGGTAACCCCGCGCTTCCAGTGCCCGGACGACGTCCAACGGGCGTACCAGCCAGTCCTCCCGCGTGTCCAGCGTCACCCCGTCTCCTGCCATGAGGGCGAGCGGGTCGTCGGGACCGCCCGGCCAAACGACCCGGTCGACCTGGGCCCGATAGCCGCCCAGCAGGACCAGCGCCGGCCGCATTGCCTCGCCGGCCGGCAGGCAGACGTCGGCGACGGTCAACCGCCGGTCCTTCGGCGGCAGGACGGCGATATAGCCGGCGGCGTTGCGATAGAGGTCGGCCGGCTCGCCATCCGGACAGAGGGCGAGCGTCCACAGGGCTTCGGTCCGCTCCGGCAGGCCGTTGCCGTCGGCCAGCAGGGGACGGCGCAGCGCGGCGAGCGGCACGGCGTCGAGTGGATCGGCCGGCCACAGCGGCGCCGTCCCTGCCATGCCCACCTGCAGGGCGAAGGCGGCGGGTGGAGCGCTCCATTGGCAGGTGACGCCGCCACGGCCATAGCCGAGCCGGCGATAGAAGGGCAGGGTGGCGGGGCAGAGGACCGACAGCACCGCCCCCGCCGCACGCCCTTCCATCAGCAACGCCCGCATCAGCGCACTGCCATGGCCAGCCCCGCGCAAGGCGGGATCAACCGCGACCATGGCGACCGCCTGCACCGGGACCGGCCGTCCGCCGAACCATTGGTCCATCATCCAGTGGGCGGCGCAGGCGACGACGCTGGAGCGGCCTCCCCGGGAAAGGCGCAGCCGCCGGATGCCGTCGATGCCGAACAGCGCCGCGTAGCGGTCGAACAGGTCGCGCGACAGCCCGAATCCCATCCGCGCCAGCCGGGCGATGTCGTCCAACTCGTCGGGATGGGCCGGGCCGTAGTCCTGGGGGAACGGATCAGTCTGCTCGTTCGGGAAATCAGCCATCCGCCGCCTCCGATTCGTCGAGCCGGGCCAGCCGGGCCGCTGCCCAGCCGGCCGCTTCGCGCACCACGTCGCTGGCATCGAGCCGAAGCGTCTCGGCGACCGGGCGCAGGCGGACGTCGCCGCTGTTGCCGATGGCGACCAGGACGTTGCGGACGAAGCGGTCGCGGCCGATGCGCTTGATCGGGGAGCCGCTGAAGACCTGACGGAAGCCGGCATCGTCCAGTTGGGCGAGGTCGGCCAGCCGCGGCGCCGTCAGCTCGGCGCGCGGCAGGAAGGCCGGCTCGGTCGTCGCGCGGGCGAACTTGTTCCAGGGGCAGGCGGCCAGGCAATCGTCGCAGCCATAGATGCGGTTGCCCATCAGCGGCTTGAGCTCGTCAGGGATCGGCCCCTTGTGCTCGATGGTCAGGTAGCTGATGCAGCGCCGGGCGTCGAGCTGGTAGGGCGCCGGGAAGGCGGCGGTCGGGCAGGCGACCTGACAGCGGTCGCAGGAGCCGCAGCGGTCGTGCCCCGGCGGATCGGGCGGCAGCTCCAGCGTCGTGTAGATCTCGCCCAGGAACAGCCAGGAGCCATGGTCGCGCGACACCAGATTGGTGTGCTTGCCCTGCCAGCCCAGCCCGGCCTGCGCCGCCAGCGGTTTTTCCATCACCGGGGCGGTGTCGACGAACACCTTCACCCCCGCCTTGGCCCCATGGGCCTTACTGCTGGCCAGCCATTGGGCCAGCATCTTCAGCCGTCCCTTGATCAGGTCGTGATAGTCGCGGTTGCGGGCATAGACGGAGACGATGCCGCGGTCGGGATGCTCCAGCAACCGGCGCGGGTCCTCATGGGGGGCGTAGCTGGTGCCGAGCGCGATGACGGTGCGCGCCTCCTCCCACAGGGCTTGCGGATGGCTGCGCTGGTCGCTGCGCTCGGCCATCCAGCCCATGTCGCCGTGCCGCCCCTCGGCGATGAAACGGGCGAGGCGCTCGCGGGCCTCCGGCCCCAGGGCGGCGGGGGCGAAGCCCACCGCGTCGAATCCGGCTGCCAGCGCCCGGTTGCGGATGGCGTCGCGCAGCCGCGCCGGGGCGATGGCCATGGCTGCGGCCGGGGCCGCGGCCGGGCCTGCGGAAAATGGGATGGTGGGCTTAGCCGCGGCCACGGTAGGTCGGGACGTCCTGCGACGGGATCCAGACGCCCTTCGGCGGCTCGCCGGTCTGGAAGAAGACGTCGATCGGGATGCCGCCGCGCGGATACCAGTAACCGCCGATGCGCAGCCAGACCGGCGCGAGCTCGTCCACCAGCCGCTTGCCGATGCCGACCGTGCAGGCCTCGTGGAAGGCGCCGTGGTTGCGGAAGCTGGTCAGGTACAGCTTCAGCGACTTCGACTCGACCAGCCAGTCGCCGGGCACATAGTCGATGACCAGATGGGCGAAGTCCGGCTGGCCGGTGATCGGGCAGAGCGAGGTGAATTCCGGCGCTGTGAAGCGCACGCAATAAGGATCGCCGGGGTTGGGGTTGGGCACCCGCTCCAGCACCGCCTCTTCCGGCGTCCTGGGCTGGACGGTGGCGCCGCCCAGCTGGGTCAGGTTGGCGTAGATGTTCTCACTCATCGGTCTTGTCCTCTTCCACCCGGTCCTTCTTCGGCGGGCGGCCCTGTTTCGGCGGCTTGCCGGGCTTGGCGATGGGGTCCAACGTCGCCTCGACGTCGCCTTCGGTCAGGCGGGCTTCCATGGTGCCGGCGACCTCCTCGAAATTGCCGTCCGCGATCGCCTGCCGCATCGTCCGCATCAAATCCTGATAGTAATGCAGGTTGTGCCAGGTCAGCAGCATCGGCCCCAGCATCTCGTCGGCCTTGAACAGATGATGCAGATAGCCCCGGCCATAGCTGCGGCAAGTCGGGCAGCCGCAGTCGGCGTCGAGCGGGCGCTCGTCATGGGCATGGCGGGCGTTGCGGATGTTGATGGTGCCGCGGCGGACGAAGGCCTGTCCGGTGCGGCCCGAGCGGGTCGGCATCACGCAGTCGAACATGTCGACGCCGCGCCGCACCGCGCCGATCAGGTCGCTCGGCCGGCCGACGCCCATCAGGTAGCGCGGGCGGTCCTTGACCATCAGCGGCTCGGTAAAGTCCAGGACCCGGAACATCGTCTCCTGCCCTTCGCCGACCGCCAGCCCGCCGATGGCGTAGCCGTCGAAGCCGATGTCGGTCAGGGCGGCCACGCTCTCCGCCCGCTGCTCCGGATAGATGCCGCCCTGGACGATGCCGAACAGGCCATAGCCGGGCCGCTCGACGAAGGCGTCCTTGCTGCGCCGGGCCCAGCGCATCGACAGGCGCATGGAGGATTCGGCCTGCGCCTCGGTCGCCGGGAAGGGCGTGCACTCGTCCAGGCACATGGTGACGTTGCTGTCCAGCATGTGCTGGATCTGGATGGAGCGCTCCGGCGTCAGGTGGTGGCGGCTGCCGTCCAGGTGGGATTTGAAGGTGACGCCCTCCTCCGACATGGTGCGCAGGTCGGACAGGCTCATCACCTGGAAGCCGCCGCTGTCGGTCAGGATCGGCTTGTCCCAGTTCATGAAGCGGTGCAGCCCGCCCAGCTGTGCCACCCGCTCCGCCGTCGGCCGCAGCATCAGGTGGTAGGTGTTGCCCAGCAGGATTTCCGCGCCGGTCGAGGCCACCGCGTCGGTTGTCATCGCCTTCACCGTCGCCGCGGTGCCGACCGGCATGAAGGCCGGCGTCTCGATGGTGCCGTGGGCGGTGGTCACGCGTCCGCGCCGCGCCCGCCCGTCGGTCGCCAGAAGGTCAAAGCCGATGCCGGTCATGATGGGTCCGTCCTGTGCAGCAGCGAGGCGTCGCCGTAGCTGAAGAAGCGATAGTTCTGGTCGATGGCGTGGGCGTAGGCCGCCCGCATGCGGTCATACCCGGCGAAGGCGCAGACCAGCATGAACAGGGTCGATTTCGGCAGGTGGAAGTTCGTCCACAGCAGGTCGACGATGCGGAAGCGGTAGCCGGGGGTGATGAAGATGCCGGTGTCGCCGCTGAAGGGGACCAGCGTCCCGTCCGGCCGTCCCGCCGTCTCCAGGATGCGCAGCGCGGTGGTGCCGACCGAGACGATCCGGCCGCCGGCCGCCCGTGTCTCGTTCACCGCGGCGGCGGTATCCGGAGAAATCTCGCCCCATTCGCTGTGCATCTTGTGGTCGGCGATGTCGTCGACCTTCACCGGCAGGAAGGTTCCGGCACCGACATGGAGCGTGACCGGCACGCGGCGCACCCCGCGGGCATCGAGCGCCGCCAGCAGGTCGGCCGTGAAGTGCAGCCCGGCGGTGGGGGCGGCGACGGCGCCCTCGCGCGCGGCGAAGACGGTCTGGTAATCGGCGTCGTCGCCCTTGTCGGCCTTGCGGCGGATGTAGGGCGGCAGCGGCATCCGGCCATGGCGGTGCAGCGCCTCCATCAGCTCCGCCCCGCCGGCGGAGAAGCGCAGCCGGACCTCCATGCCGTCCTTGGCGACGACCTCGGCGCTGAAATCCTCGGCGATCCGGATGACGTCGCCGGGCTTCAGCCGCTTGCCGGGCTTGGAGAAGGTCGCCCAGTCACGCTCGCCCAACCGCTTGTGCAGCGTGATCTCCACCGCCACCTCGCCGCGCCGGCCATCGAGGCGGGCGGGGATGACGCGGGTATCGTTCACGACCATCAGGTCGCCCGGCTGCAGCAGCGCGGGCAGGTCGCGGACGATCAGGTCGCGCAGGGGCAGGTCGCGCAGGGGCAGGTCGCGCAAGGTCGAACCCACCTCCAGCAGGCGGGCGGCGTCGCGCGGCCGGACGGGATGCTCGGCGATCCGGTCGGGCGGCAGGTCGAAGTCGAAATCGGCGGTCTTCATGGAGGGGGCAGCTATAGACTGAACTGCGGGCGGATGGGAAGGGTTTGGGGTGTGCCAGACCTATGCCCCCTCCCTAACCCTCCCCCGCATTCCGCGGGAGAGGGGACTGCCGCCGCAATCCGACAAGGCTCCTGCCCCCTCTCCCGCCAACGGCGGGGGAGGGATGGGGAGGGGGCATCCCCGTTTGCGACGCGCCCCCTCATTCCGCCTGCGGCAACCCCTGCGCAGCCAGCGCCGCGCTCTGCCGGGCCGCCAGCGCGTCGACGTCGAAGTCGCGGATCAGCCCCTGGAACATCTGGTACCAGTTCAGTTCTGCCTTCAGATGCAGGAAGACCGACCCCAACCCGATCGCGGCGCGGTCCATGAAGACGAACTCGCGCGGGATTTCCACGCCGCCGATGCGGCGCAGTTCGGCATGGACCTTGCCGGCGGTCTCGCGGCCGTAATGACCACCGTTGGTTTCTTCGATCCTGCGCTGGCGATCCTCCATGATCGGGGCATAGACGAAGCGCGCCCAGATGTTCAGCACGTCGACCAGCTCGTTCGACGGATCGACGAAGCCCCAGCTGCGGTAGGCTTCCACCGCCTGCTCGCGGTCGTCGGTGCGCAGCGCGTTGTAGAGGTCGATCACGCCCTTGACGAAGCTGGGCTTGAAGACGCGGATGCAGCCGAAATCCAGCAGGTTGATCGAGCGGTCGGGCCGGACCGTGTAGTTGCCGAGATGCGGGTCGCCATGGATGACGCCGTAATTGTAGAAGGGCACGTACCAGGCGCGGAACATGTTCATCGCCAGCTCGTCGCGCGCCTCTGGATGCTGGGCGACGAAATCCAGGATCCGGCGGCCCTCGACCCACTCCATCGTCAGCAGCCGGCGGGTCGATAGATCCGGCACCATGTCGGGCACATGGACGCCCGGCGTGTCGGCCAGCATGGACCGGTAGAGCCGAGCCTGCCGGGCTTCCCGTTCGTAATCCAGCTCCTCGCGCAGGCGGGCGCCGATCTCCGCCTGGATCTGGCGGGTGGAGATGGCGCTGTCGGTGCGCTCGAAGATCGCGAAGATCAGGCCGAGCTGCCTGAGGTCGGCCTCGACCGCCGAGCCCATGTCGGGATACTGCAGCTTGCAGGCCAGCTGCCGCCCGTCCGGCCCGACCGCCCGGTGGACCTGTCCCAGCGATGCGGCGGCGGCGGCCGTGCGCTCGAAGCTCTGGAAACGGGAGTTCCAGTCGGGGCCGAGCTCGCTCGCCATCCGCCGCTTGACGAAGGGCCAGCCCATCGACGGGGCGTCGGCCTGAAGCTGCGACAGTTCCTGGGTGTATTCCTTGGGCAGGGCGTCGGGGATGGTGGACAGGATCTGCGCCACCTTCATCAACGGTCCCTTCAACCCGCCCAGCGCGGCGCGGAGCTCCGCCGCATGGCGGTCGCGTTCCAGGCGGATGCCCAGCACGCGCTCGCCCGCCAGCCTTGCGGCCAGCCCCCCGACGGCGGTGCCGACCCGCGCATAGCGCGCGACCCGTCCGCCCCATGTGTTCTCTTCGTGTTCCGGCATGCCCACAAGGTGGGTGCGGGCCGTGCAAAAGGCCACCCCCCTCCCCGACGGAGGAAGCCGGCGGAGGGTGCCCGGATGACGCTGCAACGCAATGTGCGATTTTCTTGACAGCCATCGCAAAGGGGAGCAGGCTTCGTCTTACAGTAATAGACACCGAGGTGAAGTGAGCGGAATTCGGAACGACCGCGACGTTCAAGCAAATAGCTTGGGCGAGACAGTAGAGACCGATACCAGGGAGGGTGAGTAAGATCATGACTCCACCGGCGCTTACGTGATCATGCCGATTTGTTCGGTACTGGCAACTCAGGTTTCAGTCAGAAATTCATCCGCCTGATTGGCGATATCATTTGGGCTGCTGATGCCCTATGCGAAGGCCCTCGCTCCCGATCCGGAGCGAGGGCCTTTGTGTTTCGGGGGTTTGGCCCTTGCTTCCCAGCCTGGGAGCGGGACGCTCTCCAGCCAATAGGTTTCAAACGATACTGTTTGCGTATGAAATCAAATCCCGCTATCCACGAAGTCGGCCGATGCGGCGGGACGCCGCAGCCCAAACGGGAAGCAGTCCCCAACGGAAGAACGGCCGGACAAGACGAGGATGGGGAGGATCGCATGAACCAGTTCCTACGGCCGCTCGCGCTGACCGCGGCGCTCCTGGCCACCACCGCCTTCGGTGCCAGCGCCGGGGCCAACGCCCAGACAGCCAACGCCCAAGCCGCCAAGCCGGTGCGCATCGGCGTGCTGGCCGACGAGGCCGGCTTCGCTTCCGACATCGGCGGCAAGGGCGCGGTGCTCGCCACGCGGATGGCGGTGGAGGATTTCGGCGGCAAGGTGCTCGACCGGCCGGTCGAGGTGCTGTCGGCCGACATGCAGAACAAGCCCGACGTGGCGTCGAACATCGTGCGGAGCTGGTTCGACATCGACGGCGTCGACATGGTGACGGACATCCCCGTCTCCTCGGTGGCGCTGGCCGTGCAGGCGGTCGCGCGCGAGAAGAAGAAGGTGCTGATGATCAGCGCCGCGACGACGACCGAGCTGACCAACGCACAATGCTCGCCCTACACGATCCATTGGGCCGACGACACCGCCTCGCTGGCGGTGGGAACCACCAAGGCGGTGGTGCAGTCGGGCGGCACCAGCTGGTACTTCATCACCGCCGACTTCGCCTTCGGCTCGGCGATGGAAAAGGCCGCGACCGACGCGATCAAACAGGCCGGCGGCACCGTGGTCGGCGGCGTCCGCCACCCGATGGGCACCAGCGATTTCGGCTCCTATCTGTTGAGCGCGCAGGGCAGCGGCGCCAAGGTGGTGGCGCTGGCCAATGTCGGGGCCGAGACCATCGGGACCATCAAGCAGGCGGGCGAGTTCGGCCTGACCCAGTCCGGCCAGCGGCTGGTCGGCTACATCGTCTTCATCACCGACATCCACTCGCTCGGCCTCGACCTCGCCAAGGGGCTGTACGTCACCAGCGGCTTCTATTGGGACCGCAATGACCGGACGAGGGCGTGGAGCAAGCGCTTCTTCGACCGCCACGGCAAGATGCCGACCAAGGAACAGGCCAACACCTATCTCGCCACCCTGCATTGGCTGAAGGGGGTGAAGGCGGCGGGAACCACCGATGCGGAAGCGGTCACCGCCGCGATGAAGGCGATGCCGACTGATTATTTCGGCACCCCCGGCAGTATCCGCAAGGACGGCCGCGTCCTTTATGACCTCGAGCTGTACCAGGTGAAGAGCCCGGCGGAGAGCAAGGCGCCGTGGGACTATTACAAGCAGGTCCGCAGCATCCCGGCCGCCGAAGCCTTCCTGCCGCTGGAGGCCAGCGCCTGTCCGTTCGTGAAGGCCCAGTGAGCCCGGCCCGGCGCTTGGTGCAGACGTGACCTGCGGATCGCGGCCGGCGGAAAAGCGGCCGAGAGGGGTTCCCGCCGAACCGCGATCCGGGTTACACTCCGCTCTTTAGGCGCGCGGGGAAGGTTCGTGGATCTACAGGTGCAAAGCGAGCGGCAGAACGACACCGGACGGTTGCGTTCGTCGGCGCTGACGCGCCCGGTCTTCGCCGCGTTGGACCTCGGCACCAACAATTGCCGTCTGCTGGTCGCCAAATCCGCCCCCGGCGGCTTCCGCGTCATCGATGCCTTTTCCCGCATCGTCCGGCTGGGCGAGGGGTTGAGCCGCAACGATCATCTTTCGGTGCCGGCGATGGAACGCACCATCGCAGCACTCCGCGTCTGCGGCTCCAAGATCGAGCGGCGCGGGGTCACCGCGGTGCGCGCCGTCGGGACGGAGGCCTGCCGCCGCGCCGCCAACGGAGCCGCCTTCGTCGAGTCGGTGGAGCGCGAGACCGGTATTTCCCTTGAGATCATCTCCAGCCAGGAAGAAGGGCGGCTGGCGCTGGCCGGCTGCGCCGCGCTGCTGGAGCCGACCCATCCCTATGCGCTGGTGTTCGACATCGGCGGCGGCTCGACCGAGCTGATGTGGCTGGCGGTGGAGAAGGGGCGGGCGCCGCGCCTGCTGGACCAGACCTCCGTCCGCTGCGGCGTCATCGGCCTGACCGAGGAATATGGCGGCCCCAATGTCACGCGCGTCAATTACGACCGCATGGTCGAGGCGGTGGCCGACGCCATCGCGTCCTTCGAGGCGCGCAACCGCATCCAGAGCCGGGTCGATGCCGGCAAGGTGCAGATGCTTGGCACCTCGGGCACGGTGACGACGCTGGCCGGCGTGCATCTGGGGCTTTGCCGCTACGACCGGCGGGCGGTGGACGGCAGCTATCTGCGCGTCGACCACGCCCGCACGGTGATCGACCATCTGGTCGCGCAGGATTTCGACGGCCGCGCCCGCCATCCTTGTATCGGACAGGATCGCGCCGATCTGGTGGTCGCCGGCTGCGCCGTTCTGGACGCCCTGTGCGACGTCTGGCCGGTGGAGCGGCTGCGCATCGCCGACCGCGGCCTGCGCGAAGGAATTCTGGTGGACCTGATGGGGGCCGCCGGCGAATGACCGGGCAGGGGGACGAACTCCCATGCACCGGATGACCGAGGAACAGCAGCGATCATGACCGACAAGACTCCGTCCTCGCGCCCCGGCGGGCGCCGTGCCACCGTCCGCGTGAAGACCGCCGGCAAGCGCACGGAATCCTCCAAGCGCTGGCTGGAGCGCCACCTGAACGACCCGTATGTCGCCGAGGCGACCAAGCGCGGCTACCGGTCGCGCGCCGCCTTCAAGCTGTTGCAACTGGACGAGAAGTTCCGCCTGCTCGGCCCCGGCAAGCGCGTGGTCGATCTGGGCGCCGCCCCCGGCGGCTGGACCCAGATCGCGGTGGACAAGGTGCAGGCTGCCAAGGAAGGCTGGAAAGTCGTCGGACTCGACATCCTGCCGATGGACCCGGTCCCCGGCGCCACCATCATGCAGGCCGATTTCCTGGAGGAGGGTGCCGCCGAGGCGCTGAAGGAGGCGCTCGGCGGGCAGGCCGATCTGGTGCTGAGCGACATGGCCGCTCCCACCACCGGCCACCAGCAGACCGACCATCTGCGCATCATGGGTCTGGCCGAGGCCGCCTACGACTTCGCAGAGGAGGTGCTGGCGCCGGGTGGAGCCTTCGTCGCCAAGCTGTTCCAGGGCGGGGCGGAGCGGTCCCTGCTCGACCGGCTGCGGCGTGACTTCGCCGTGGTCAAGCATGCCAAGCCGCCGGCCAGCCGCGCGGAATCGTCGGAGACCTATGTGGTCGCCACCGGCTTCCGCGGCGGCAACGCCGGCGACCGAGCCGACGACAGGGTCGAAGACTGACGCATTTCGCGCCTGCACACAGGCTTGCATAACAGATGCTGTGTGCGCACGGGTTCACAAGCCCATGGTCTTGTGTATAAGTGCGCCACGTTTATCTTCCGGGAGATTCACACATGGCGCGCGACACGAAAATCCGCGAGGCCCTGACCTTCGACGACGTGCTGCTGGTTCCGGCCGAAAGCTCGGTCCTGCCGAACGACGTGGACACCCGGACAAGACTGACGAAGACCATCGAGCTGGGCATCCCGCTGATGTCGTCGGCGATGGATACGGTGACCGAGAGCCGTCTCGCCATCGCCATGGCCCAGGCCGGCGGCATCGGCGTCGTACACCGCAACCTGACCATCGCGCAGCAGGCCGAAGAGGTCCGCAAGGTCAAGCGGTTCGAATCGGGCATGGTCGTCAACCCGATCACCATCACGCCGAACGCCACGCTGGCCGACGCGCTGCAGCTGATGGCCGACCACCGCATCTCCGGCATTCCGGTGGTTGAGAGCCGCGACCAGCTCGGCAGCGGCACGCTGGTCGGCATGCTGACCAACCGCGACGTCCGCTTCGCCACCGACCCCAACCAGCCGGTCAGCGAACTGATGACCAAGGATCTGGTGACGGTCCGCGAGGGTGTCAGCCAGGAGGAAGGCAAGCGCCTGCTCCACCAGCACCGGATCGAGAAGCTGCTGGTCGTCGACGAGGATTACCGCTGCATCGGCCTCGTCACCGTCAAGGACATCGAGAAGGCGCAGGCCTATCCGAACGCCTGCAAGGACGGCAAGGGCCGCCTGCGCGTCGCCGCGGCCACCGGCACCGGCAATGACGGTCTCGCCCGGGCCGAGGCGCTGTTCGACGCCGGTGTCGACGTGCTGGTGGTCGATACCGCCCACGGCCATTCGGCCAAGGTGCTGGAGCAGGTCCGCGCCGCCCGCGCCATGTCCGGCTATACCCAGGTCATCGCCGGCAACGTCGCCACGTCGGAAGCCGCCAAGGCGCTGATCGATGCCGGCGTCGATGCCGTCAAGGTCGGCATCGGCCCCGGTTCGATCTGCACCACCCGCATCATCGCCGGTGTCGGCGTGCCGCAGCTGACCGCCGTCATGGATGTGGTCGACGAGTGCGAGAAGCACGGCATCCCGGTCATCGCCGACGGCGGCATCAAATATTCGGGCGATCTGGCCAAGGCGATCGCCGGCGGTGCCAGCGTCGCCATGCTGGGCAGCCTGTTCGCCGGCACCGACGAGAGCCCGGGCGAGGTCATCCTGTTCCAGGGACGCTCCTACAAGAGCTACCGCGGCATGGGCTCGGTCGGTGCCATGGCGCGCGGTTCGGCGGACCGCTACTTCCAGCAGGAGGTTTCGACCATGAAGCTGGTGCCGGAGGGCGTCGAAGGCCGCGTTCCCTACAAGGGTCCGGTCTCTGCCGTCATCCACCAGCTGGTCGGCGGCCTGCGCGCGGCGATGGGCTACACCGGCAGCGCCTCGATCGCCGAGATGCGCGAGAAGTGCCAGTTCGTCCGCATCACCAACGCCGGCCTGCGCGAAAGCCACGTCCACGACATCACCATCACCAACGAGTCGCCGAACTACCGGCAGGGCTGAGGGCGTTTGGGGGGAATCATCGGCTTCGATTGCCCCCTCCCTGACCCTCCCCCTCTTCGAGGGAGAGGGGACTGCCGCTCCTCCTTTGCATCACTCCGGCAAGCGTCCTGCCCCCTCTCCCGCGAAGCGGGGGAGGGATGGGGAGGGGGCATCATCGGGTGCAGCCCTCACATCCTCTGCGCCACCTGCTTCCAGGCCGCCCAGCCGCCCAGCCGCACGCCGACGGCGAGGCTGGTGAAGGGAATCCGCAGTTCGATGTCCCGCGGCTGGAAGAAGGTCAGCCGCTCCGGTTCGCCCCGCGCGTCGAACTCCAGCCGGGCGCCCTTGGGTTCCGGCGCATATTCGTCGCTCATCACCTGCCAGATTTCCAGGTCGCCGCCATGGTTGGCGACCTTGTACTGGCCGCAGCGCCAGTTGGTCGCCTCGCCGAGGCTGCCTTCCACCACCTTCTTGTCGCCCTCCATCCGCACGTCGCCGATGCCGGCGGCCTCGCCCTTCATTGATGGCCCCTGGGTCTCGGCCCGGAATCCCAGCCGCAGCCAGCCCGAACGGCTGGGCGGGATCAGACGGCGCACGGTGCGCGCGTCCTCCGCCGCGAAACGGTCGGGATCGTCGTAGAGGATGCGGTCCAGCGCGGCGGCGACGATCATGCGGTCGTCGATGCGCAGGCCCGGTGCGGCGGCATTTCTCATCGGAACAGGAAACTCCGGCGGGTGTACCCCTACTATATAGGGTCTCCCGCCGCCCGTCGCATGGATGCCGGGCGGCGGGACTCCCGCTCGCCCACGTCAGGCGCTATCCTGCGCGGCCGCGCTTCCCCGGAAGCCCCCGATTCGTCACGAGACGCGCCATGCAGGATCTGTTCGACACCCCGCCCAACCCCCGCACCATCGACGTCGAGGCGCTGACGCCGGAGCAGGCCCAGGCGGAACTCGCGGCGCTGGCCGCCGAGATCGCCCATCACGACCGGCTCTATCACCAGCAGGACCAGCCGGAGATTTCCGACGCCGACTATGACGGTCTGGTCCGCCGCAACCTCGCGATAGAGTCGCGCTTTCCCGAGCTGCGCCGTACCGATTCGCCCAGCCTCCGCGTCGGCGCCGCCCCGGCCGCCGGATTCGGCAAGGTGCGCCATGCGGTGCCGATGCTGTCGCTGGGCAATGCCTTTGCACCTGACGACGTGACCGAGTTCGATGCCCGCGTCCGCCGCTTCCTCGGCCTGTCCGACGAGGCGCCGCTGACCTTCGTGGCGGAGCCCAAGATCGACGGGCTGTCCTGCTCGCTGCGCTACGAGCGGGGCGAACTGGTGCTTGCCGCCACCCGCGGCGACGGGGCGGAGGGCGAGAACGTCACCGCCAACGTCCGCACCATCCGCGACGTTCCGCACCGGCTGCCGGCCCCGGTCCCCGACGTGCTGGAGGTCCGCGGCGAGGTCTACATGAACCGCGACGACTTCCTGGCGATGAACGCCGCCCGCGCCGAGCGGGAGGAGCCGCTGTTCGCCAACCCGCGCAACGCCGCCGCCGGCAGCTTGCGCCAGCTTGACCCCGCCATCACCGCCGGACGGCCGCTCTGCTTCTTCGGCTACGCGCTGGGCGAGGTTTCCGAGCCGATCGCCGAGACCCAGTGGGGCGTCCGCGAACGGCTGAAGGGCTGGGGCTTCCAGTTGAACCGTCCGGCCGAGCTGTGCGACGGCAAGGACAAGCTGCTGGCCTACTACGAGGGCATCGGCCGGCGGCGTGCCGGCCTGCCCTTCGACATCGACGGCGTCGTCTACAAGGTCGACAGCCTGGAGATGCAGCAGCGGCTCGGCTTCGTCAGCCGGGCGCCGCGCTGGGCCATCGCCCACAAGTTCCCGGCGGAGCAGGCGCAGACCCGGCTGAAGGCGATCACCATCCAGGTCGGCCGCACCGGCGCCCTCACCCCGGTAGCCGAACTGGAGGACATCACCGTCGGCGGCGTCGTGGTCAGCCGCGCCACCCTGCACAACGAGGACGAGATCGCCCGCAAGGACATCCGCGTCGGCGACCTCGTGGTGGTGCAGCGGGCCGGCGACGTCATCCCCCAGGTGGTGGAGGTGGTGCTGTCCCAGCGCCCCGCCGACTCGGAGCCCTATGTCCCGGTGGAGACCTGCCCGGTCTGCGGCAGCCTCGCCATCCGCGAGGCCGGCGAGGTGGTGCGCCGCTGCACCGGCGGCCTGATCTGCGCCGCGCAGGCAAAGGAGCGGCTGCGCCATTTCGTGTCGCGCAACGCCTTCGACATCGAAGGGCTGGGCGAGAAGATCATCGAGGAGTTCTGGGACGAGGGCTTCATCAAGTCGCCGGTCGACATCTTCACGCTGAAGGGCCGGGTCGAACTGATCGGCCGGCCGGGCTGGAAGGAGAAGTCGGTCGAGAACCTGTTCAAGGCGATCGAGCAGCGCCGCGCCGGCATCGAGCTGCACCGGGTGATCTTCGCGCTCGGCATCCGCCATGTCGGCGAGGTGACGGCCAAGTCGCTGGCCCGTCATTACAAGACGATGGATGGCTGGGTCGAGGCCATGCTGGCGGCAGGGCAGGCGATGCCGGGGCAGGAATGGCGCGACCTGCATGAACTGAACGGTGTCGGCCCGGTCACCGCCGACACCATCCTCGCCTGGTTCGCCGATCCGGAGAGCGCGTCCAAGCTGGACTTCTATGCCGGCAACGACGCACTGCGGCTGGAAACCATCATCGGCTCGCTCGGTATCAAGCGGCTGAACACGCGCGCCGCCCAGGCGCTGGCCACCCGCTACGGCACTCTTGCCGAGTGGCGGGCGGCGATGGAGCGGGCGGTGGCGCAGGCGCCCGGCCGGGCCTGGCTCGATCTGGCCGCGACGCCGGATGTCGGCGAGGTGGCGGCGGAGGAACTGGCCGGCTTCTTCGCCGAGGAGCGCAATCTCGCCGTCGTCCGCGGTCTTGCCGACAGGCTGACCGTGCTGGCGGCGGAGGTGCCGAAGGCCGGCAATTCCCCGGTTGCCGGCAAGACCGTGGTCTTCACCGGCACACTGGAGAAGATGACCCGGTCGGAGGCCAAGGCCCGCGCCGAATCCCTCGGTGCCAAGGTCGCCGGGTCGGTGTCGGGCAAGACCGACTATCTCGTCGCCGGTGCCGACGCCGGCAGCAAGGCGGCCAAGGCCAAGGAGTTGGGGGTCGAGATTTTGACCGAAGAGGACTGGCTCACCAAGATCGGCGGTTGAGCCCTGCCCGGCCTCCGGCCTTGCCAAAATGTCGCAGCCCCGTCCGGGCAGATTGACGACAGGGGCGGCGGGGAGTGAGATCAGAAAAGGCTGATACTCGAAGCAAGCGATTGCACGCCCCGGATCGATGTCAGGCGGGCGGCCCGGCCTTCGCGAGGAGGACGGTGCCATAGGGGGGAGACAACGACGGGCCGACAATGCCTGCACCCCTCCGCCCGGCGCCCGGAAGCGGGGCCAACAAAGGGGGAGAAAGGAAACGCCATGGAACCTATTCAGTGGTCGCGCTGGATGAGCGTCGGGAACGATGCGTTGGACGAGGATCATCGTGTCCTGATCGCCATCGTCAACAAGCTGTATGACGAAGCCGGCCGTCGGGATCCCGCCCTGATCGAAGCCATCCTGGATGAACTGATCGCCTACACCCGCCATCACTTCGCCGAGGAGGAGGCGGAGATGCAGCGGTTGAACTATCCGACCTTCGCAGCGCACAAGGCCTTGCACGACAAGCTGACCGGCCAGGTCGAAAGCTATCTCCGCGAGTTCCGCACCAACCGCGGCGGGATTTCCGGAGAGGAGGTGTTCCTGTTCTGCTCCGACTGGCTCGGCAAGCATATCCTGCGGGAGGACACCCGCTTCGGCGAATATGCCGACAACGAAGCGGAACTTGTCGTTGCCGAGTAGGGGATCGTGTTGGTTCCGTGAATCCTCTGCCTGAAGAAGATCTACTAAAATACTGGAATAATTCAAAATTATGAATATCGCGCATCCAATGTGCGCATTCTTTCAGAGCGCCCGACCCGAAAGGGGAGGGCGCTTTTCTTTTGGAGGATGCGGCGATCGGCGAGAGGGGAGGGGAGCCGGGCAAAGAAAAAGCCCTCCCCGGAAGGGGAGGGCAGGGCAGAGGCATGGAGGCGATGGTGTGCCGATCAGGCGACCGCGAGCTGCTCCAGATGGCGGTGGACGGACGGCAGCGCCATCGTCGTCTCGTACCGCCAGGCGCTGCGGTCGGCGAACAGCGCGCGCAGCAGTTGGTTGTTCAGCGCGTGGCCGGACCGCACGCCGTGGAAATGCCCGATGATCGGGGCGCCGGCCAGATACAGGTCGCCGACGGCGTCAAGGATCTTGTGGCGCACGAACTCGTCGCTGAAGCGCAGGCCCTCGGCATTCATCACCGTGTCGCCGGAGATGACCACTGCATTGTCCAGCGAGCCGCCGCGGGCGAGGCCCATCTTGCGCAGCCCCTCGACCTCGTGCAGGAAGCCGAAGGTGCGGGCGCGGCTGATCTCGTCCTTGAAGCTGTCGGCATCCATCTCCACCGCGCGGGACTGGCGGGAGATGGCGGCGCTGTCGAAATCGATCTCGAAGCTGTAGGTGGTGGCGTCGTCCGGCGTGAAGGATGCGCTCTTGATGCCGTCGCCGATGGCAACCGGCTTCAGGATGCGGATGATCCGCCGCGGAGCCTTCTGAACAGCGATGCCGGCATGCTCGATGGCTGCGACGAAGGGGGCGGCGCTGCCATCCATGATCGGCACCTCGATGCCGTCCAGCGACACGGTGGCGTTGTCGATGCCGCAGCCGGCCAGTGCCGACATCAGGTGCTCGATCGTGCCGACGGTGGTGCCGTGCTCGTTACCGATCACGGTGCAGAGCCGCGTGTCCACCACCGTATCCCAGCGCGCCGGGATGATGGCGGCGGCACCCTGGCGGTCGGTGCGGATGAAGGTGATGCCGGAATTCGCATCGGCCGGCGAAATCGTCAGCGTGACGATGACGCCCGAATGCAGCCCGACGCCGGCGATGGTGACCGCCTTCTTCAAGGTCTGCTGGAACATGCCATCCGCGTTGCTGCGATTGTTGGCCACGATGTCTTTTCCATCTTGGTCTGAACGAAATGGTTCTCGGCGATGCCGTGCCGGATGATCTTGGAAGATCATCGCGCCGGCGGCTTTCGCTTTCGACCATGCTGATAGGTAACACCGGAGCTCGGAAATCGGCAAATCACTCATTGTTACCGTTTGTTGCAGGGCAAAAGAGGCAGGAATCCCAAATAATCCGCCGTACATCTATTTGGACGCCGCAACAAAAAAGCCCCGGAGACACGGAGGGTGTCCCGGGGTTCCGAAGGTTCGGTCAGGTTGTGGAGCCGCCGTCGCCGCGATTGGGAGGCTGCGGCGACGGCGGTTATCTCCGGCTTTCGCCGGGATCGGTCGACCGCCACGCCGTGGCGGCGGTCAGGATCGGTCGGTCCTCAGTTGGCCTGCCGGCGCAGGAAGGCCGGAATGTCCAGCTCCTCCTGCTCACCCGGCTTGGCATCGGCCCGCGGAGCGGGAGCCATCGGCTGCGGGGCGGCCGGGTAGCTCTGCTGGTGGACGGCCGGGGCCTGCTGCGGCTGCTGTTGCGGCTGCTGCGGAGCGGCGGGATAGCCCTGCGGCGCCTGCTGGTACCCCTGCGGCGCCTGTTGCGGATAGGCGGGCTGCTGCTGCGGGTAGCCTTGCGGCGCCGGCTGATAGGCCTGCTGCGGCGCCGGCTGGTGGTGCTGCGGGGCATGCTGGTAGGTCTGCGGGGCGGGTTGCGGGGCCTGCTGCGGCGGCACCGGATCCGACTTGCGGCCGAGACCGGTGACCAGACCGAACAGGAAATTGCCCTTGCGGGCCGGAGCCGGTTCCGGCGCGGGCGCCGGAGCCGGGCCGACCGACAGGCCGCCCGGATGCTGCGGCTGCTGATGTTGCGGCTGGTGCTGCGGGGCATGTTGGTGCTGCGGGGCGGCCAGCGGGGCCTGCGGCTGCATCGGGGCCTGCTGCTGCGGCATCGGCTGCTGCTGCGGGGCCGTCATCGGGGCGGCGCCGACGGTCATCGGCTGGCGCGGGCCGGCATCGGCGGGCTTCGGCGCGAAGAAGTGGCCGCCCTGGTTCTCACCGTGCAGCGGACCGGCGGCCGGCTTCTGGGCTTCGGCGGCGGCATGCTGCGCGGCGTTGTGCTGGGCCGCGGCATGTGCCGGGTCATGCTGGATCGCGGCGGCGCCGGCGGTCACCGGCTGCGGGGTGCGCAGGCCGGCCGCGGCGCTGGGGATCGCCGAGGCCGGGGCGGCGGCCGGGGCGCCGGTCAGGTTGCCGGGAGCCGCCGGCTTCTTGGCGCGGTCGCCGCCGATCAGCGACAGGTTGACCGGGTGGAGGGTGCGCGGGTTGGCCATCGCCGCGGCGTCGATGCCGGTGGCGACGACCGAGACGCGCATCACCCCATCCAGCGAACTGTCGAAGGTCGAGCCGAAGATGATGTTGGCGTCGGGATCGACCTCGTCGCGGACGCGGTTGGCCGCCTCGTCGACCTCGAACAGGGTCATGTCGTAGCCGCCGGTGATGTTGATCAGGACGCCGCGGGCACCCTTCATCGACACGTCGTCCAGCAGCGGGTTGGAGATGGCGGCCTCGGCGGCCTCGATGGCGCGGCGTTCGCCGTTGGCTTCGCCGGTGCCCATCATCGCCTTGCCCATTTCGGTCATGACGGACCGGATGTCGGCGAAATCCAGGTTGATCAGGCCGGGCATCACCATCAGGTCGGTGACGCCGCGCACGCCCGAATGCAGAACGTCGTCGGCCATCTTGAAGGCGTCCGCGAAGGTCGTCTTCTCGTTGGCGATGCGGAACAGGTTCTGGTTCGGGATGATGATCAGGGTGTCGACATACTGCTGCAGCTCGGCGATGCCGCCCTCGGCCAGCCGCATGCGGTGGCCGCCCTCGAAATGGAAGGGCTTGGTGACGACGCCGACGGTCAGGATGCCGCGTTCTCGGGCCGCGCGCGCGATGACCGGCGCCGCACCGGTACCGGTGCCGCCGCCCATGCCGGCGGTGATGAACACCATGTTGGAGCCTTCGAGATACTGGACGATCTCGTCGATCTGCTCCTCGGCCGAGGCGCGGCCGACATCCGGCTTGGAGCCGGCGCCGAGGCCGCGGGTGGTTCCGGTGCCGAGCTGGATGCGCTTCTCGCACAAGGAACCCTTGAGCGCCTGCGCGTCGGTGTTGCCGACGACGAAGTCCACGCCTTCCAGGTTCGACTTGATCATGTTGTTGACGGCGTTGCCGCCGGCGCCGCCGACGCCGAAGACTGTGATGCGCGGCTTCAGCTCGGGCTCGATTTGGGGAATTGTCACGTTGATCATCGTATTCAGGCCTCCACAACCTGTTTTCGTTGGGTTTGATGTTTGATATGCCGCGACCGGCGCCCGGTTGTGTCCGGTGTCTGTCCGATCGGGAATCGGTGGATCGCCATGGGGAGACTCATCAGAGATTCTCCCGCAGCCACAGGCCGACGCGGCCCAGGAGCCCGCTGGATGCGACCGCCTCCTGGCCGGTCACCATCAGCTCCGTCGGGTTGCGGACGGCGTGCAGAAGCAGGCCCGCGACCGTCGCGAAGGCAGGACCGCCATGCGCCTCCTCGAGACCGGCGATCCGGGTCGGACGGGCGATGCGGACCTGTTTGTCCAGGATCGGCGAGGCGAGGTCGCGCGTGTTGGGCAGCTGGCTGGCGCCGCCGGTCAGCACGACGCGGCGGCCGACCAGCCGGGAATGGCCCGACTGCTCGATGGCGCTGCGCACCTCCTCGAAGATTTCCTCCATCCTGGCCTGGATGATGCTGACCAGGAAGGAGCGCGGATGGCTGGCGGTGCCGCTGCCGCTGCGCTCGTCCTCGCCGATCTGCGGCACCTCGATCATCTCGCGCTCGTCGGCCGGGTTCACCCGGGCGCTGCCGGACAGCACCTTCAGCCGTTCGGCATGGACCAGCGGCGTGGTCAGGCCATGGGCGATGTCGTTGGTGACGTGCCGCCCGCCGAGCGGCACGAAGCCGGTCCATATCAGGTTGCCCTCGGCGAAGATCGAGATTGTGGTGCCGCCGCCGCCGATGTCGACGCAGGCGGCGCCCATCTCCATCTCGTCCTCGACCAGACAGGCGAGGCCGGAGGCGAAGGGGCTGACCACGATGGACTCGATGTTCAGGTGGCAGCGTGCGATGCAGGCGTGCAGCGTGCGGATGGCGCCGGCCGCCGCGGTGACGACATGCAGCTGGGCGCCCAGCGCGTGGCCGCTCATCCCCTTGGGATCGCGGATGCCGCGGCTGCTGTCCAGGGTGAAGCCCAGGGGTATGGTGTGGATCAGCGCCTGGTCGGGGCCGGCCTGGAGGGTGCGGGCATGGGCCATGGCGCGGCGGATGTCGCCCTCCGTCACCTCCTGGCCGGAAACGGGAACGCTGGCGGTGAAGGCGTGGGAGCGCGGATGGCCCATCGACAGGTTGACCACAACGTCATGCACCGTCTCGCCTGCCATCTGCTCGGCCGCATGCACGGCGGCGCCGATCGAGGTTTCCGCCGCTTCCATGTCGATGATGGTCCCGGCGCGGATGCCCGTGGCGATCTGGTGGCCGACGCCGATCACGCGGAGCGAGCCGGGCTCGTCCATCCGCGCGATGACGCAGCACACCTTCGTCGAGCCGACGTCCAGCGCCGTGACGATTCCGCCACGTGCTGGCCGCTTCGGCTTCTTGGCGCCGTTAAGTCCCATACCGAACATGCCCCCCAAGTCTTTCCTCACTCCTGTCTTCACACAGCAATCGGTGCTTCCCCACAAGCACCCGCCGCTGGGCGGCTTACGATTTCTTGCCGTTCTTCTTCTTGGTATCGTCCTCCCAGCCCGGAAGCTGGGCGGTGGCCGAGGTCTGGATCGCCGCGCGCTCGGGCTGGCGCAGGTCGATGGCGACGATGTCGCGGTCGAGCACATGGCTGGCCGTGTGCATCTGCTCCAGCTGGCGCAGGGCCCGGCGCATCTCGGTCGTGCCTTCCGGCAGCTTCACCGTCACGCCATTGCTCAGCTGCAGGTTCCAGCGGCGGTCGCTGATCCAGCTGGCCGACGACAGCATCGGGGCGATGGTGGGGGCGTTGTCCAGCGCCGTCAGCAGGGTGTGGACCTGCTGCGGCGCGTTGGCGCCGATCACCTGGGGCAGGGTCTCGATGCGCTGGTTGCCGCGGCGCGCCAGCTCCGCCGCATCGGCCAGCGGCCGGCCGGCGCGGTCGATGACGGTGAACTGCCGCTCGTGCTGCCAGATCGCCATCGGCTGGCGTTCCGACAGGCGGATGTAGAGGAAGCCAGGCAGCCGCCGCTCGATGGAGGCCGACGACACCCAGGGCAGTTCCTCCAGCCGCTGCTTGGCCTCGGCGAGGTCGATCGACAGGATCGGTTCGCCCCGGCGCACGCCCAGCGCGTCGAGCACGGCGTCGCGCTCGGTCTCGCTGCGGCCGACCACCAGGATTTCCGACAGGCGGAAGCCCATGTCGCCGGTGGTCTGGATGACGCTGTCCCGCACCGCATCCAGCGTGTCGGCCAGGTTGCCGCGCTTCCAGGTCGATCCGGCCGTAGCGGTCAGCGCCAGCACCGGGGTCAGGATCAGCGCCGTCTTGACGGCCGAGCGGGTCCAGCGCGGCCAGGCGCGGCGCCGCTTGCCTTTCTCCGCCGACGCGGCCATGGCGCGCGGCGGGGTCGGCATCTCGTCCCGGGCCCGCGCGCCGGCGGCGGCGGCGCGGAAGTCCGGGTTGGCCATCAGGCGAGCTGACATGCGGCATTCTCCACCAGCCAGCCGACCAGCGCGCCGTAGGTGATCCCCACATGCGCGGCCTGTTCGGGCACCAGCGACAGGGGCGTCATCCCCGGCTGGTTGTTGATCTCCAGGAAATACAGACCGTCGGTTCCCGGCCGGCTGTCGTCCCAGCGGAAGTCGCTGCGCGACACGCCCCGGCAGCCCAGGGTGTGGTGCGCCAGCACCGCCAGCCGTTTCGCCTCCTCCGCAACGACCTCGGGGATCGCGGCGGGGATGGTGTGGACGGCATGGCCGGCACTGTATTTCGCGGTATAGTCGTAGACCTGTGCCTGGAAGGCGATCTCGGTAACCGCCAGTGCGCGGTCACCCATGACACCCACGGTCAGCTCACGACCAGGAATGAACTCTTCGACCAGCGCGCGTTCCCCGAAGGTCCACGCATCGCCGACCGGGCTGTTCTGCCCTTCGCGGACCAGGGTTACGCCAACGGTCGAGCCTTCGTCCACAGGCTTGACGATATAGGGCGCCGGCATGGGGTGGGTACCGCCGGTGATCTCCCCACGTGACAGAACCATGCCTTTGGGGGAGCGCACGCCGGCCGTCTCCAGCACCCGCTTGGTCATCGCCTTGTCCATGGCGATGGCCGACGCCTGGACGCCGGAATGGGTGTAGGGCAAACCCAGGAATTCCAGGATGCCCTGAATCGTCCCGTCCTCGCCGCCGCGGCCGTGCAGGGCGTTGAACACCACGTCGGGGCGCGGGTGGGTCAGCGCCTGCATCAGCCCGCCCAGGTCGCGCTGCACGTCGATGGCGGTGACGCGGTAGCCTTCCTCTTCCAGCGCCTTGGCGACGCCGGCGCCGCTGACCAGCGACACCTCGCGCTCGGCCGACCAGCCGCCCATCAGGACGGCGACATGCTTCTTGTGGGCGTGCAGCAGGGCTTCGGTCATTGGGCGGTGCTTTCTTCGGCGGCCGGGACGCCGATTCGCTTGATTTCCCATTCCAGCGTCACGCCGCTGGTCTCGAACACGCGGCGGCGGACCTCCTCGCCCAGCGCTTCCAGCTGGGCGGCGGTGGCAGCGCCGTTGTTGATCAGAAAGTTGCAGTGCATTTCCGACACCTGGGCGCCGCCGATGGCCAGGCCGCGGCAACCGGCCTTGTCGATCAGTTCCCAGGCTTTGTAACCGTCGGGATTCTTGAAGGTCGAGCCGCCGGTGCGCGAGCGGACCGGCTGGCTGTCGGCGCGCTTGGAGGATATCTCCGCCATGCGTCGCGCGATCTCCAGCGGGTTGCCGGGCTCGCCGCGCAGGACGGCGCCGGTGAAGATGCAATCCTCCGGGACGCCGCTGTGGCGGTAGGTGAAGCCCATGGCGGCATGGTTGAACTCCAGCCGCCGGCCGTCGCGCGCCACCGCAGTGGCGGAGACAAGCACATCGGCCAGCTCGCGGCCATAAGCGCCGCCGTTCATGCGCAGCGCGCCGCCGACGGTGCCGGGAATCCCCGACAGGAACTCCAGCCCCCCGATCCCGGCGTCGCGGGCGACCATGGCGACGTTGAGGTCGAGCGCCGCGGCCCCCGCCGTCAGCGTCATGCCGTCCCCGGTCCCATCCGCCACGATATCGGTGAAGCCGCGGCCGAGCCGGATGGTGACGCCCGGCACGCCGCCGTCCCGCACCAGCAGGTTGGAGGCGACGCCGATCACCGTCACCGGCACCTCGGCCGGCAGAGCGGCCAGGAACCCAGCCAGATCGTCGGCGTCGGCCGGGCGGAACATCACCTCGGCCGGGCCGCCGACGCGGAACCATGTCACCGACGCCAGCGGGGCGTCGGCGGTCAGCCGGCCGCGCACCGCGGGCATACGTCCGATCAGATGGCCGTCTGGGGCGTTCATGCGCGGGGCCGCCTTCATCGCGCCGCGCCATAGAGGGCGGACAACTCGCCCGGCAGTGCATTGGCCCATTGGGTGATGTTGCCGGCGCCCAGGCAGACGACGAAGTCGCCGGTCTTGGCCATCTCGCGCACCACCTGGGCCAGCTCCTGCGGGGTGTGCAGGGCCACGACATGGCGATGGCCGTGCATGCGCAGTCCCTCGACCAGGCTGTCGCGGCTGACGCCCTCGATCGGTGCCTCGCCGGCGGCATAGACGTCGGCGACGATCACGGCGTCGGCGTCGTTGAAGCAGGTGCAGAATTCCTCGAACAGGGCGGCGAGGCGCGAGTAGCGGTGCGGCTGGACCACCGCGATGGTGCGGCCGGTGCCGGCGGTGCGCGCGGCCTTCAGCACGGCGGCGATCTCCACCGGATGGTGGCCGTAATCGTCGATGACGGTGATGCCGTTGGTCTCGCCGGTCTTTGTGAAGCGGCGCTTCACGCCCTGGAACTTGGCCATACTGTCGCGCATCACCACGTCGGGCAGCCCCATCTCGTTGCCGACGGCGAAGCAGGCGAGGGAGTTCTGGACGTTGTGCGGCCCGTACATCGGCAGGCGCACGCCCGCGATGGCGCGGCTCTCGCCGGTGTGGCGGTCGTAGATCAGCACGTCGTACTTTGCGCCGTCGGTGCCCAGCTCGACGTTGACCGCGCGGATATCGGCCTGCGGCGAGAAGCCGTAGGTGACGATGCGGCGGTCGGACACGCGCGGGATCATCGCCTGCACTTCGGGGTGGTCGATGCAGAGCGCGGCGAAGCCGTAGAAGGGAATGTTCTGGACGAAGCTGTCGAAGGCGGCCCGCGCATTGTCGAAGGTGCCGTAGAAGTCCAGATGCTCCGGGTCCATGTTGGTGACGACGGCGATGCAGGCCGGCAGCTTGACGAAGGTGCCGTCGCTCTCGTCAGCCTCGACCACCATCCAGTCGCCGGTGCCGAGCCGGGTGTTGGAGCCGTAGGCGTTGATGATGCCGCCGTTGATGACGGTCGGGTCGAGGTTCGCGTGCTCCAGCATATGGCCGACCATCGAGGTCGTCGTGGTCTTGCCGTGGGTGCCGCCGATGGCGATCGCCCATTTCAGCCGCATCAGCTCGCCCAGCATCTCGGCGCGGCGGACCACCGGCACCAATGCTGCGCGGGCGGCCACCACCTCCGGGTTGTCGCGCTTGACGGCGGAGGAGACGACGATCACGGCGGCGCCGGCGATGTTCTCGCCGCGATGGCCGACGAACACCGTGATGCCCAGCTCGCGCAGGCGCTTGACGTTGGCGTTCTCGGCGAGGTCGGAGCCCTGGACGGTATAGCCCAGGTTCCGCAGCACCTCGGCGATGCCGCTCATGCCGATGCCGCCGATGCCGACGAAGTGGATGGTGCCGATCGAGAGGGGGAGGGCGCGCATGTCTTACTTTCCGCGGCGAAGCATCAGGCGAAGGGTGGCGTCGACCGCCCCGTCGGAGAGGTCGGGGGGAAGGGGTTGCGATCCGTGGATCATCGACAGGCGGTCGCGCAGGAAACCGCCTTCGGCGAGGAATCGCGGAACCAGCGGACAGCCCGGACGGTTGTACCAGCCGCCCTCGGTCCGCGTCATGTCCGCCGGCCAGTCCTGCAGGGGACGCGGTGTCCGCCGGGTGAGATTCCGCATGGTCTTGATCATTCCGCGGCCCCCTTGGCGCTGGACCCGGCGGCGGACGGCCGGGCGTGGGATTGGTCGTGGGATTGGTCGTGGGTCTGGTCGTGATCGGCCCGGCTCACGCCGGCGCCATGAACACCCGTGCTGTTGGCGGCGCTCCCGCCGGCTCCCAGCATCGCCAGGACGGCGTCGGCCAGCGCGGTGGCGGCGTCGGCGGTGCCCCAGCCGTGGGCGGCGCCGGCGGCGTCGGCCAGTGCCTGCGGATCGGCCAGCAGTCCGGCCAGCCGGTCGGCCAGGGCCTGCGCGGTGAAGGCAGGCTGCGGGATCGGCCAGGCGGCGCCGGCCTCGGCCAGATGGCGGGCGTTGGCGGCCTGATGGTCGTCGGTGGCGAAGGGGTAGGGCACCAGGATCGCCGGGCGGCCGATGCAGGTCAGCTCGGCGATGGTCGAGGCGCCGGCGCGGGTGATGGCGAGGTGGCAGGCGGCAAGCCGGTCCGGCACGTCGCGGAAGAAGGTCTGCAACTCCAGCCGCGCGAGGCCCAGCGGCTCCAGCGCGTCGCGAGCGGCCTCCAGGTCTTCCGGCCGGCACTGCTGCGCCAGATGGATGCGGGCGCGCAACTCCTCCGGCAGCAGGGCGAGGGCGGCCGGGACGATCTCGGAGAAGACGCGGGCGCCCTGGCTGCCGCCCATCACCAGCAGACGGACCGGGCCGCCGGCTTCGGGTGCGGCATAGGGGGCGAGCCGGCGGGCGGACACCGCCGGACGCACCGGATTGCCGGTACGGACGATCTTGGCGCGCTGCTCCTCGCCCAGCTTCTCGATGCCGGGGAAGGCGACGGCCAGCCTGCGGGCTCCGGCGATCAGCATCCGGTTGGCGCGGCCCAGCACGGCGTTCTGTTCGTGCAGCAGGGCCGGCACGCGCGACTGGACCGCGGCATAGACGGTGGGGACGGACGGGTAGCCGCCGAAGCCGACCACCGCGGCGGGGTCGAGCTGGCGCATCAGCGACCGCGCCTCCAGCAGGCCGAGCCCCATCTGCAGCGCGGCCTTCAGCTTGCCGATCAGGCCGGCGCCGGGGGAGGCGGCGCGGATGCGGTGCACCGGCACCTCGGGCAGGGTGTCGCCGAAGGCCTGGCCGCGCTTGTCGGTGACCAGCGTCACGGCGCGGCCGCGGGCCAGCAGCTCGCGCGCCAGCGCCTCGGCCGGGAACATGTGCCCGCCGGTGCCGCCTGCGGCCAGCACGATCACCTTGTGCGCGGTGGGATCCAAGTCCGTCGGCCTCCTCATTCCAGCGGGCCGAAGCGCTTGCGTGTCAAAGCCAGAACCATGCCCATACCGAAGCCGAGTGCCAGCAGCGAGGAGCCGCCGTAGGAAATGAAAGGCAGGGTCATGCCCTTCGTCGGCATGAGATGCAAGGACGATCCCATGTTGATCGCCGCCTGAAGCCCGAACTGGATCAGCAGGCCGGCGGCCGCCAGCAGGACGAAGTAATTGTTGTCGTTGAAGACCCGTGCGAACCCGCGCAACACGACGAAGGCGAACAGCACCACCAACCCGAGGCAGAAGATCAGGCCCAGCTCTTCCCCGGCGACCGCGAAGATGAAATCGGCATGGCTGTCGGGCAGGTAGAACTTCACCGTGCCCTGGCCGGGGCCGGTGCCCATCAGCCCGCCGTTGGCGAATGCCTCCAGCGAGCGGTTGACCTGATAGTTGTCGCCGGCATGGGGGTCGAGGAAACGGTCGATGCGGCTGGTGACGTGCGGCAGCGTGTAATAGGCGCCGATCAGCCCGACCACGCCCAGCCCGCCGAGCCCCATCACCAGGACGAGGTTCAGCCCGGCCAGGAAGAACTGGGTGAACCACACCGCGGAGACGACGAAGGTCATGCCGAGGTCGGGCTGCAGGATCAGGCCGGCCATGGTGACGCCGTAGAGCACGATCGACACCAGCGCGCCCGGGAAGCCCGGATTGGTGCGCGAGAGCGAGAACAGCCAGGCCGCCACTACCGCGAAGGCCGGCTTGACGAACTCGGACGGCTGGATCGACAGGCCGGGCACATGGATCCAGCGCCGGGCGCCCTTGATCTCGACGCCCACCACCAGCGTGGCGTAGACCAGCAGGACCGACAGCAGGAACACGCCCAGCGCCACCCGCCGCACGCCGCGCGGGCTGAGCAGCGAGACGCCGATCATGATGATGATCGCGGGGATCAGCATCATCAGGTGGCGTTCGACGAAATAGAAGGTGTCCTGGATGCCGATGCGTTCGGCCACCGGCGGGCTGGCCGCGGTGATCAGCACGGTGCCGAGAAACATCAGCAGGGCGACGGCGCCCAGCTGCCAGCGGTCGACCGTCCACCACCAGCGGCCGAAGATAGATTGGTCGGTGCGGTCGAAGGTGATCATGCACTGCCCCCGCTGGTCCCGCCGCCGCTGTTCGCATGCGCGCCGATGATGCCCGCGACATAGGCCGAGAAGGCTTCGCCGCGCTTCTCGAAATTGGCAAACTGGTCCCACGACGCGCAAGCTGGGGACAACAGCACGCAGGCGCCCTCCAGCCGCTCCGCCAGCGCCATGCCGGCCGCCTTCGCGGTGGCGACGTCCAGCGTGCCGCACCGTGTATAGGCAATGCCCTGCGCGTCGAGCCATGCGGCGAATTGATCCTGGGCCTCGCCGATCAGGAAGGCGTGGCGGACGCGGCCCCCGTAGCCCTCGAGCCCGTTCAGTCCGGTGTCCTTGGCCTGTCCGCCGAGGATCCAGTAGATCGGGTCGAAGGTGGCGAGCGCCTTTTCGGTCGCGTCGGCGTTGGTCGCCTTGCTGTCGTTGACGAAGCGCACGCCCTCCAGGCTGCCGACCAGCTGCTGTCGGTGGGCGAGGCCGGGGAAATTCGCCATTGCCGCAACGATTGCCGGGGCCGGCAGGCCGGCGGCCTTGCAGGCGGCGAAGGCCGCGGCGGCATTCTGCCAATTGTGGGCGCCCAGCAGGGTCGGCAGCGTTGACAGCTCCACCACCCGCGCGGCCGCGCCGTCGGTGTCGTCGACCAGCCAGCCCTCGGCGGCATAGACGCCGCCCGCCACCGGCCCTTGCGCCGAGACCGGCCAGATGCGCTGGTCGCCGGCCGCCACGAGATCGGCATGGATTTTCCGGCAATGCTCGTCATCCACGCCGATCACCGCGGTGCGCGGCCGGGTCTGGCGGTGGAAGATCAGCGTCTTGGCGGCGATGTAGCCGTCCATCCCGCCATGGCGGGCGAGATGGTCGGGGGTGATGTTCAGCAGGACGGCGATGTCGAAGGTGATGGAGTGGGTCAGCTCCAGCTGGTAGCTCGACATTTCCAGGATGCAGGTGCCGCCCGATCCCAGCGGGTCGAAGCTCAGCACCGGCGTGCCGAGATTGCCGCCCACCGCGATCCGGCGGCCGGCCGCCGCCATGATGTGGCCGATCAGCGTGGTGGTGGTCGACTTGCCGTTGGTGCCGGTGATGCCGATGAAGGCGCAGTCGCGCTCGGCCCGGCCCAGCAACTCGATGTCGCAGATCAGTTCGATCCCCAGCGCGCGGGCGCGCTCGGCCACCGGGTGCGGCTTGGGGTGGGTGTGGGGGATGCCGGGCGACCAGACGATGGTGGTCAGGTCCGACAGGTCGGCGGTGGCGAGATCGGCGACGGCGAAGCCTTCGGCCTCCGCCGCGGCGCGCGAGGCGGGGTTGTCGTCCCACACCCGCACCTCGGCCCCGCTGTCGCGCAGCGCCCGGGCTGTGGCGAGGCCGGACTTGCCCAGCCCCATCACCGCCACCGGCAGCTCCTGCATGTAGAACAGGTCGATCATCGCCGGTCCCCCCTCAGCGCAGCTTCAGCGTGGACAGGCCGACCAGCGCCAGGATCGAGGCGATGATCCAGAAGCGGATCACCACCGTCGGTTCGGCCCAGCCCTTCTTCTCGAAATGATGATGCAGCGGCGCCATGCGGAAGACCCGCTTGCCGGTCAGCTTGAAGGAGGCGACCTGGACGATGACCGACACCGTCTCCAGCACGAACAGGCCGCCGATGATGGCGAGCACGATCTCGTGCTTGGTCACCACGCTGACGGCGCCCAGCGCGCCGCCCAGCGACAGCGACCCGGTGTCGCCCATGAAGACCATGGCCGGCGGGGCGTTGTACCACAGGAAGCCCAACCCGGCGCCGACCAGCGCGCCGCAGAAGATCGTCAGCTCGCCCGATCCCGGCACATGGTGGATTTGCAGGTAGTTGGCGAAGATCGCGTTGCCCGACAGGTAGGAGATCAGGCCGAAGCAGCCGGCGGCGATCATCGTCGGCACGATGGCGAGCCCGTCCAGCCCGTCGGTCAGGTTCACCGAGTTCGACGCGCCGACCATGATGAAGGCGCCGAAGGGGACGAAGAACCAGGACAGCTGGATCAGGAAATCCTTGACGAAGGGAACCGCCACGCCGCCCGACAGCGGCGGGGCCGACACCCACATGATCAGCGCCGAGGCGACCAGCCCGATGGCGATCTCCCAGCCCAGGCGGAAGCGGCCCGACAGTCCCTTGGTGTTGCGCTTGGTCAGCTTCAGATAGTCGTCGCCGAAGCCGATCAGGCCGTAGCCGATGGTGACCAGCAGCACGATCCAGATGTAGGCGTTGGTCAGGTCGGCCCACAGCAGGGTGCTGACCGTCATGGCGATCAGGATCATCAGGCCGCCCATGGGGGCGTGCCCTTCTTCTTGAAGTGGGACTCCGGGCCGTCGGCGCGGATGGGCTGTCCTTCGCCCTGCTTGTGCTTCAGCCAGGCGATCAGGCGCGGAAAGAACACGAAGCTGATGACCAGCGACGTGATCACGGCGCCGCCGGTCCGGAAGGTCAGGTACCGGAACAGGTTGAACGGCGTGAAGACGTCGGCCAGACCGAAGAGGAGATTGTAGAGCATTTGGGTCCGTCAGCCTCGCGGTGCATGCGCGGAGTGCGCGACCGCCGGCGGCTGGTTGGTGGTTCGGGAGGCGGCTTTGTCCTCGCTTTCGCGGCCTCTGTCGAGTGCCGCGAGCGCATCGACGACCAGACCTGTGCGACTGCCAAGCGACCCCTTGACCATCACCACGTCGCCGCCCTTCACCGACGCGGTCACGATGGGGGCCAAATCGACGCTGGACTCGGTCCAGGCGCCGCGCATCGTCTCGGGCAGGCGGTCGAACAATGCCCGCATGTGCGGGCCGCAGGCATAGACCGCATCGACCTGGGCGGCGCGCAGCGGCTCGGCCAGGGCGGCATGCAGGGCGTCGGCCCGGTCGCCGAGCTCGCGCATGTCGCCCAGCACGGCGATGCGGCGTCCGCCGGCGCCGGGATCGATCTTGCCCAGCACCTCCAGCGTCGCGGCCATCGCCGCCGGGCTGGCGTTGTAGCTTTCGTCGATCAGGGTGAAGGCGCCCTGGGGCGCCTGGATGCGCTTGCGGGTGCCGCGGCCCTTGACCGGCTGCAGGCTGGACAGCGACCGGGCGGCAGCGGCGACGTCGGCGCCCAGCGCCTTGACCGCCAGCAGGACGGCGAGGCTGTTCATCACCCAGTGCCTGCCGGGAAGCGACAGGCAATATTGCAGCCGCTCGCCGCGGACGACCGCGGTCACGGCGCTGCACGTCGCGTGCAGCGAGCAGTCGAGCAGGTGGGCGTCGGCCCGGTCGTCGCTGCCGAAGCCCCAGATATGGGACAGGCCATGGCTTGCGGCCGCCGCGGCCAGACGGGCGAACTGCCCGTTGTCGCGGTTCAGCACGGCGACGCCGTTGGGGCCCAGCCCCTCGAAGATCTCGGCCTTGGCGTCGGCGATGGCCTCGACGCCGGAGAAGAACTCCAGATGCACGGCCTCGACGGTGGTGACGATGGCGACGTCCGGCCTGACCTGTCTGGACAGCGGGCCGAGTTCGCCGGCATGGTTCATGCCCAGCTCGAACACGCCATAGGCGCTCGATGCCGGCAGGCGGGCCAGCGACAGCGGCACGCCCCAATGGTTGTTCAGGCTGCCTTCGGTGGCATAGGTCGGGCCCTGCGCCGACAGGACGTGGCGCAGCGTCTCCTTGGTGCCGGTCTTGCCGACCGAGCCGGTGACGCCGACGAACCGCGCCCCACAGCGCGCCCGCGCGGCGGCGCCCAGGGCGGCCATCGACTGGAGCGTGTCGGCCGGCACCAGCAGCAGCGGCGCGTCGGCCGACAGCCCGTCGGGCACATGGTCGACCATCGCCGCGGCGGCCCCGGCGGCGAGCGCCGCGCCGACGAAGGCATGCCCGTCGAAGTTCGGGCCGCGGATGGCGACGAACAGGTCGCCCGGTGCCACCTTGCGGCTGTCGATGGTGACGCCGGTGGCGGTCCAGCCGGCCGGCGGGCCGGTCAGATGCCCGCCGGTGGCCGCCGCGGCGTCCTGCGACGTCCACAGGACCGTCTTGTCGCTCATGCTCCAACCTCCGCTACGGCTTTCCGGGCCTCGTCCGCATCGTCGAACGGACGCACCTCGGTGCCGATAGTTTGTCCTTGTTCGTGCCCCTTGCCGGCGATGACCAGGACGTCGCCGGGCTGGAGCTGTTGCACCGCGGTGCGGATCGCCTCGGCCCGGTCGCCGATCTCCTCCAGCCGGCCCGCCAATTCGCCGGCGGCCCCCGCCAGCACCTCGCTCCGCACGAAGGCGGGGTTCTCGGTGCGCGGGTTGTCGTCGGTGACGATGGCGCGGTCGGCCAGCCGGGCGGCCAGCGCCCCCATCACCGGCCGCTTGGTCCGGTCGCGGTCGCCGCCGCAGCCGAACACCGTCACCAGATGGCGCGAGGCGTGCGACCGCAGCGCCAGCAGCACCGTTTCCAGCGCGTCCGGCGTGTGGGCGAAATCGACATAGACCGCTGCCCCGTTGGGGTGGGTCGCGACATGCTGAAGCCGGCCCGGCACGCCTTCCAGCGTGGGAAGGGCGGCCAGGGCCTGCTCGACGTCGCCGCCGGAGCCGATGACCAATCCCAGCGCGCAGAGCACGTTCCAGGCCTGGAAGCGCCCAGCCAGCGGCAGGTCCACCGTCACCTCGTGGCCGAGCACGGACAGGCAAAGCCGCTGGCCATGGGCCAAGGCTTCCACCCCCGTCACCCGCAGCCCGGTGCCGGCGAGACCATAGGACAGGACGCGGTGGCCACGTTCGTTACAAATTGCGGCAAAAAAGTGGAAGTCGTCACTGTCCGCGTTCAGGACCGCGGTGCATCCTGTCGGTAGTATACGCTGGAAGAGCATCGCCTTCGCGTCGCGATAGGCGTCCATCGTACCGTGGTAGTCCAGATGGTCCAGCGTCAGGTTGGTGAAGCCGGCCGCCTTGATCGCCACGCCGTCGAGCCGGAACTGCTCCAGCCCGTGGCTCGACGCCTCCATCGCCAGATGGTCGATGCCGGCCTCCTTGGCCGCGGCGAGGTCGCGGTGCAGCGATACCGGGTCGGGCGTCGTCATCCCGCCATAGCCCTTCAGGCCGGGGCCGATCAGCCCCAGCGTGCCCATGCTGCCGGCGGCCAGTCCCATGTGCGTCCAGATCTGGGCGGCGAACTGGACGGTGGAGGTCTTGCCGTTGGTCCCGGTCACCGCCACCACCGTCCCGGGCTGGCGCCCGCCATGGAAGGCGGCGGCCATGCGGGCGAAGGCGAGACGGGGCTGCGGATCGGTCAGCAGGACGGCAGTGGTGGAATGCGTGGTGGCCGAGTCGGCGGGCAGCACCGTGCCCTCGGGCGCCAGCACCGCGACGGCGCCCTTGGCCAGCGCGTCGGCGATGAAGGCGCGTCCGTCGGTCTTGACGCCCGACAGGGCGGCAAAGACAAAGCCGGGCCTGACCGCGCGGCTGTCGGCGGTCAGCCCGGCAATGTCGGGGTCGCTGCCGGCCGGACCGGCGTCAGCGGGGCTTGGTCTGAGTTGGGAAAGACGCAACGGTGCTTCCCTTCGGCGGGGGTGGGGCGGTGACGGGGGGCATGGCCTGCTGCCAGTTGGTGGAGCCGGCGGCGTTCAGGTAGGTGGAGGTCAGGATCTCCGGCGCGCTTTCGTCCACCGTCGGCACGTTCAGCAGCGGGCCGATCTGCTTGACGATGCGGCCGACCGCCGGCGCGGCGACCCAGCCACCGGTGGCGTAGCCGTAGGTCTTGGCCGTCGCCTTCGGTTCGTCGACCAGCACATAGACGACGTAGCGCGGATCCTGCATGGGAAAGGCGCCCAGGAAGGACGACATGCGCGAGTTCTTCTGGTAGTGCCGCCCCTTCTGCTTGTCGGCGGTGCCGGTCTTGCCACCGACGACATAGCCCTTCACTTCGGCCGACTTGCCGGTGCCATCGGCGACGACGAAGCGGAACATGCGCCGCATCATGTCGGAGGTCTGGCGCGACACCACCTGTTCGGTCGGAATCTCCGCGTCCGGCTGGCGCTTCAGCAGCGTCGGCTTGTGGAAGAATCCGCCATTGATGACGGAGGCGGCGGCCGCCACCGTGTGCATCGGGCTGACGGAGATGCCGTGGCCGAAGGAGATCGTGTAGCTGTTGACCTCGCGCCATGGGTTGGGCACCAGCGGCCAGCCGTTTTCCGGCAACTCCAGCCCGGTGGGCTTGGTGAAGCCCATCTTGGTCATGAAGGCCTTCTGCGCCGCGATCCCCACCTGCTGGACCATGCGGACCGACCCGAGGTTGGAGGAGTGCTGGAACACCTCCGCCACCGTCAGGGCACGGTGCAGGCTGTGGTAGTCGTTGATGGTGAAGCGGCCGATCTTCACCGGATGCGCGGCGTCGAACAGATCCGATGCGCGGATCTTGCCGGTGTCGAATGCCAACGCCGAGTTGAAGATCTTGAAGGTGGAGCCCATCTCGTACACGCCGAGCGTCGCCCGGTTGAACAGCGTGTCGGGATCGAGGCCGGTCGGGTCCTGCGGATCGAAATCGGGCAGCGAGACCATCGCCAGCACTTCGCCGTTGCGCACGTCGAAGACGATGCCGGCGGCGCCGATGGCGCTGAATTCCTGCACCGTGGCGGCAAGTTCCTTTTTCAGGACATGCTGCAGCCGGAGGTCGATGGACAATTGCAGCGGCGTACCGGGGTCTTCGGTCAGGCGCTTGTTGAAGCCCTGTTCCATCCCGGCGAGGCCGTTGTTGTCGATGCCGGTGAATCCCACCACATGCGAGGCCAGCGGGCCGGCCGGGTAGAAACGGCGCTCCTCGCGCTCGAAGGCGACGCCGGGGATGCCCAGGCGGTGGACGGATGCCTGCTGCTTCGGCGTCAGGTTGCGCTTCAGCCAGACGAAGCGGCGGTCGCCGGACAGCTTGGCGACCAGATCCTTGTAATCCAGCTCCGGCAGGACGCCGGCCAGCTTCTGCGCGGCCTCCTCCGGGCGCGACACCAGCTTGGGGTCGGCGTAGAGCGACTGGGTGACCAGCGAGGTCGCCAGCAGGTTGCCGTTGCGGTCGAGGATGTCGGCCCGGTTCGTGGTGGTGTTGTCAACCTCGAGCGCGACGTGCTGGCGCGGCTCGCCGCCGCCGCCGAACAGGGTGGCCATTGCCAGCTTGACGCTGATCGCGGTGAAGACGGTGGTGACCACGGCGGCCGTCACCAGCAGGCGGTAGCGGCTTTGGTCGAGCGCGACGGCCAGCGATGTCCGGGGTTTGGACGCCGATTGCTGCGCCTGATGGTTCGGCGTCGGCGCCGGGGGCGGGACATAGGTGCTGCCGGGGCTGTGCGGCACCCCGCCGCCGGGTTGGCCGCCTTGGTCGTAGCCGGTCATCGATTGGCACCCAGACGGGCGACCAGCAGACCCAGGCTGTCCGTCGGCTTCGGCTGGTAGGGCTGCTGCGGCTGGGCGGAGGCCTTGCCGGCTGCCGGCGCAGCTGCGGGGACAGGGGCCGGCGGCATCGGCCGGGCGGCCAGTTCGGTCGACCGGGGCGCGGTCGGGGCGCCGGGCGCCAGCTTGCCGGTGGAGGCGCGGTCGGCGGCGGGCTTCTCCGGGGCCTTCTCGACCGGCGCGCGGGCGTTGCCCGGCACCAGCGCCGACGGCTTGATCCGGTTGACGCGGCTCGGGTCGGCAATGCTGCCGGAGGAGGGCAGGGCGGCGGGGACCGCCACCGGGGCGCTGACCGGGACGATGCCGGAGGCCGCGGCGGTCGGCAGGCCAGCCGGCGCACGGACGACGGCGACCTGCGGCGCGCCGCTGTCAGGCGCACGGACCATCGGCGGCAGCGGTGCCGCGCCGGGCAGGGGGGGGGCGGCTGAACGGCATCGCCCGGCCGCATCGGGATCGCGTCCATCGCCATGAACTGGCGCGGTTCGGTCGGCTGCATCGCCAGATAGGCGTGCGCCATCTGCTCCAGCTTGGTGGGGTCGTTCAGATAGCTCCACTCGGCCTTCAGGACCTGGATGGACTCCTGTTCCTGGATGATCTTGCGGTTCAGCCCGGCGAGCTTCTCCTCGAGATCCTGAACGTCATAGCTGGTCTGGAACAGCACGCCGCCGGCGGCGGCGATCAGGCCTCCCCAGAAAAGCCAGGTCTTGCCTTTCATGCTGCCTCCTTGCCGGGCGCCGGGAACGCGGCCGCCTCGGTACGTTCAGCCGCGCGCAGCCGGGCAGACCGGGCGCGAGGGTTGTTGCGGGCTTCGGCGTCGCTCGGGTCCACGGGTTTCCGGGAGAGCAGTCGGAAGGATGAGTGGTGCGCCGCGACCGCGGTCACGGGCGTATGGCGGGACGGGGAGGCGGGCGGCGAGGAGCGGTCCCGCAGGAACGCCTTGACCTCGCGGTCCTCCAGCGAATGGAAGGAGACGACGGCCAGACGCCCGCCGGGCGCCAGCAGCGACTCGGCGGCGGACAGGCCGCGCCGCAGTTCGCCCAGCTCGTCGTTCACATGGATGCGCAGGGCCTGGAAGGTCCGGGTGGCCGGATCGATCGCGTCGCCCTTCCCCTTCGGCACCACCGAGCGGACGATGTCGGCCAGCCGCGCCGTGCGCTCGATCGGCGAGTCGCGGCGGGCGGCCACGATGGCCCGGGCGACGCGCCGCGCCATCCGTTCCTCGCCCAGGTGATAGACGATGTCGGCCAGCTCGGCCTCGCCGGCCGTGTTGACCACGTCGGCGGCGGTCGGCCCATCCCGTCCCATCCGCATGTCGAGCGGGCCGTCGAAGCGGAAGGAGAAGCCGCGTTCCGGCTCGTCGATCTGGGGGGAGGAGACGCCGACGTCGAGCGCCACGCCGTCGACCTTCGCGACGCCATGTTCCGCCAGCAGCCGGTCCGCCACCAGCCGGTCCATGTCGCCGAACCGGCCCTCGATCACCTCCAGCCGGCCGGGGAAGGCCTGGGCCAGGGCGCGGCCGCGCTCGATCGCCGCGGGGTCGCGGTCGATGCCGATGACACGGCAGGAGGCCGATTCGAGAAGGGCGCGGCTGTAGCCGCCGGCACCGAAGGTGCCGTCGACATAGATGCCGCCGTCGCGCGGGGCGAGCGCGGCGATCACCTCGGCCAGCATCACCGGGATATGGACCGGGGCGGCGGTCATGCGCCCTCCCCGCTCCGGCTGGCGGCGCCGCGCGACGCCTTGGCGACGATCTGGCTGAGCGAGATGTCCTTGCGCACGACCTGCTCGCGCAGCGCGGCTTCGTGGGCCTTCAAGGCGTTGGGTTCCCAAAGTTGGAAGGTCTTGCGGCGGCCGATGAAGGCCGCCTCTTCGCCGATGCCGGCGAACTCCGCCAGCTCCCTGGGCAGGACGATGCGGCCTTCGGCGTCGAGGGAGACGGGGATCAGCTTGCCGAAGATGAAGGTCTCGATCATGTCGCGCTCGTCGGCATCGAGGTCGGGGGATTCGAGGCTTTCGGAGAGGACGTCGAGATAGTCCTGGTCGGCGCCTTCCAGCGCCTGGTGGTTCAGCGAGGGCCAGAGATAGACGGTGTTGGCCGCCGAGCTTTTGGCAAGCGACTGCCGGAACTGTGCCGGGATGGACACACGCCCTTTCCTGTCAACCTTATTGACGTATGTGGACAGGAAAACGGCCATCGGCCCGGTGGTCCCCCCTGTTATCCCCCGACCCCGCCATGCGCGGTCGGGTGCCCCGCGCCAGCTCCGCTTGACCCATTCGGCTCCCGCCCCAGGTGTTAACCAAAATGGGTAAGAGCCCCCCTTAAATGGGCATTCTTGGGATAGCATGGGACGGCATGGGCGTCAACGCTCCCCCGAGTATTCAGACGGGGGTGTCAAGACTTTTGGGTGACGCTGTGGCATCCGGGCAAGTTGGTGTACGAAATCTCAGTATCCTCGCAGTATTGTGCTGGACTCTGCCGATGTGGATAAGGTTATCCACACGCGTTCCTCAAATGTTCCGACACTTTAATAAAATGCAGGCGTTCCATAGTTTCTCGGGCGCACGAATCGACCCGTGCGAACGGCATAGGTCTTTGGGTGGGGACGTGTGGTCGATCATGGGACAGCATGGGAATGCGCCCCACACTTATCCACCGGCTGTGGATTAGTCTGGGGAAAATGTGGACGGGACCGTGGACGGTTCGGGGATGACCGTTAAAAAGCCGGGCGGGGAGCCAAGTGTGAGGGTGGCAGGAGGCAGGCCATATCGTCGCAGGGCTGTGGACGACGCCCATTCCGTCCCATCCCCGGGCAAGGCGGGCGCATGGGCGGGTACCCCCCATGGGTCGTCATGGGACGACCCATGGATGCGGCTCGACCGGGCCCAAACGGGACGGAAGAGCCGGGAATAGGGGGGAAAAGCGCCAGATGGCCTGTAAGCCGGGTTCTGTATCCCGATCCCGAAGGATCGGGCGATGGCCATTCGTCTGGGACGCCGGTTGCCCGGACGCCTCGCGCGACCAACCCGAGCGGCGGCGCAGAAACGCGCTTGGCCCACGCCCGTCCCGTTGCGGGGACGGTGGCCGGGCCGCTCCTATTCGGTCTTGCTCCCGGTGGGGTTTACCGTGCCGTCCCCGTTGCCGGGTCCGCGGTGCGCTCTTACCGCACCCTTTCACCCTTACCTGGGCCGAAGCCCCGGCGGTTTGCTTTCTGTGGCACTTTCCCTAGGGTCGCCCCCGCCGGCCGTTAGCCGGCACCGTGTTTCCGTGGAGCCCGGACTTTCCTCCCCCGGTCGAAACCGAAGGCGGCCATCCGGCCATCTGGCGCGGTCGTTCATATAGGGAAGCGGCCGTGGGGGCAAATCCCAAATCCGGGGCGCCGCGTGAAATCGGGCCTGCCCGGCGCTTGCCGGGAAGACCGGCGTCACCGTCCGGTCAGCCGCAGCAGGGCGCGCAGGCTTCGCAGCGTTCCGGCGTCGGCGGCGCCTGTCAGCCTGCCGGGATGGAAATGGCGCTGGAAGGCCAGCAGCGCCCTCGGCTCGGCCGGGTCGTAGCCGTAGCGTCCCAGCAGGGCGGGGATCTCCGCATCCGCAACGGGACCGTCGTCTGCCTGGAACGGCGTGGGCCAGATCCCGATGCCCTGGGCGGCGAGGCCGGGCCAGTCGAACAGTTCGCCCGGATCCTCCTTGCGGTCCGGGGCGACGTCGCTGTGGCCCAGCACGTCGGCGGGGGCGATGGCGTGCCGCGCGACGATGCCGCGGCAGAGCTCCGCGACCGCCGCCATCTGGACGGGCGGAAAGGGGCGATAGCCGAACTCGTGGCCGGGATTGACGATCTCGACGCCGATGGAACGGCCGTTGACGTCCCCGGCCCCGCGCCAGCTCGACCGGCCGGCATGCCAGGCACGGCGGTCTTCCGGGACATGGGCATAGACGGTGCCGTCCTCGTCCACCGTGTAATGGGCGCTGACCTGGGACGCCGGGTCGCACAGCCGGTCCAGCGCGTGCGCGGCGGTGGGCATGCCGGTGTAATGCAGGATCAGAAGCTCGACCCGCGCATCCGCGGCCCGCGGGCCATGGTTGGGGGAAGGGCGGTCGATCCGGCGGAAGCTGCTCATGTCGGCATCAGGTCGGGTTGGTGACCGTCTCGCTGACGGTGCGCGGGCGCCGCTTCACGATCACAGCCACGCCGCCCACGGTCAACAGCCCGCCGATGGCGAGGTTGACCGTCAGCGGATCGCCCATCAGCAGGGCGCCGGACGCGACGCCGAAGACCGGCACGGTCAGCAGATACGGCATGGTCTGGTTGACGTCGTAGCGCCCCAGCAGCGGATACCACAGCCCATAGGCGACGATGGTGACGCCGACCGCCATGTAGACGATCGAGGCCCAGCCGACCCAGGTCGAGTTGGCGAGTGCGGCCATCTGTCCCTGTTCCATCAGCAGCGACAGGCCCAGCAGCTGCGGCATGGCGAACAGCGCCATCCAGCCGTTGACGGCGAAGCCGTTCACCGATCCGATCAGCTTCATCTGCACGCTGGCCACGGCGAAGGCGACGCTGGCCGCCAGGATCAGCAGCAGCGAATGGAGCGACTCGCCCAGCCGCGGTTCGCCCGCGATCACCGCCACGCCGGCGAAGGCGGCGGCCATGCCGATGCCGCGGCGCCAGCCCAGCCTGTCCTTGAACACCAGCGCCGCCAGCAGGGACGAGAAGGGCACCTGCGCCTGTGCCGCCAGCGAGGCGGTCGCGGCGTCGATGCCCTTCAGCCCGCTGAACATCATCGGGAAATGGATGCTGCCCAGCGTCACCGACAGCAGCACGATCTTCCACAGCTTGTCGCGGGGAATGCGGAAGAAGGGGACGATCAGCGCCGCCACCAGGGCGAAGCGGATGAACATCACGAAAAGCGGCGGGAATTCGGCCAGCGCCCATTTCGCGACGACGAAATTCAGCCCCCACAACGCCATCACCAAGAGTGCCTGGAGGGTGTGGGCGAGGCTCATCCCCGGCCGCCTTCCAGATCCTCGCGCATCGCCTCCAGCTCCAGCCAGCGCTCCTCCGCCGCGGCCAGGGCGTCCTGTTTGGCGTGCAGCTGCTCGCTGGTCTTCTGGAACTTGGCGGGGTCGCGGGTGAACAGGTCGGGATCGGACATCGCCTTCTCCAGCTTGGCAATCTCGGCCCCCAGCCCGTCCATGCGGGCCGGCAACTCGTCCAGTTCGCGCTGGTCCTTGTAGCTCAGCTTGCCGCGCGGCTTGGCGGCCATGGCGGGAGCCGTGGCGGTGGGCTTCGGCTTGGCCGCGGCGATGGGGGCCGCCTTGGCCGGGCGCTGCACCAGATAGTCGGAATAGCCGCCGGCATATTCGGTGGCGGTGCCGTCGCCCTCCAGCGCGATGGTGGCGGTCACCAGCCGGTCGAGGAAGTCGCGGTCGTGGCTGACCAGCAGCAGCGTTCCTTGATAGTCGCCCAGCACGTCCTCCAGCAGGTCCAGCGTGTCCATGTCGAGGTCGTTGGTCGGCTCGTCGAGGATCATCAGGTTGCTGGGCTTGGCGAACAGGCGGGCCAGCAGCAGCCGGTTGCGCTCGCCGCCCGACAATGCCTTGACCGGGCTGTCGAGCTGCCGGGTATCGAACAGGAAATCCTTGATGTAGCCGGCGACGTGGCGTGACTGGCCGTTGACCATCACCGCGTCGCCGCCGAAGGGGCACAGCACCTTGCGAATGGTGTCCTCCGGGTCCAGCCCCTCGCGCCGCTGGTCGAAATAGGCGGTGTCGAGGTTGGTCCCCAGCTTCACCGTGCCCTCGTCGGGCGCCAGCTGTCCGGTCAGCATCTTCAGCAGGGTCGATTTGCCGGCGCCGTTCGGCCCGATCAGCCCGACCCGGTCGCCGCGCAGGATGCGGGTCGAGAAGTTCCGCACGATGGTCTTGCGGCCCTCGGGGGTGTCGAAGCCCTTGGCGATCCCGGTGGCCTCGATCACCAGCCGGCCGCCGCGCTCGGCCTCGGCAATGGCGAGCTTGGCCTGCTGGCCGCCCTTGATCTGCTCGGCCCGCACGCCGCGCAGGTCCAGCAGGTTGCGCACGCGCCCCATGTTGCGGGTGCGCCGGGCCGAGATGCCCTCGCGCAGCCACTTCATCTCGCTTTCGATCTTGCGGTCCAGCTTGTGGGCCGCGGCCTCCTCGGACTCGAACACCTCTGCCTGCCAGCTCTCGAAATCGGAGAAGCCGCGGTCGGTCGCGCGCACCGTGCCGCGGTCGAGCCACAGCGTGCGCCGGGCCAGCCGGTTCAGGAAGGCACGGTCGTGGCTGATCAGCAGCAGCCCGCCGCGGAAGGACAGCAGTTCGCCCTCCAGCCACTCGATGGTGGGGAGGTCGAGATGGTTGGTCGGCTCGTCCAGCAGCATGACGTCGGGATTTCCGACCAGCGTGCGGGCCAGCGCGGTGCGGCGCGACTCGCCGCCCGACAGGGTGCGGGGATCGCGCCCGCCATCCACCTGCAGCCGGTCCAGCACCGCCTCGACCCGGTGGGCCTCGTCCTGTTCGTCGGCAGGCAGGCCCTGCACCACATAATCGTGGACGGTGGCGCAGCCGGTGAAGTCAGGCTCCTGCGGCAGATAGGCGATGCGGGCTCCCGGCTGGACGAAGACGGTGCCGCCGTCCGGATGGATCATCCCGGCCAGCACCTTCATCAGCGTCGACTTGCCGGAGCCGTTGCGCCCGACCAGGCAGGCGCGGTCGCCGCGGGCGATCGACAGGTCGATGCCGTCGAACAGCGGGCCGCCGCCGAAGGTGACGGTGACGCCCTGGAGCGCCGTGATGGGTGCGGGAGGAGCCATGGACCGTTCGTGTGCCGGAAGACTGAGGGGAAGGGATGGGTTATAGCGCGCCGTCCCCCTCCGCCGCGACCCGGAAAAACGGTTGGGCGGGTTGCGTCCTGCGGGCCGGGTCCGGTCAGGCCGCGGACCCGGCGGGAACCGCCGCCGGTCCGGCCGCCGGTCCGGCCATTGGTCCGGTTGGAGTCGCCACCTGCTGTTCCTGCATCTTGAAGCCGAAATAGGTGCCGTTGCTGATGCCGGTCAGGGCCAGCAGGTTGGCCGACAGCTCCGGCATGCCCAGCGTGCGGGTGACCTCGTAGAGGAAGGTGATGCCCAGCACCATGGTCCAGGCCAGCAACTGCAGCCGGTGGATGTTGTAGCCGGCGGCATCGCTCAGCAGGTCGGGCAACAGCCCTTGCGACGGCGGATAGATCTCGTCCAGGCTGGCTGCCATCGCCGCCCGGTCGGGTGGGGTCGCCGCGGCCGCGGCCTGATAGGCGTCTGCATGCTGCCGGCGCCGGCCGTCGTCGTCGCTCGGCCGGCGGTCCTGGAAGGCGGCGAGGACGGAGGTGCCGCCGACGATTCCCATCAGTGCCATGGTGCCGGTGGTGACGGTGTCCATCGACCCGGTGATGGTCAGGATACCGACATAGGAGGACGTGACGATCCCGCTCCACCACAGCAGTTGGAAGCGGGCGAGGCTGTAGGGCGCCCGGTAGCCGGCCGGCATCGGCACGCCGGCGATCGGGGTGATGGCGTCGGTGCGCCCGAAATGGCGGAAGAAGGCGAACAGGAACAGCGATGCCACCAGGGCGAACCAGATCGCCGCCAGCCCGAGGTCGCGCTCGCTGGCGCCCTGGATCGAAACCATCCTGGGCATGGTGGCGATGCCGCCGGTTGCCGGGCCGAAGGCGACCGGCAGGGTCTTGGCGCCTGCCAGACTGAAGAAGCCGTTGAAGGCCGCCTGCCAGGCCGCCCGCCGTTGTGCGGCCTCGTCGCCGCTGCCGGCGATCGAGGTGGAGGCGGTGCCTACCAGCTCCCCCCTGGCGTTGCAGGCGAAGCTGGCGCGGGCTCCCGGAATGGTCTGGCCGTTGGCGACCAGGACCAGCCCCTGCGCGTTCATGGCCGTCGCCTGCGCCGTGCAGTCCGTACCGGCGGTCGGCGCCCCCAGCACCAGCGTGAGCGGCTGGCCCAGCACCAGCGGGCCGTCACCGCCTGGAAGGGACGTGGTCTGTGCGCCCGCGCCGCAGGCAGCGACCGCCGTCAGGACCGTTCCCAGAACCGCACCGAAGATCGTCCGGATGACCGTGCGCCGCATCGCCGTTCCGCTTCCCGATATCCGCGGGCCTTGCGTGACCCGCCCCGCCGGAACAATAAATCACGAGGCGGGAAAGAGGCTATCGGAAATCAACCTGGAATCGACGCGCTCCGTCCTGGTGCGCGGATATCAGGACAGGGCGGCGGCGCCTTCCCGTTCGCGGCGGATGCGGTCGTAGGCGGCATTGACCAGCGCGAGTTTCTGGGTCGCCAGATCGATGAATTCCTGCGGCATGCCCTGGGCCACCAGCCGGTCGGGATGGTGTTCGCGCGCCAGGGCACGATGGGCGGCCTTGATCTCCGCGCCGTCGGCATGGCGCGGCACGCCCAGCACCGCATACGGATCGGACCCGGTGGGGGTGCCGGCCAGATGGTGCCCGGCGACGATGCGGCGGAACTCGGCCTCGTCGAATCCGAAGATCACCGCCACGGCGCGCAGATATTCGACCTCGGTGTCGTGCAGCTCGTCGTCCGCCTCGGCGATCATCAGCAGGCTGTCGAGCAGTTCCTCGAGCACCGCGTGCCGGTCCTCGAACAGGTTGGCGATCTGGCGGGCATACTCCTCGAACCCGTGGATGTCGCGGCGGGCGAGATCGAAGACGCGGCCGACATTCGCCAGCTCGTCGGCCGGGACGCGGAACAGCCGCTTGAAGGTGTCGACCTCGACCCGCTTCACCACCCCGTCGGCACGCGCCATCTTGGCGGCCAGCGCGATCACGCCGATGGTGAAGGCGACGGTCTGCTTGGCCTCCTCCGCCTCGGCATGGCTCATCGGCTTGCGCGGCTCGTCCTTGGCGCCGCAGGGCGACCAGATGTCCACCGCATGGCCGGCCATCCCGCTGAGCAGGGCACCCAGCGGCCCGCCGGCGAACAGCCCGGCCGCGCTGGCGAGAATCTTGCCCCAAATGCTCATGGTCCGTCTTCCGCTCTCGTCTTCAGGCCCTTGCCTGAATCGGCCGATACCGCGTGGCAGCATAGCGGCCGGGGGAGGGTCGGCCAACTGTGTCGTCCCGGCAACAGGCCTGCATTGTTGGTATCGCAAATTTCTAATAAGCGCTTGCGGAATCCGCCCGAGGCGCCATGTTGCAATGCAACAAAGGGTGCCGCCGAGAGTGCCCGCACCGTGATAAGCATGTGGCCGCCCGCCCGATCCGCCGGGATCGCCGGGCATGGTCCGAAGGTCTGGGGAAAACGTTCTGCGCGAATGCGTTTTCGAATTTCGAGAACCGTGAGCAGAGCCATGACCGTCATCCGCAAGATCATGCCGACCGAACTGCCGCAGTATCGGGCGCATCTTCTCCGCCTGGACCGCACCGACCGCTATTCCCGTTTCATGGGCACGCTGTCCGACGAAGCGGTCGAGCGTCATTGCGCCGCCATCGACTGGGGCCGAACAATCCTGCTCGGCGCCTTCGAGGGGGGCGTGCTGCGCGGCGCCGTCGAATTGTGCGGCGACCGCATCCTGTGGCCGAACCAGGCCGAATTCGGCATCAGTATCGAGAAGGCGCTGCAGGGCAAGGGAATCGGCAGCACGCTGGTCCGCCGCACCCTGACCGCCGCGCGCAACCGCGGTATCCGCCATGTCCACATGATGTGCCTGCCGGAGAATGCTCGCATGCGGGCGCTGGCCCGCCGATTCGGCGGCCGGATCGCGCTGGACGGCGGTGAGGTCGCCGCGATGTTCGAACTGCCGCCGCCCAACCAGTTCTCTATTGCGCTGGAAGCGCTGGAGGATGGCAGCGGCGCCTTCAACAGCATCCTGTCCGGCGTGTCCGGTCTCCAGCGCGACCGTCTGGCCGCCTGATCCCCTGTGCTCTTTCCGCCGCGGCGCCGTGTCCCGTGTGCGGCCCGCCATGCTTGCGGTTGAAATTCGCTGCCGGATCGCGAAACTCCGGCCCACGCGCGGTGCGGTTGCCGCGCGCGGATTTCGGCGGGTGCGACCATGGGCGTGAACGACAGGGCGGCGGTTGGCGGAGCGGATGGGGCCAAGCCGGATATGGCCAGACCGGCCCGCTGGCAGTTCTGGGTCGACCGTGGCGGCACCTTCACCGACATCGTCGGCCGCCGGCCGGATGGGGCGGTCGTCACCCACAAGCTGTTGTCGGAAAATCCGGAACGCTATGCCGACGCCGCCGTCCAGGGCATCCGCGACCTGCTGGGCCTGAAGCCCGGCCAGCCGATCCCCGCCGACACGGTGGAGGTGGTGAAGATGGGAACCACCGTCGCCACCAACGCGCTGCTGGAACGCAAGGGCGAGCCCACCGTCCTGCTGGTGACCGAGGGACTGGGCGACCAGTTGCGCATCGGCCATCAGGCCCGCCCGAAAATCTTCGCCCGCCACATTCATCTACCCGACCAGCTCTATTCCCATGTCGTCGAGGTGCCGGAGCGGGTGATGGCCGATGGCCGGGTGCTGAAGCCGGTCGACCTGCACGCCGTCCGCCGCGGGCTGGAGGAGGCCCACCGCCGGGGCTTCCGCGCCGCCGCAATCGTGCTGATGCACGGCTACCGCTATCCCGAGCATGAGCGGCAGGTCGCCTCGCTGGCCCGCGCGGTCGGCTTCACCCAGGTCTCGGTCAGCCATCTGGTCAGCCCGCTGATGAAGCTGGTCGGCCGCGGCGACACCACGGTCGCCGACGCCTATCTCTCGCCGGTGCTGCGCCGCTATGTCGACCGGGTCGCCAACGACCTCAGCGTCGACGGCATGCCGGTGCCGCTGATGTTCATGCAGTCCAACGGCGGCCTGACCGACGCCCGCCGCTTCCAGGGCAAGGACGCCATCCTGTCGGGGCCGGCCGGCGGCGTGGTCGGCGCGGTGCGCACCGCCGGCATGGCCGGCTTCGACCGGGTGATCGGCTTCGACATGGGCGGCACCTCCACCGACGTCTCGCATTATGCCGGCGAGTATGAGCGCGCCTTCGACGCGGTGGTTGCCGGCGTGCGGGTGCGTGCGCCGATGATGCACATCCACACCGTGGCGGCCGGCGGCGGCTCGCTCTGCGTCTTCGACGGCACCCGCTTCCGCGTCGGGCCGGACAGTGCCGGCGCCAATCCCGGCCCGGCCTGCTACCGTCGCGGCGGGCCGCTGACCGTGACCGACTGCAACGTGATGGTCGGCAAGATCCAGCCGCGCTTCTTCCCCCAGCTCTTCGGCCCGAACGGTGACAAGCCGCTGGACGCTGAGGTGGTGAAGGCCCGCTTCGCCGAGTTGGCCGCCACCGTCAATGCCAAGCTCGGCACGGCGATGACGCCGCAGGAGGTGGCGGAAGGCTTCCTGCGCATCGCCGTCGACAACATGGCCAACGCCATCAAGACGATCTCGGTGGAGCGTGGCCACGACGTCACCGGCTATACCCTGAACGGCTTCGGCGGGGCGGCGGGGCAGCATGTCTGCGCCGTCGCCGACGCGCTCGGCATGACACGGGTGTTCCTGCACCCGCAGGCCGGCGTCCTGTCCGCCTACGGCATCGGGCTGGCCGACACCGTCGCCATCCGTGAGCGCGCGGTCGAGGGGCCGCTCAGCGACGCCGTGGTCGACCGGCTGACCATGCTGTTCACCGACCTGGAAACCGAGGGCCGGGCCGAGCTGACCCGCCAGGGCGTCGATGCCGGCCGGCAGGCGATCAACCGCCGCGTCCATCTGAAGGCCGCCGGCTCCGACACCACCCTGACCGTCGCCTTCGGCTCCAAGGTCGCGATGACCAAGGCCTTCGAGGAGGCGCACCGCCGGCGCTACGGCTTCCTCACCCCCGGCACCGCGCTGGAGGTCGAGTCGGTGACGCTGGAGGCGGTCGGCCTGACCGACGTGCTGGAGGATCCCGACCGCATCGCCGCCACCGCGGTGCTGCCGCGCCGGCTCGCCACCGTTGGCATCCACACCGGCGGGCAGCGTCGCGAGGCGCCGCTCTACGACCGCAGCCAACTGCAGCCCGGCAACCGCGTCGTCGGTCCGGCGATCCTGGCCGAAGCGGTCTCGACCACGGTGATCGAGCCGGGCTGGATGGCCGAGGTGACGCGCAAGAACCATCTGGTGCTGACCCGGCTGGAGCCGGCGGCCCAGCGGCAGGCCGCCGGCATCAAGGGCGGGGCGAAAATCGACCCCGTCATGCTGGAGGTCTTCAACAACCTGTTCATGTCCATCGCCGAGCGGATGGGCGTGACGCTGGAGAAGACCGCGCGGTCGGTGAACATCAAGGAGCGGCTGGACTTCTCCTGCGCCCTGTTCGACCGCGAGGGCGGGCTGATCGCCAATGCGCCGCACATGCCGGTCCATCTGGGATCGATGGGGGAAAGCGTGCGGGCGGTGATCGAGCGACAGGCCGGCAAGTTCGCAGCCGGCGAGAGCTTCGCGCTCAACGACCCCTATCATGGCGGTACCCATCTGCCGGACATCACGGTGGTCTCGCCGGTTTTCGACGAGGCGGGCCGGGATCTGCTGTTCTTCGTCGCCTCGCGCGGGCATCACGCCGATGTCGGCGGCATCACCCCCGGCTCGATGCCGCCGGACAGCAGGACCATCGCCGACGAGGGCGTGCTGCTGGATTGCGTGCCGATGGTCGAGAACGGCCAGTTCCGCGAGGAGGCGCTGCTGGAACTCCTGCGCTCCGGTCCGCACCCGGCGCGCAACCCGGCGCAGAACATCGGCGATCTCAAGGCGCAGGTCGCGGCCAACGAACAGGGGATGCGCGACCTGCACCGCGTCGTCCGCCTGCATGGCCTGTCGACCGTCACCGCCTACATGCGCCATGTCCAGGACAATGCCGAGGAGCAGGTCCGCCGCGCCATCGGCGTGCTGAGCGACGGCGATTTCGCGGTCACGCTCGACAACGGCGCGGTGATCAAGCTGCGGGTGTCGATCGACCGGGCCGCGCGGTCGGCCATCGTCGATTTCTCCGGCACCAGCTCGCAGTTGCCCAACAATTTCAACGCTCCCTCCGCGGTCTGCCGGGCGGCGGTGCTCTATGTCTTCCGCTGTCTGGTGGACGACGAGATCCCGATGAACGAGGGCTGCCTGCGCCCGATCGAGATCGTCATCCCGCCCGGCTCCATGCTGGCGCCCAATCCGCCCGCCGCGGTGGTCGCCGGCAATGTCGAGACCAGCCAATGCATCGTCGACGCGCTGTTCGGGGCGCTGGGCGTGATGGCGTCGGCCCAGGGGACGATGAACAACACCACCTTCGGCAACGAGTGGCACCAGTATTACGAGACGGTCTGCGGCGGCTCCGGCGCCGGCAACGGTTTTGCCGGGACTGACGCGGTGCAGACCCACATGACCAACTCGCGCCTGACCGATCCGGAGGTGCTGGAATGGCGCTTCCCGGTGCTGGTGGAGAGCTTCCGCATCCGCCGCGGCTCGGGCGGGGCCGGGCGCTGGCGCGGCGGCGACGGCGTGATCCGCCGCCTGCGCTTCCTGGAGCCGATGACAGCCGCCATCCTCGCCAACCACCGCAAGGTGGCTCCCTTCGGCCTGAAGGGCGGTGCTGACGGCGCGCTCGGTCGCAGCTGGGTGCAGCGGGCCGACGGCACCGTGCAGGAGCTGGCCTCGCAGGACCGCACCGCGGTCGTGCCGGGCGACGCCCTGGTGATCGAGACGCCGGGCGGCGGCGGCTATGGGGCGGCTGGGTAAGGGCGGTGTGATGCCCCCTCCCTAACCCTCCCCCACCTTCGGTGGGAGAGGGGACTGCCGCTGAACTCCCGCAAAGCTCCTACCCCCTCTCCCGCGTTAGCGGGGGAGGGATGGGGAGGGGGCATGCGCCGCAACGACTCCGCCCCGTCACTCCACCCGGTGCGGCGCCACGATGCCGAAGCGGTGCATCTGCCGGTGGACGGTCGAGCGGTCGACCCCCAGCACCCGCGCCGTGGCCGATACGTTCCAATGCAGCCGCCGCAAAGTTTCACGCAGCCGGGCGGCCGGATCCTCCTCCGCCGGGATCGGCCCTGCCGTCGTCTCCTCCGGCGCCGGCCAGGCCTGGAACAGGCCGCTGTGCTGCACCGGTTCCGGAAGATCGGCCAGGTCGATCGACCCGCCGTCGCTGACCGCGCAGGCGTAATCCAGCGCATTCACCAGTTCGCGCACATTGCCGGGCCAGCCATGGCCGCGCAGCGCCGCCAGCGCCGCCGGGGTCAGGCGGTACGGCATGTCGTCGCGGTCGGCGCGCTCCGCCAGCAGCCGTTCGATCAGCCAGTCGAGGTCGCCGCGCTGGCGCAGCGGCGGCACGGTGAACACCGCGCCGTTGAGACGAAAGTACAAGTCGTCGCGGAACCTGCCGGCCTTGACCAGCTCGATGAGGTCGCGGTGGGTGGCGCCGATGACGCGGACATCGACGGACACCGCCTTGGTCCGGCCGATCGGCGTCACTTCGCGCTCGGCCAGCACGCGCAGCAGCCGGGTCTGCGACGCCAGCGGCATGTCGCCGATCTCGTCCAGGAACAGGGTGCCGCCGTCCGCCTCCAGGATCAGCCCCTTCTTGCCGCGCGCCGTCGCCCCGGTGAAGGATCCGGGTTCGTAGCCGAACAGCTCGCTCTCGATCAGGTTCTCCGGCAATGCCGCGCAGTTGATGGCGACGAAGGGCTTGGCCCGGCGGATGCTGGCCTTGTGCAAGGCCTTGGCCAGATGCTCCTTGCCGGTTCCGGTCTCGCCATGGATCAGCAGGCTCATGCGGGTGTTGACCAGCTTGGCCGCCCGGGTCAGCACCGCCTTCAGCGCCGGGTCGCCGCCGGACACGGCGCGCAGCGGCTCGGGCAGCGGGGCGGCGTCGGCGGCATGGTCGGCGCCGTGGCCGCGGGGCAGGGTCAGCGCCGGCGGCGGCATCGCCTGGGCGAACAGCGGCAGGCCGGTGCGGCGCAGGCGCAGCGTGCGCTGGTCGGTGGGCAGCGAGCGGACGAAGCGCACCAGATCATCGACCTCGCAATCGAACAGCTCGGCGAAGCTGCGGCCGAGCGGCGACACCCCGTTCTCGGCCAGCAGGTCATGGGCCTTGTGGTTGAAGCCGATGACCCGCCCGCCATTGTCCAGCGCCAGGACGAAGTCGGGGTCGACCTCGGCGAATTCCTGCGAGGCGGACAGCTTCACCACCCAATCGCGGCGGTAATTGTTGTAGAGGTTCGCCGTTTCGATCTTGTGGACATAGGCCTTGACCATCTGCAAGGCCAGATACTGGCTGATCTTCGGCTCCGGCGAATGCAGGGCGGAGATGTCCAGCACCGCTGCCAGTTCCCCGCCGCTGTCGAACACCGGGGCGGCGGTGCAGGTCAGCGGGATGTGGGTGGTGTCGAAATGATCGGTCTGATGGACGGTCAGCGCTTCGGCGGTGGCGATGCAGGTGCCGACCGCGCAGGTGCCGGCATGGCCCTCGTTCCAGTCGGAGCCGAGATACAGCCCGGCGCGGCGCAGGTGGTTGTCGAAGGTCGGGTCGCCGATGAAGTCCACCGTGACGCCGTTGCTGTCGGTCAGCAGCAGGACATAGCCCATGCCGGCGACCTGCCGGTACAGCGCCTCCAGCCCGAAGCGGGCCATGCGCAGGAATTCGTCCATCGCGTCGCGGTGCTCGCGCAGCCGCTCCTGCGGCAGGATGTGCGCCTCGCGCCCGACGGTGGGGTCCAGCTTGTGGTCGGCGACGCAGCGCCGCCACGAGGTTTCGATGATCGGATCGCGGCTCGACGCCACGCCGGCGGATACACGGACGAGTTCATCGATGTGGGCCGCGCGCGCGCTGTCCATGGTCGTGCCTCCCGCATTATCGTCCGCTTGCCCCGCGAACTGATTGCGGTCACAGTAGCAATCCGGCGCCCCGGCACGCAACGTGTGCAAAAGCATCAGACCGGATCGCTCGCTTTTCCCTGCCGCGCAGGCGGGGCCGATGCCCTATGACCCGGCTTTTCGTTATGTTTCCGTGACCTGACGTTAAGGACATTTGCACACGTCCGGCCTCATGCTCCATAAACGGGACGGGATCGCCGGGAGCCTTCAACTTTGCGGATCTTGATCGTCGACGATTCACCGCGCCATCTGACCATGATGGTGTACGAGCTGAACAAGCTCGGCTACGCCACCAGCGTGGTCGAGACCGGCGCGGCCGCCATCGAGGCGGTGGCGAGCGAACGGTTCGACGTGGTGATGGCCGACATCCGGCTGGACGACATGACCGGGCTGGAACTGTGCTGGCACCTGCGCACCGCCCAGGGGCTGCGCCATCTCTATCTGATCCTGATGATCCCCGGCAGCATGACCGACCAGTTCCACGAGTTGGTGGAGGCCGGCGCCGACGAGTTCCTGCGCAAGCCGCTGGACTGGAAATGGACGGCGGCGCGCCTGCTGGCCGCCTCCCGCGTCGTGGCGATGCAGCGCGACCTGGAAAGGCTGGCGACCACCGACGCCCTGACCGGCGCCCTGAACCGCCGCCGCTTCCTGGAACGGGGGGCTGAAGAGTTTACCCGCTCGCGACGATATGATCGCCCGCTGTCGGTGGTGATGTTGGACATCGACCATTTCAAGCGGGTCAACGACACCCATGGCCATGCCACCGGCGACGAGGCGATCCGCGCCACCGTGCGCGCCTGCAAGGAGACCTTGCGCGCCTGCGACATCATCGGCCGCCTGGGCGGCGAGGAATTCGCGGTGGTGATGGCCGAAACCCCGCCGGTCAACGCCTTCGCCGCGGCCCAGCGCCTGCGCCAGAAGATCGCCGCGACCGCCATCCCGCTGGAGTCCGGCGGCGAGTTGCACCTGACGGTCAGCCTGGGCCTGGGATGGCTGAATGCCAGCGACACCGGCATCGAACCCATTCTGGCCCGTGCCGATACCGCCCTCTACCGCGCCAAGAATGCCGGCCGCAATCGGGTGGATGTCGAGCCGCAGATCGGTTTGCCGAAGTCGTTGGCGGGGTAGGGGCGGGGCAAGGGGCGGTTGCAGGGTCGGCCCGGCATCATCGATGCTCCCGACGTCGGCGGAGCCGCAATCGACTGTATGCCCTCTTGAATCCGCACAAAGAAAAACCCCCTGACTTCCTCGCGGAAACCAGGGGGTTTTCAATGATGGTAGCAGCGGAGTGCTGCCACCGTTACAGTCCTACCATTGAGATCGACTGCTGAAGCTGGAGATCAGCTTTGACGGCATTCAAGCCGCCTCTATCCCAGCCACTGGCGCAATAAGTGTAGCGAGCAGTTCAATGTTTCCTTCATCCGCTGCCTGCAACGCAGTATAATAAGCCGCTCCTCTGTCCAACAAGCTCATGTTGGCCACACCAAACATATCCAAGGTTTGCTGCATCAATATTGCCCTAGCCGCCCGTCCATTTCCATCCTCAAACGGATGAATCATCAAGAACTTTGCATGGAAGTTTGCAATTGATCGGAGCTTGTCCTTCGGCTTGGCCGTCGCCAAGCGGCTGTACTGGCTACTCCACTCTTTACAAAGCTTTTCTATCAGCTCAGGAACCTGATCTGGCGAAATCGGCTCAAGGTACTGTGAATTTGGTTGTCCCACACGAGACAGATGAACTCGCCCCATCCGGAACCGCCCAACAGCACGAGATGGCAAATCAAAGCACGTAAGCCGATGGAAGCCCATCACAAGAGAAGGGGTCAGCTTTTCGGTTAAAGGCTGCACCGTCGGTTCGGCCTGAAAATCTTCATAAGACAGATGATCAGGCGTAGGAGGTATCAAAGATACCTCAACACCCTGAGAAAACGCCACCTCCCCCAGCGTACGATTCATATAATCCTGCCCCATAGCTAGCCTATCCAATCTAAGAGATAGGTTCCTCAACTCCCTATTATTTAGATCAAGAGCATTTTCCAGCCGGTTACTGGACTCAGAAAACCAAGCAAGCTGTTCTTCAACGGTCATCCCAATACCAAGGTACTGAATGCGGATGCCGTATCCTGACGGAGAATCCAAAATTCCCCTTATGCGCTCCAAATAAAATATCTCGCCTTCCTTGCCTACATCAGCGGCAATCTTCTTGAGCGATTCCCTCTCCCCAATAGTTAAAGACTGATTTGTAACGAAAACCAATCCATCTCGAGCATGCCTAACAGGGCCGTCGAGGTCATGCTTAAATTTCTTCTTAACATTAGCAAAACTTACCAAACCGTTTGGGAAATAAACAGCAGCAACCCAACGCTTCCCGCCCTTTTCACACAGTATATCTTTTCGTCCATCAGGCCCTCCCAGTGGCGCCTGTGGATCTATATCTTTGAATCCAGCCAAGTCCAATACGGCGGCAGCTAATCTCTCAGTCTTGGTCGCGCCATCACGCCAGACCATCAACTTGAGTTCGGTGTCGTTTGCGGCCATCAGCCTCAAGGCCTCGTTTATTTCTAGGTGCTTCCTCATAGTATCAAAACACACCACGATGCAACAGGCATTCACGCCGTAATCAGAATAAGAACGCATGGGAAATTACTGATACATCTTCCCACCGGCGTAACGCTCGCTCTCATTAAAAAGGAAATCCTCGGCGAAAGACTGCCAGAAGCTCCACATATTTGAGTATGCTCAACTTTACTGGGGCCCAATCCCGTTCGGTCACCGGTGCGCCCATGGCCGCTTCCTTTCTAGCCGTCCCCGTCAGAACTTGACTAGAACAGTGAGTTGGTAATCGTGCCGCTCCTGGACTACCCTCTTGTAGTCTGCGGAGATCTTGACGAACTTGGGCACCTCCAGCCGCCCCACCACGCTCAACGTGCTCTGAGCCTCGCTCGACAGGTTCACCTTGACCCTCCTGCTCTTGATCTGGTTGGCGCCATCGCGCCGCATCTCGATCAGGGACCGCATGTTGGGATCCCCCATAAGCCCCGTGCGCCGCAGCAGCCGCTCGGCCGCGGTCACGTCCGGTGGGCCCCCCGTGAACTCGTCGTGTAGGTCCATCTGGGAAAGCACCTTCGCCAAGTCCTCGGCCTTGCCCTTGACGCTGCCCTCCGCGCCGAGGCGGGAGCCCTTCATGTCGAGAGACTGCTCCCCCTTGCTCGTGCTCAGCGTGATCTGCTCGACGCTGACCTCCGTGGCCCCGAGATGACGGCACAAGACCGAGAAGTACATGTGCTTGGCGAGCGCAAACCGCTGGGGTGCGAGGTAGGCCTCCTCGTAAGTGTCCACATTGAAGGGGCTCTGCACCAGCATCGCACCCGGACGCAGGAGTCCGGCCTCTGAGAGGTTCCGGAGGGCCTGGGGGCTGTCTTCGCCCACGGGGAGCGGCAGGGGCAGCACGTAGGTCTCGTCGTCGACGAGCGTCCGTTCGGCGCCGGGCTCGTACTGGCAACGCTCCACCTCATGCCGTTGGAGCACCAGAATCGCCTTGCGGCTGCCCGGATCAGATGGGAAAGAACCGGTCGACATTCCAAGAACATCCTCCGGGACCGACGAGGAACCTACGGCGCACGGTCCCACCTGCCGCCGTCGGCGAGGCCTAAGGCCGAGGCGAGTCGCTGCTCGACACCGAAGCCGGCGTCGGGTCCGGCCGCCGTGACCAAAAGGACGTGAGGGCCACGACCAGCGCGAAGGCCAACGCTCCGAGCCACAGCACCCGACCGAATCGATGAGGCGGCGGTGCACTCGGCGCGCTCGCGATGGCTCGGCGGACGAGATCGGCCTTCGCGGGATCGATGCTCCGGCCGATGTACCTGGCGAAGGCGTCCAGCCCCTCGGTCACCCGTGCCACAAGCACCACTCGGTCGCCGGCTCCTAGTTCGCCATGGCAAAGGATTGGGGCGATGCGCCCGGCCACGTCCCGCTCCACGGAGGGTACCAACAAAACGAACCGGTCGCCGCGAACGGTGAGCCTGACCCCGCCTTGGTCGAAGGTCCGCTGCCCTGCTTTGGTCACGCCGGACAGTTGCGAGGCCGCCTCTTGCCGCCGCGCCGCGTCGTCCGGCTCCAAATCCTGCCCGCTGACGCGGTAATGGTCCGCGGACTGATTGTCGAGCGCCTGCGCCTTGAACACCAAGTCCGGTGCCATGCTACAGCTTCCTGAAGATATCGTAGACTAGGGCCTCACCGACCTCTCTCGTCACCATGCTACCCAGCGAGAACTTCACGTGCTTTGCGCCTCCGCAATGGGCCACGAGTTCCGCCACCGCTGGGAGCTTTCGGAACCTGTCGTAGTAGTCGCCGACCTTGTCGCGGGTGAGGTCCGCAAAGGCAGGATCGAGGTCGCAATGAGTACCGACCACGAAGAACTGTGGCCGTCTTGACCGTGCTCTCAGCCAGTTACCTATGTGCCGCATGTCGTCGCGCACTCGCTCCTCCACTTGGGTGCTCCCGGCAAGCAGGAGATCCGCGCGCAGTAGGTACAGCACGAGGTCGGCCCTATCGGCGACTTCCTTCCAATCCGCGTAGTGGAATTTATCGCCCGGCACGTCTAGGGTGTCGTCGATCTTCAAGTCTAGGTCTTTAAGGCTGAACCGGCGGCCGGTCGCCCTCTCCGCACTGTTGGTCTGCTCATAAATCTCTGGGATCGACCCCGTAGACAGGATCTTGATCATGCAGGTCTTGCCGACTTGGCGCGCGCCCAGGACTGCCACGCGCTTGCCTCTCCAGGCCGTGATGATGCCATCCCAGTTGAGCGCCACCGCGGTGGCACCACCGATCACGAGGGAGATCGCAGCCGCGATTAGAAAGGGCCAAACCATGAACGCCACTCCGCAGCGCGCAGAAAATTGATCTCACATTTTAACCGTTGGTACGTCTTCGGGTAAAGTGAAGTCTGCTCTTTTCGCCTATTCGTTAATCATGCGGGATACCTGCAACGTATCGGCTTAACCGGTCAGGCGCCGCGCCCCCTATCACGCGAAAGCCGATCCACTGGCTCAGAAGGCCTTCGCGGCCTGCTTCCGCTGGTGCTCGCAGGCGCTTCAGCGGGAAGAGCCCGCCACACCGCTGGCGTCTGGACATTGGATGAGCACCGTGTCGGGCTCAAGCCGGTGCTGCACCGAATCTGGGCACCGGGCGGCCACCACCCTGTCGCACGCGGGCACCACCGCTTCGAGTGGCTGTACATTAACGGCTATGCCACGGGATAGAGTCCCTAAATTTTCCCAATGAGTTCAACACACTGACTTGATAGCGGCGGAGGGCTCTCATCGTTACAGTCCTGTGATCGAGATCGACTGCTGAGAATTTGAGCGGTCTGCCTCGTCCACTTCCGATCGGCGTCGGGGCGATCCCGTATCTCCAGACCGGACGGTACGACGCGTCGATGAATGGGCGGGCCGACTGCGACCGATTGGGCGGTAGGTTCAGCAGGACCGACACGCTCCCGTCTCCGTCCTTTCCATGCTTGGCACCGGAACCGCCACCGTCGGTGGTGGACGGCCGCCAACCATGGAGAGCCGCATGCCCGACACCGTGATGTTCCCACAGACCGCCATCGCCAGCAACGCGGAGGATGGCGTCCTCGCCGACGCGCTGGTGCGCGAGGTCGCTGCTGGTCGCCATCCCCGCGTCACTCTCGACCGGCCTCTCCCGCCGGCCGCGCGTTTGGCGGCGGAGACCCTCGCCGACAGTCTCGACGAGTTGGACCGCGACCTCGCGCGCCTGCGCCGCCGCCACAGCGCTCCGACCAGCACGGGCGGCCGAATCCGGCTCGCCATCGCCGAGGCCGAACTGCTCGGTGGCTACGTCCGCGATGTGGCCAAGACTCTGGCGGCACTGCGTGGCGCCGACGCCGCGGTCGAGAAGGCCAGCGAGCGGGGCCAGCCGCTTTATGTGGCCGACGAGCGCATCATCCTGCGCCTGCACTGGTAGGCAACGGGCAGGAACGAACTCGATGTCCTCGAGGCGACGGCGCCCCATCCGGTCAGACACGGTTCACCTTGGACAGGTGAGAGGATCAGGGGATGCTCGAGGGCATCGTCAACAGGACTCGCTGCTGAGCGCACAGATCACGCCTGCGAAGTTTCTCGACGGGATGTTGAGGCCGGAGGACACCCTCCGGTGGGAACTGACCGATGAGGTCGAATGCGCAGGGTACGCCTCCGGTGAGGGCCGCCTTGGCAAAACCGGGTCTGACGTCTGAATTTTGCGTGGCGCGTCATCGCGCGGACGCAAACGAGTTGCAAACGTCATGGCTTATCAGCGGGTCGAGGTTTTGACGGGCCGGGAACGGCGGCGGAGCTACACGCCGGCGGAGAAGGTGCGGATGGTGGAGGAGGCGTTCCGGCCCGGCGTGGTGGTGACGGAGGCGGCCCGTCGGTTGGGCGTGCACGAAAGCCTGCTGTATCGCTGGCGGGACCTGATGAAGGTCGGCGGGACGTCCGTGGCCGAACCGCCCAGCTTCGTCGCGGTGACCATCACGCCGGAGCCGAGCGTCACGGAACCGCCGGTCGTGGCCCCCTCTGAGCCATTGCCGCTTTCGGCCACGCCGGCCACGTGCCCGGCGGTCGTCGAGGTCATCCTGCCCAGCGGGGCACGCCTGCGTCTGGAAGGGGCGGTCGATCCGGCCCTGGCGGCGGCCGTCGTCGGTGCCCTGGCATGATCCCGGTGCCGAGCGGGGTGCGGGTGTGGCTGGCCACCGGACACACCGACATGCGCAAGGGCTGGGCGAGCTTGGCGTTGCTGGTGCAGGAACGCTTCGCCCAGGACCCGCACAGCGGCCATCTCTTCCTCTTCCGCGGACGCCGCGGCGATCTTGTGAAGATCATCTGGTATGACGGCCAGGGCAGTTGCCTGTTCATGAAGAAGCTGGAGCGGGGGCGTTTCATCTGGCCGACGTCGGCGGACGGTGCGGTGTCGATCTCGGTTGGACAGATGGGCTATCTGCTCGAAGGCATCGACTGGCGCAACCCGCAGAAGACCTGGCGCCCCGAGGCCGCGGGGTGACTGCGACACGGTGAATCGACGCACCGGTTCAGGGAGGATTGCGGCGGCTCAACGGCGCGATCCCCGGTAAACTGGCCCTATGACCGCTGCCCCGACCCCTGCCGTCTTGGCCGACGATATTGCCAGCCTGCGCGCTGCCTTGGCGCAGGCCGAGGCGCGGGCGGACGCGGCCGAAGCCGAAGCGGCGCGGGCCAAGGCGATGGCGTCGAATACCGAGGCGCTGATCGCCAGCCTGAAGCTGGAAATCGAGAAGCTCCGGCGCGAACTCTACGGCACGCGTTCCGAACGCAAGGCGCGCCTGCTGGACCAGTTGGAGTTCCAGCTCGAAGAGCTGGAAGCGACAGCCAGCGAGGACGAGCTGGCGGCCGAGCAGGCCGCTGCCAAAACCACCGCGGTGGCGGCCTTCACCCGCAAGCGGCCATCGCGCCAACCCTTTCCCGACCACCTGCCGCGCGAGCGCGTCGTTGTGGCGGCCCCGGCGAGCTGCCCGTGCTGCGGCTCGGACAAGCTGTGCAAGCTGGGCGAGACGATCACCGAGACGCTGGAGGTAATCCCGCGCCAGTGGAAGGTGATCCAGACGGTGCGCGAGCGATTCTCCTGCCGGGCCTGCGAGACGATCAGCCAGCCGCCGGCGCCGTTCCACACCACCCCGCGGGGCTGGGCCGGCCCCAACCTGCTGGCCACCCTGCTGTTCGAGAAGTTCGGCCAGCATCAGCCGCTGAACCGGCAGGCCGAACGCTTCGCGCGCGAGGGCGTGCCGCTCAGCCTGTCCACTCTGGCCGATCAAGTGGGCACCGCCGCCGCGGTGCTGAAGCCGCTGCACGACCTGATCGCCGTGCATGTGCTGGCGGCCGAGCGGCTGCATGGAGACGATACACCAGTGCCCGTGCTGGCCAAGAGCAAGACCGACACCGGGCGGCTGTGGGTGTATGTGCGTGATGACCGGCCGTTCGCCGGCCAAGCCCCACCGGCAGCGCTGTTCCACTATTCGCGCGACCGCAAGGGCGAGCATCCCGAACGGCACCTGGCCGGCTTCACGGGCTGGCTGCAGGCCGATGCGTTCGCCGGCTATAACCGGTTGTACGAACCCGACCGCCAGCCGGGACCGATCCATGCCGCGCTGTGCTGGGCGCATGCCCGGCGGGGCTTCTTCAAGCTGGCCGACATTGCCGCGAACATCAGGCGCGGCAAGGACGCCCCGCCGATCTCACCGCTGGCGCTGGAGGCCGTGAAGCGCATCGACGCCCTCTTCGAACTCGAGCGCGCCTTGAACGGCAAGCCGGCGGCCGAGCGGCTGGCGGCCCGCCAGGAGCACGGCGTCGCCCTCGTAGCCGCGCTGGAGAACTGGTTGCGGACAGAGCGCGCCCGGCTCTCCCGCCATGCCCCAGTGGCCAAGGCGATGGACTACATGCTGACCCGTTGGGACGGCTTCACCCGTTTCCTCGCCGATGGCCGGCTGTGTCTCACAAACAACGCCGCCGAACGCAGCCTGCGCGGGATTGCACTCGGGAGGAAAGCATGGCTGTTTTGCGGCTCCGATCGCGGCGGGCAGCGGGCAGCGATCATGTACGGCCTGATCAACACGGCGAAGCTCAACGACGTCGATCCCCAGGCGTGGCTCGCCGACGTGCTGGCCCGCATCAACGACATGCCCCAAACCCGCTTGCGCGAACTCCTGCCCTGGGAGTGGAAGGCAATCCGCGAGCAGACGAAAGCTGCCTAACCGCGGCACTCAGCGGATGCTTACTGCGCAGGCGAGGGTAGCCGAACTGGAAGGCCGAGCGGCACTCGGGAAATGGCCGAGATCGGCTCCCCGGCTGCCCTCGACTTTGGAAGCTCGCACGCTGGAACCGGCTCCGGTGACAAGACGAACTGCCTGGCGTCTGGAGGAATCCTGCGCTCCCCGAGGAGTTGCACGTCTTGCTAATGCGCATTATCATACACACGATACGGCGGAGGACGATATGAGTCACATCCAGCGGACCGCAACGGGCTACGATGTCGGGGCGTCGAAGAAGCGTGTCAACCTCACGCTCAACGAAGACCTCGTTCGCGTCGCCCAAGCCTACACCGACAACCTCTCCGGGACCATCGAGACGCTCCTCGCCACGTGGGCGCAGACGGAACGGCGGAAGCGGGAGGACGATCAGGAACACCGTCGGAAGGTCGCCGCGGCGTGGAACGCCTTCGACGAGCGGCATGGTCGCTTCGCCGACGAGTGGAACCGGGACTTCATGCCGGACGACGAGACCCGCTGATGCCGCAGTTCGATGTCCACCGCAACCCGGGTCGCACCAGGGCCGCGATCCCGTTCGTCCTCGTCGTGCAGGGCGACCGCTGGAAGGACCGCGCCGATCGCGTCGTCGCACCGCTGGTTCTGGCGAGTGAAGTGGGGTATCGCGACCCGACCTTGAACCCGGACTTCACCATCGACGGCACGGCGGTCATCCTGAACCCGCTCCAGATGGCGACCATTCCCACCCGCGTGCTCGGTCCTGCGGTGGGGAATCTCGACGGCGACCACATCCGGATCATTGCCGCGCTTGATGCCCTAATCGCACAGGGATAATGGAATTCAATCAGAAGTTCTGAATCGGCGCAGATCATGCTGACCTTACGCCGATATTCAGACTATCTTAATGGTAATTTACCTTTTCAGGCTTCTTAACACGACATGGTTCATTCTTCTTCGAACCCGTGGCTGGTGAATTTCAGGGTACGGCTGTTCTCGGTGATGGTGCGAACGAGATGATCCGGCACGCCGTTGGGCAGATGAGCGGCGATCTCGAGCGTTACCGTCACCTCGGTTCCCATCAAACCGACCAGATGGGAAATGACCTCTTCCGCGATGCGTCCGGCATCTCTTCCGACACGCATGGCATCGAGTGGCACAGTACCGTGAAAACGCCGCAGCACCCGCTCGCGCGGCGTAACTGAACCACTTACGCTATTGCCGACGAACACACCGGTGGCTTCCTGCATGGAGGTCGGTCGGCTTGCGTCTCCCTCTGGCACGGCAAAGACAACCGGAGCGGGAGCCGAGGCATCTTCGGCCTGCTGCCGAACCGCGACGTCCGGCTTCACCAGAACACCCTCGAGGCCGTCAGCCGACAGGGACGACGGCTTTCCGCATCGCAGCCCGCGGTACCTGTTTCCAGCCTCATCGAAGCTGTCGGCGTAAGCGAACGTCTCGCGCTCCCAGAGCAGGGCGCTCAATCCGTCGCCGACGGCGGCGGCGAGAACTTGTGAATCTCGCAAGCGAGGCAGGTACAGATAGCGGGCGAAGTCCTCGGCGAGTTGCTTCACCGCGACATGATTGCCGCGCCATAGCGGAACGCGGTCCAACTCCATGCGCAACCGGGTACCGGCGAGCGCTGGGATGAACAACTCTTCACTGCGCAGCTTCTTGCTCGCCCGAACGGCCAGCGCGTCCTGACCCGTCAGTTTGAACGCCTTCCATTCCATCGGCGACTGCGGAGTTTCCTGGATGGGTACGATGAGCCACTGATAGGATTCCGGCATCCGTGCGGCGACGGTGCTGTCGGCGATCTTCATCTGATTGTCGGCTTGCTTGACCTGCTGCGGATCCAGGTTCAGCCCGTCCTTCTGGGAAACGATCGACTCCCACGCAAGGTAGCGGCGCACAGCTTCGTCGAGATCCTGAAGGCGGGTCTGGTCGACCGCCAGAAACACCAGGGCATTCTGATACAATCGGGGCGCGCTGCCCCTGGAGTCCAGGATGGCCTTGGCTGCGGCCTGCGCCCGATTGGCCGGATCCTTGCTGTAGGGGTGATCGACGCCGAGCACCACCAGTCGGGCCTCCATGTCGTCGGACACGTCGGCGCCCGTGCGCGGCAACTCGTGGATGCGTCGGAAATCACCGCTGGTGCGGAGATCACGCGCGAGCCGCTTGCCGATTTCCTCGGCAACGGCGTCGGGGTTGCGCTTGTACTGCTCGGCCCGATCCTCCGCCATCTTGGTGACGGTCGGCTGGGTCGAGTACCAGTATCGGGCGCCGTCCTGGTACAGGTAGGTGGCGGCGTTCGACAGACGGCGAAGCGCGTCCCCGAACAACGCCGGCGCTTCCCCCGGCATCACGCAGCCGAGCTTGATGCGGCGATCCTCGACGCCCCGGTTCGCCGCTGTCGCAGTGGGGGCGGTTCCGAGATAGATCGTGCGCGCCACCCGGCGGCAGGCGGAGATCCGGCTGAGATTCGTGGCGCTGGCGTCGATCTGCAACGGCAGGGCGTTGGGGCCGTCCACGTCCTTCTCGATGATCGGCTTCCAGATGTCGGGCAGGTAGCGCGTCAGCTCATCGCGCACGCGTGGGTCGTCGATCTGAAGGTTGCCCGGCATGATCAGGGGATTGCGGTCTCCCCGCTCCCACAGGCTGTGGATCACCGCCGCCATCAGGCGCAGGACGCCGCGGGTGCGCTGGAACTTCACCAGCGTGGACCATTCGGTGTAGAGCCGGTCGAAGATCTCCGGGTGGATCGGGTAGGCCGCCTTGATGCGCCGCTCATAGTCGATGTCGCGGCATTCCGGCGGGAATTCCTGACCCTGGTCGTTGTAGAGTTCGTGAAACTCACGCGCCACCGCGTCGCGGGCGACGAACTGCGACCGATCCAGCAGCGGTTCGAACAGCCGGCGTCGGACGATTTCGAAGCCTTCCTCGGTGCTGGCCGGCGCCCACGAGGACTCCACCCGACCGATGACGTTGCGCAGCCGGTCCAGGGCCGCCCGGCCCCGCGCGCCGCCGACCTCCTCGTCGTCGGCCCGCGCGTGCGGGGACACGGCGGTGTCGGAGGCCGGAAGGCTGATGACCAGCAGGCAGTTGCGGGCGAGCTTCGCCGATTCCGTCAAAGCCTGGGCGAAGGAGAAATGCGTCTCGAAACTGCCGCCCGGCAGATCGGACTCGTCGTGAAGCTGACGGGCGTAGGCGACCCATTCGTCGATCAGGATCAGGCACGGCCCGTATTCGTTCATCAGCTCGCGCAGGGTGTCGCCGGGGCTGGTCGCCCGTTCGTCGTCGGCCCGCAGACGCTCGAAGGCGGGACGGCCGCCGAGTTGCCACGCCAGTTCACCCCACAGGGTGCGCACGGTCACGCCGTCCGGCTTCACGCTGGGGTTGCCGGGGGAAATCTTGTTGCCGACGAGTACCACCCGTTTGACCGATTTCGGCAGCGTGTTGATGCCGCTCTCGCTCAGCAGGGCATCCACCCCCAGCAATTCGCCGGGCGCCGTCCCGGAGAACAGATGGTAAAGCGCCAGCATGGAGTGGGTCTTGCCGCCGCCGAAGTTGGTCTGAAGCTGCACCACCGGGTCGCCGCCCTGGCCGCACACCCGCAAGGCGGCGCCTTTCAGGAGCTGCTTCAGGCTCTCGGTCAGGTAGGTGCGGCGGAAGAATTCGGCGGGGTCGCGGTATTCGTCGCTGCCCTCGCGCAGATGGACCTGCCACAGGTCGGCGGCGAATTCGGCCTGCTGGTAGCGGCCGCTGGCGACGTCGCGGTGCGGGTTCACCACCTCGCGCCATGGCTTCATCGTGCCGGCGGCGAGGCTTTCCACGGCGGTGCCCGTGGTCTTGCGCCGTTCGCCGCGCATCTGTTCCTCGAAGACCAGACGGCGCAGTTCCATCTTCATCCGGGCGACGTCGTCGGCCTGCGGCGCCGAAACGGCGGTCAGCAGGCGGGCGATGCTGTCGAGGCCACGGTCGGCGTCGTCGCTCGAAAAGGGTTCCTGATGCGCCCAGCGGTTGCGGACGCCGCGGATTTCCCCGACCAGACTGCGTTCCGCCGGCCCCAGCGTCGCGCGGAACACCTCGTTCCAGCTTTCCCACATCAGTTTCAGCAACGGGGCGACGTCCCAATCCGAAGGCGGGCGATTCTTTGTCAGCGCGTCCTCGGCGAAGCCGCGCAGGGCTGGGATCGTCACCCCCCCCTTCAGCGCGGCGGTGAGTTCCCGGTCCACATAGGGGCCGAGACCCGCCTTCAGAAGATCGAGCGCCTTGCCGACGCGTTCTTGGTTGGTCATCGCCATGTGCAGAAACTTTCCGGTCCGGTGGCCAGCGTCAGAGGAAGGCGCGGTTGATGGTGACCTTCAAGGTCTTGGGATCGACGGGATGCTCGGCGACGCGGCCGCGGCCGGAAGCGTTCTTGATGCGGATGCCCCGCCCATCGTCGCCCCAGTCGGTTTCCGCCTCGCATTCGCGCAACCACTGGATGAGGCGCGGGAAATGCCGGTTGGCCCCGACATTCATGCGCAGTTCGATGGAGGCGGACACACCAATGCGTTTCAGCGCGTTGCGCAGGAAGATGTTCATTGGAACATCGACCAACTCATCGTTGCTTGCCATTTCTGCCGCAACTTCATAGATCGCCTGCTTGACCTGATTGGGAGTCAAGTCGTCCATGTCTTGGATCCGCGCCATTTCGACATCATTCCCAGACACTTCAGCGATCAGATCTTCCGCCGAATCGGGAGTCGGAATATCGAGTTGTTCAGCGATTCCCTGGAAATCCGTTCTCGACTGAAGCTTGCTCTTGAGGAGTTCAAGAACGCTCTTGAAGCGATCGGTGGGCGTGTAGCCGGTGATCGGCATCGGCTCGCCGAATTGCTGCTCCCAGGCGTTGGCGATCGCCGTGATGACCTTGTGATAGGTCATGGAACTGATCTTCACACCTAAGTGACTGTAGCCACTCTCATTGAGTGAGTGCATTGGGCTCTCCGCGATCAGAGGAAGCTGGGCTGGGATGGGGGCGGCGGCGGGGGCAGGATGTCGCGGGATAGGGCGACGATTTCCGGCCAGCTCTGCACGAGCCCGTTGTAGGACAAGGCTTCCGCCGCGCGTTTCTTGCGCTCGGCCAGGGAATAGAGGTGGTAGGCGAGTTCGCGGGCGACCTCGGCCTTGCTGCCCAACGCCGCCAGAACCCGCGCCGCCGCCGCCTCGCCGCCGGATTCCAGGCTGCGGATCAGGTGATGGACCATCTCCCAGATCGACAGGCGGTTATCGGTGGCCGGATCCCAGGCGGGATCGAGTTCGGTCGGGCGCAGCAACCGCACCTTACCGGGACGCAAGGCGACGATGCCTCCCTTGACCAACCCGGCGACGCTGGTGGTCTTGGCCTTAGACAATTGTTCGGCGACGCCATACTCGCCCTCGGCGAAGCCGTTCTGGTCGAACCAGACCAGCGCCCAGCGGGTGTCGGCGTCGAAATCACCTTCCTGCTGAGCCAGGACTTCGCCGAGTTCCTGGTTGATCAGCGCCAACGCCTCGCGCACCGTCAGCATCTTACCTTCGGCGTCCACCACCTTGGCGAAGCGGGTGTAGACCGCCATGCCTGGTCCGATGGCCGCCTGAGCCAGATCGACCGGCGCGATGTTGCCCTGCTGGAGGTGGGCGAGCGCAGCCGGCAACTCGGTCTTCAGCGCGGTCAGGAACTCGCGTCGCGTGGCGATGCGTGCGTCGGCATGGCGAGGACGGCAGACGAGGACAATGCTCGAGGCGAGGGCATTGGTGCCCGATCCGATCATGCGGTTGCTCAATTCGGTTCGCATCGGCCATGTGCCGCTGATGGCGAATCCAGCACGGATCACGGCATCCAGGAAAGTCTCCCATCCGGTGCTGGCAGTTCCAGTCTCGCTTTTCGTTTCTGATTGCTTAAACGCATAGTAGATCGTAGTGGGAAATGACGGGTGTGCTTGCTCGGCAAGACGGCTCATGGCCTGCGTCATGCCGTCAAGAAAGAACCGCTCCGCCTTTTCCTTACCGCCGTGGCGATAGGGGGTAGCGACAAGCTCTTCAGCTTTGGGCACGGCGAGAGTCGCACATATATCTGGGTAAATTAGCCTCAATGAGCGTCGCAGCCATATATAGAAAAAATCAGAAAGATCTGCATATCCAATATTGTCGTAATATGGCGGATCTGTAGAAACTACTTTATTGACTGTTATGCCCTGCGAACTGGCATCAGAAAGAGATGCAAAGCCAATGCCCTTCGTCGGCAGACGATCAAGAGTATCCGCTACGCGCATGATTGCCGTTGCTGCACTGGCGGCTACTTCAGACAGCGGATTTGCTTCTGCAAAATCCCACGTCATGGGTATGGCTTGTCGAGAAAATACATTTCGTATGCCAGATTTTCTCCCCTGGCCGTCTCGAAGATCCCATGAACAAATATTAGAGCAGCGATCGGCGAGTCTACTCACTGTAAATGACAGCTGAGTTGCAACTGCGTCCGCATAGGAATTATCGCGCGCATCATTTTCAACGCGCTTCCGTACTTCTTGCACAAGTTCAGAGAATGTCGTCAACGTTACGAATTGTCTTGAAGTAAAAAGGTCGCGATATGCTTTCATGCCGTAGAATGGCGGAGAGAACCACCGAGGATTCTCAGGCATATCGACCTCTGGATTCCAATCTGCCATGGCTCCGTGCGCCATTTCTTCTTGCTCTGGTGTCGGAGTTAAATAAAATCTGCCGCCTTTCCCTTCGGCAACCATCGCCATCAACCGTGTGCCCAAACGCCCAATCTGTCCCTGGGTTTTGATGTATTCTCCCGAAATAGCCGTATCCGACATGACACACCGAAAATTTGCGCCACGGGATAGCTTTGTCCCATCCTTTGCCGTCTCAGGTTGCTTTCCCACTTTTACGATGAACCGATACTTACCCTCTTCAATCACCGGTTCGACGTAGGCTTCTTTTCCAACTTTTGCGGACAACACGAACGTGGAGGCCAGCGGCACATCCACATCTGCAAAGGCCGGATTCGGGCTTTTCACCGTGCGCGCCCACAACCATGCAATGACCGTCAGCTTCTGCCCGACCAGCGGCTTCAGATCCGGGCGTTCGACCGTCATCTCCTCGGTGATCTCAATCTTCGGATAGAGATGGCCAATGCGCTTTTCCGCCTCGTCGCGCATCCATTGGCCGTAATAGCGGACGTCCTCGGCCAGCCCCTCAGCGCCCTTCCAGGTGCGGCCAACAAGATCCGGCTTGGCGCGCGAAACTGGGTTAACTGGCGGGTGGCCGGCGAATTTCGGCGGGATCTCGATCATCGCCTTGTTGATCAGCACCGCCACCGGATTCAGATCGCTGGCGTGGGCCTCCAACCCCAGGCGCTGGGCCTCCAGCGGCAGGGCGCCGCCGCCGGCGAAGGGGTCGTGGAAGGCCGGCAGGGTATGGCGGTCGAACAGCTCCTTGGCGCGGGGATGGTCGGCGTTCTCGGCGCAGGTCCGCCGCCAGCTCTGCCAGATTTCCGCCCGCGCCTTGTCGAGAACCGCCTCGTTCGTCGTGTTCTCCCACTTCACCAGATCGCGGATGATGTCGAACAGCCGTTCGCGCTCCAAGTCGGCGGCGCATTCCTCCAGCGTCGGGCGCAGCCCGGCCTCGGTCAGGCGGGACAGGTCGGCGTCGGCCTCGACGGCGGCGGCCATGGCGGCGGTGCGCTCGTCCCACAGCGTCTCCCGCTTCGCCAGTTCGCGCGCCGCCGCCTGCTTCAGGGCCGGGTCGCGCAGCAGGGTTTCGACATACTCCGACGGGTCATCGACCATCTGCGCGAAGATCACCGCGCGGGCCGCCGCCAGGGGCCGCCGCGCCCACCAGAGATGCAGGGTGGACGGGTGGCCGTGGCGGATCGACTTCTCCCGCGCGCTTTCCTTGTTGATCGCCTCCAGCGGCAGGGCGACCTCGATCAGCTTCTTCTTCGTCTTGGCCGGAACCATCAGTCACAATCCTCTTCGGGCGCCCAGGGCGGCGGAGCGCCGGGCAGCGTCATCTCAGCGAAACGCTGGCTTATCGCATGGGCGGCGTCGGAAGGCGACCGGCACGCCAACCCGCCGAGCGCCCGTAGGACGTTGCGCACCAGCTCGTCGTCGCGGACCAGCGTGGGGAACAGGCGATGGTGGACGAACCGCTCCCAGCTCTGCGCCGGATCCGACGTGGCGGGGGCGAAGAGGTCGGTCTGCGGGTCGTAGAGTTCGTCGCGGTACCGCCGGCAGAGATCCTGCCATGCCCGGCCAGAGCGGCGCGAGATCCACAGGATCGGCCTGACCCAGCGTCACCAGCGGCCCGGCACGGTCGCGTGGCTGTTCCAACAGGTCCATCGCGCGCAGGAAACGGCGGCGGCACAGGGAGTAGAGAGCGAACAGCGCGGCCTTGCCGCCGTCCGCTTGATGGGTGGTGAGATCCTCGCGGGTCACGACGGTTGTTCCGAGCGGGCGATCAGGGTGGCGAACTCATAGTTGACGCTCGCCGCCTCGAAATCCGGTTCGCGGTGGAAGGGGCGGCGCAGGTAGTGGACCCGGTGCGCGCCGTCGTCGAGAAATTCAACCATCGCGAGGATGAAGTCCTCCGGCTTGTTGAGCGAATAGAGGATTTCGTTGCGGGTTACGGTGATCGTTGCCGCCCCGGACACCCGACCCTTCACCTCGATGAAGCGCAGGCGCCCGGTGCCGGGAACGCGGCTTTCGATGTCGTAGCCCAGCTTCTCGAACTCCCGATCGACGGGGGCGAAGCCCAGCCCACGCTCGATCTCCATGACGATGGCGCGGGCGCGGGCGCCGACGGCCTGGGTGTCCACCAGAGTGGCGGGGTTGGCCGGAAGGGCGCCGGTCATCGTCGCGAGCAGCCCGGCGGGGACCACGAGCAACCCGCCGAGGATCACCGGGGGGAGCGGCGCGATCTGGCGCTCGCGCTTGATCTCGTCGATCCGCTTTTCCAGGCGGGCCTGGAGGGTGTCGGCCCGCTTGCGCGCCTCGCCGGAATTCAGGCGGGCGTTCGGCTTTCCGGCCTTTTCCTGGTCCTTCAACTGCTCGGCCCGGAAATCCCAATAGGTGATCTCCTTCATCAGCCGTTCCTTGACCGCCGCCTCCGTCCGGTCGAGAAGCGCCAGCTTGCGGGCGCGGACCTCGCCCAGATGTTCGGGCACGACCTGGGCGATGGCGTGGGCCTGGGCGCGGGACTCCAACTCACGGGTGATCCACGCGCATTCGGGGCGGTCGAGGATGGTGGCGGCGTCCGGTTCCCCAGCCGCCATCGGGCGGTAGTCGAGATAGGGCGCATAGTGCAGGTGGCGGGTGGCGCCAGCGCCGTCGATTTCAACGAACAGCAGCCGTTTGGAGACGATGCGGCGCTCGCCGTTGCGGGTGGTGCTGCCGTCCTGGATGGCGTGTTCGAGGAAGAAGAGGACACGGGGCGTGACGCCGGGATCGCGGTCGTCCACCAGGACGGTGCCGCGGCGCAGCAGATCGCGGTGACGTTCCAGGGTCAGGTCGATGACGGCGTCGAGAAGGGGATGGCCCGGACAGACGAAGGCGGCGGGCGGCTGACCGGGCGGAGCCACCAGCGTCTTGTCGAAGGCGATCCGTTCGTAACGGGGCAAGACCGGCTCGCCGATGCCGATCAGCCGGTCGCGGTTGCGGATCGGGGCCGGAACGTGAGTGACCTCATAGCGACGCGGCTCCCGCTTCTTCGCCGTTCCGCCCAGGCGATGGAAGGCTTCCAGGAAGAAGGATTCGATGTAGTGGGGTTGAAGCCGTTTCGCTTCCGCGCGCTCCATCTCCTCGCGGATGCGGTGGACCCGGCTTGCGTCCATCGCGTCGTGGGCAAGCGCGCGGTCCTCGAGAAGATCCTTGAGTTGATCGGGGTCGAAGGCGCTCTCGACGACCCTGGTCAGGCGGGCGCGGACCTCGGGCATTTCGCCGTAGCGGATGGCTTCGATCAGGAGTTCGCGGAGCGGGCGTCCCTCGAACTGGAGCTTGCCCAGGACATCGAACACCTGCCCGCCGAGCGCCGTCCGGGCCTGCCCCAGCTTTTCCAGGAGCTTGGTGTAGACGTCGCCCTCACGGGTTTCGTGAGCGACGAGATTCCACAGGTGGCAGACCTCGGTCTGGCCAATACGATGGATGCGGCCGAAGCGCTGTTCGAGACGGTTCGGGTTCCAGGGCAGGTCGTAGTTGACCATGAGATGGGCGCGCTGGAGGTTGATGCCCTCGCCAGCCGCGTCGGTCGCCAGAAGGACCTGGACCTCGGGGTCGTGCTTGAAGGATTCCTGAGCCTTCAGGCGATCCTCGCGCCCCATGCCGCCATGGATGGCGACCACCGCCTCGCGGCGACCAAGCAGAGTGGCGATGCGGCTTTCCAGATAGTTCAGGGTGTCGCGGTGTTCGGTGAAGATGACCATCTTCTGATGCGGCGACGGCGTCGGCTTGGCGATCACCGGAACACCGGCATCGTAGGGGGCCTGCTCCTCGGCGAACTGATTCCCGATGGAGGCCGGCGTGAAGATCTCTCCCAGGAGCGTTGCCAACTCCCGCCATTTCTTGTCGTCACCGCTGCGGCGGATCGCCGAGGCCATGTTCTCCAGGCGCTTCAGCGTCTCGATCTCGATGCGCAACTCGGCGATGCTGCGGGCGGCGGTCGCCTGGTCAAGGATCTGTGCCTCGGCGGCTTCAAGCTCGTTTTCGGGCGCATCCTCGAGATCTTCGACATCCTCCTTGTCGAGGACGTGCAGTTGGGTGGCCATCGACGCGGCGAGCTGGTCGGGTCGATGGAGGATCTCCATTTCCCGGAGACGGCTTTCCAGCCGCTCGCGCCGGCGGCGAAGCGATTGATAGATCGCCTCCGGTGAGGACGCGAGCCGCCGTTGCAGAACCGTCAACGCGAAGCCGACGGTGCCTGCCCGCTTGTCATTCTCCAGCGCCTCGGCGCGGTTGAACTCCTCCCGCACATATTCGGTCACCGCCTTGTACAGGTCCTCCTCGGTGTGAGAGAGCTTGTAGGGGACTGTGTAGGCGATACGTTCCGGGAACAGCGGGGTCGCGTCGAACTTGAGCAGGTTCTCCTTGACCATGCGGCGCATCAGATCGGACACGTCGGCGGTGTGAACGCCGTCACGAAAACGCCCCTCGAAACGATCACCGTCCAGCAACGCCATGAAAAGCTGGAAGTCCTCTTCCTTGCCGTTGTGAGGCGTGGCGGTCATCAAAAGGAAGTGACGGGTCAGCGTCGACAGGAGTTGCGCCAGCTTGTAGCGCTTCGTGTATTTGATTTCGCCGCCGAAGAAGGTGGCCGAGAGTTTGTGCGCTTCGTCGCAGACAACGAGATCCCAGCGGCAATCAGGAGTCTGCAGCTTTTGCTGAACGTCTTCGTTCCGTGATAGCTTGTCGAGGCGGGCAATGACCAGATTCGTTTCCAGAAACCAATTTCCTGTTCGAGCGGCCTCGAGCTTGTCGTTCGTCAGGATTTCAAACGGCAAGTTGAAGCGGCGGAAAAGCTCGTCCTGCCACTGTTCGGCCAAACTGCCAGGGCAGACGACGAGGCAGCGTTGAAGATCGCCGCGGGCGATCAGCTCCTTCATGAGCAGGCCGGCCATGATCGTCTTCCCCGCACCCGGATCGTCCGCCAGAAGGAAGCGGAGCGGCTGGCGGGGAAGCATTGCCTCGTAGACCGCCGTGATCTGGTGTGGAAGCGGTTCGACCACAGACGTGTGGACTGCCAGAACGGGATCGAACAGATGGGCCAAGTGGATACGCTGTGCTTCAGACACGAGCCGGAAGGAGTGTCCGTCGCCGTCGAAGCTCCATGGGCGCCCTTGCTCGACGAGTTCGATCCGAGATTCGTCATGGCGGTAGAGCAGCTCATTGGCCACCTTACCGGTGGCGTCCTTGTAGGTCAGCTCCAGGGCTACAGAGCCAAACCACTGAACGTTGACAACCGTGACAAGCCCGTTTGGAAGGATGCCTCGAACTGATGCACTCGTTTGCAGTTCCTCAAGACGCGCCATACTCTGTCACCCTTGATCACGTCATGGAACGCCGTGGATTCGTCATCTGGACGTGCGGCTACCGATCGGATTTTGCTCATTGCAGTTTTAGCAGAACGCATATTGCACGGCAAAGTGCGAAACGCTCTCAGCCTGCTCAACCAAAATCCAGTTTAATGTGATAGACGCGAGGGAATGAGGGCAGGAGGACGAGACATTCGGCCGAGCGCCAATCGGGATTTTTAATGAAGAGAATCATGCTCTCTAGGTGGTGCGACGGTTGCAATCTAAAGGAAGCTTTTAGAAAATCGAACTCTCATGAAAATATGCATTTTCTGATTGCTCTAACGCCAGCGCTGAGTCGTCTCTGCTCGTCGGCATAGGATGTCCTCGGCTCAACGACCGGTCGCATCCCGGAAAGCGTGTGTGATATGCTTTGGCCTCGCGCTAAAGAAACATCAAACGTGATCTTTCAGGCTGGGGCGGCGATTATCATGAGCGACAACAACGAAGCGGTGCTGGATGTCGTGGTGGATCGGGCGCCGACGGAGGCGCCTCCGCCCATCCGCATTGAGGCGACGTTGACGCCACGTCTGAACCTCGCCTTCTATCAGAACGCGGTCCCGGTACTGCGTGAGCTGGTGCTGGTCAACGACGGCGACGCTCCGCTGGAGGCGGTCGAACTGACCCTGACTTCGGACCCCGCCTTCCTGGCCCCGAAGACTTGGCACATCGACGCCGTTCCCGCCGGACAGCGCTATCATGTGCCGAAGCTCGACCTTATGCTGGACGGCGCCATGCTCGGGCGGCTGACGGAGGCGGAGAGCGCGACCGTCACCATCACAGCCTCGAGGAGCGGGAGCGCCGACATGCCCCTGGCCCGGAGCGAACGGTCGCTCGAACTGCTGGCGCGCAACCAGTGGGGCGGCGTCGGCAACGTTCCCGAGATGATCGCTGCCTTCGTCCAGCCGAACGACCCGGCTGTCGAACGTGTGCTGAAGAAGGCCGCCGAAATCCTGCGCCAGAACGGTAAGAGCGGGTCGCTGAATGGCTATGATGGCGGGCCGAAACGGACCTGGGAACTGGCCGCCGCTGTCTGGGGCGCGGTCGGTGCACTGGGCCTTGACTACGCCCTGCCGCCGCCCAGCTTCGAGCATGCCGGGCAGAAGGTGCGTGGGCCCTCGCAGATTCTGGACGCCGGACTAGCCACCTGTCTGGATTCCACCCTTCTCTTCGCTGCGGCGCTGGAGCATTGCGGGTTGAACCCGCTGATCGTCTTCACGCGCGGCCACGCCTTCGCCGGCGTCTGGCTGCGGCGCGAGGAGTTCACCACGCCGGTGGTCGATGATGTGACGGCGCTGCGCAAGCGGGCGAAGCTGAAGGAACTGGCGCTGTTCGAAACGACGCTGGCGACCCAGCGTCCATGCCCGTCCTTCGCCGTCGCCATCGATCATGCCTTCCGCCAGATCGAAGGGGAGGCCGCGGACGCGTTCGAACTGGCCGTGGACGTCCGCCGCGCCCGCCTGCAACGTATCCGGCCGCTGGCCAGCGCCGAGTCCATGGTGGCGGCGGAGCACGCCGACGTGACCGCCGAGACGTCCGAGCCGCTGTTCGCGGAAGCACCGGCTGACCTTCCCGACGACCTTGATGACGTGGCGGACGGGGGGGCGGCGGATGCGGGGCCGACCTCGCCCAAGGACCGTCTGGAACGCTGGCAGCGCAAGCTGCTGGACCTGTCGCTGCGCAACACCCTGCTGAACTTCCGCGCCGGGAAGCGTGCCTTGGTCTGCGACGCTCCGGACCCCGGCCTGCTGGAGGACCTTCTCGCGGAAGGCCGGACGCTGCGCCTGCTGCCCCGGCCGGCGCTGATGGATGGCAGCGACCCGCGCAGCCAGGCGATCCACGAGGGGCGCACCCTCGAGGATCTGCACCGCCAGCACGCGCTGGAGGCGCTCGGCCGCAACGAGGTGCTGGTCGGGTTGAAAGGGGAGGAACTCGACGCGCGGCTGACGGAGCTGTACCGCACCGCCCGCGCCGCGATGCAGGAGGGCGGGGCGAACACCCTGTTCCTGGCGCTCGGCTTCCTGTCCTGGACGCGCGACGCCAAGGACGCGAAGCGCCACCGGGCGCCGCTGATCCTCATTCCCGTCACTCTCCAGCGCAAGAGCGTGCGGTCGGGCTTCAGCCTTGTCCTCCACGACGACGAACCCCGCTTCAACCCGACGCTGCTCCAGATGCTGCGCCAGGACTTCGCCCTGACCATCCCGGTCGCGGAAGGGGATCTGCCGCGCGACGACAGCGGGCTGGACATCGCCGGCATCTGGAAGTCCGTCCGCCAAGCGGTGAAGGACATCCCCGGATGGGAGGTGGCGGAGGACGTGGTGCTCGCCACCTTCTCCTTCGCCAAGCACCTGATGTGGAAGGATCTGGTCGATCGGACCGAGCAGCTGAAGCAGAACCCGGTCGTTCGGCACCTGATCGAGACGCCCCGCGATCCGTTCCCCAGCGATGTGGCCTTCCCGAACCCGCGTGCGCTGGACGCGACCCACGGGCCGGAGCACACCTTCTGCCCGCTTCCCGCCGATTCCTCGCAACTCGCGGCGGTGATGGCGGCGGCGCGCGGCAAGAGCTTCGTCCTGGTCGGGCCGCCCGGCACCGGCAAGAGCCAGACCATCGCCAACCTCATCGCCCAGTTCCTGGCGGAGCGGAAGTCGATCCTGTTCGTGTCGGAGAAGATCGCGGCGCTCGACGTGGTGTACCGGCGCTTACGCGAGGTCGGTCTCGGCGAGTTCTGCCTGGAGCTGCACTCCAGCAAGTCGCGCAAGCTCGACGTGCTGGACCAGCTCCGTCGCGCCTGGGAGGCCAAGGGCGACACCGACGCCGACACATGGCGCAAGGAGGCCCAGCGGCTGAAGGCCATGCGCGATCAGCTCAACGGCTTCGTCGAGCGGCTGCATCACCGGCACCGCAACGGTCTGACCGTGCACGCCGCCATCGGCCGTGTCGTCGCCGGGCGGCACCGCCCGCCGCTGGGGCTGTCCTGGCCGTCCGTCGACACCCATGACGACGCCGCGCTCGACGCCCTGCTGGAATTGGCCGACCGGCTGGCCCTTCACGCGCGCGAGGTCGGCTCGATCACCGACAGCCCGTTGCGGCTGGTGACCCATGCGGAGTTCTCCTCCCACTGGCGCCACGGCCTGATCGGCGCGGCCCGGGATCTGGCGGAGGCCGGCGACGCGCTGACGGATCGTGGGGATTCCTTCCTCCGCGCCACCGGACTGCCCGGCCCTCCCCTGGACCGCAGGACGCGCGCCCTCCTGGGCGAGCTTGCCCGCGTTCTGCCGCAGGCCGCCGGGCGCGACTGGCGCTTCGTCCTGCGGCCCGATGCGGGGCGCCTCGCCGACCGTCTGCGGGAGGGGCTGGGCCGTCTCGCAGCCCGGCGAGCGCTACTCGACGCGCTGTCGCCTCCGCTTTCGGAGAGCGTCATGCAGGCGCTGGGCCGGGGACTCGGGCTGCTGGCGAAGCACCGGGAGCTCACCAGCCAACTGTCTATCGCCTACGGCGCGGCGGCCGCGACGCTCGACGTGGACGGCCTCAAGGCGGACTGGGCCAAGGCCCAGCAGTCGATGTGGCCGCTGCGCGGCATGCGGTCGAAGGCGGTCGTCAAACTCCTGATGGCGGCGTCGGACGGCAGCCGCGAACCCGACGTTGCCGCCGATCTGGACCGGCTCACTGCGCTGCGGGCCGTTACCCGCGACCTCGAGGCGCTGGCGCCCGCCGTCGCGGAAGCCGGGCCGGTCTGGGTCGGCCTGGACACCGACGTCGAGGCCGTGCAGTCCCTGCTTGCCTTCCAGGCGGTGCTGCCGGCGGCGCTGGCGGCGGCGCCCTGGAGCGAGAGCGGCCTCGGCCCGGTCTCCGAAGGCCGCTGCGGCGCGGCGCCGGCTGCCGCTCTCCAACACCTGCGCGACCTTCGCGCGCTGGAAGGGGAGATCGAGGAGTTCGACGATCTTCGCACGATCACGGGCGGACTCTGGAACGGCCTGCGGACGCGCGTACCGGACGTCGAGGTGGCGTTGATCTTCCAGGCCGCGCTCTCGTCCGTCATCGGGCGGCTTGCATCGACGCCGGACGAGCTTGCGTCCGTCAAGGCGCCGTTGGACCGTCTGATCGGCGATGGCAACGCCTTGCTGGCTGCGGGCGGCCCCGTCGAGACGGCTGGGCAAGCCTTCCGCGAGGCGCTGGATGGGTACGACGCCGCGTTCCAGACCTTCGCCGGGCTGTCCGGCTCCGGCGAATCCCAGATCGACGCCATCGTCGGCGAGACACCGAGCCGCGTCGCGGCCGCCGCCCGAGGGATTCCGCCGCTGGAGCCGAAGCTCCACGGCTGGTGCGCGTGGCGTCGGACGCGGGACGACGCGCTGATGCACGGGCTGGCGCCGCTGGTCGATGCCCTGGAGCAGGGGCGCGTCGCCGTCGAGGACCTGCGGGACGCCTTCGAGACGGGCTACTGCCGCTGGTGGCTCGACGGCGTGGTCGATGACGACGCAGTGCTGCGCTCCTTCGTCTCCGCCGAGCACGAGAAGCGCATCGCTGACTTCCGCGCCCTCGACGAACGCTTCACCGACCTGACCCGCGCCCACATCCGGGCCGGGCTCTGCGCCGGCCTGCCGGACCAGGACAGCGTCGGCAAGAGTTCGGAATGGGGCGTCCTGCGCCGCGAGATGCAGAAGAAGCGCGCCCACATGCCCTTGCGCGAACTGATCGGCAAGCTGCCGACGGCGGTGACGAAGCTGGCGCCCTGCCTGCTGATGAGCCCGCTGTCGATCGCGCAGTTCCTGGCCGCCGAGACCGCGCCGTTCGACGTCGTGGTGTTCGACGAGGCCTCGCAGATCCCGGTGTGGGACGCGATCGGCGCGATGGCGCGCGGCCGGCAGGTCGTCATGGTCGGGGATCCGAAGCAGCTTCCGCCGACCGCCTTCTTCGACCGTGCGGAGGCCGGCGAGGACGACGACGCGGGCGACGTGGAAGGCGACCTGGAAAGCATCCTCGACGAGTGCCTGGGCGCCAACCTTCCGGCCCGCAGCCTGAACTGGCACTACCGCAGCCGCCACGAAAGCCTGATCGCCTTCTCCAACCACCGCTACTACGAGGGCGGGCTGGTCACCTTCCCGTCGCCGGTCACCGACGACCGGGCCGTCAGCCTGCATCCCGTCGCCGACGGCGTCTACGAGAAGGGCGGCGCCCGCATCAACAAGCCGGAAGCGCGGGCGCTCGTCGCCCATCTGGTCGAGCGGCTGAAGGAACCGGCCTTCCGGGCCGCCGGCCTGACGGTCGGTGTGGTGACCTTCAACAGCGAACAGCAGCGCCTGATCGAGGATCTGCTGGACGAGGAACGGCGGAAGACCCCCGAGATCGAGCCGCATTTCGCCGAGGACGCGGTCGAGCCGGTGTTCGTGAAGAATCTCGAGAGCGTCCAGGGCGACGAGCGCGACGTCATGTACTTCTCCCTCACCTACGGCCCCACCCTGACCGGGGCGGTGTCGATGAACTTCGGCCCGATGAACCGGGACGGCGGCGAGCGGCGCCTGAACGTCGCCGTCACCCGCGCCCGGCAGGAACTGCGGGTCTTCTCCAGCCTGCGGCCGGAGCAGTTCGACCTGTCGCGCACGGCGGCGCTCGGTGTCCGGGACCTCAAGCACTTCCTCGAGTTCGCCGAGCGCGGCCCGCGGGCGCTGGCGGAGGCCGTCCACGGCAGCGTCGGTGAGCACGAGAGTCCCTTCGAGCACGCCGTGGCCCGAGCGCTCGCCGCGCGCGGGTGGCAGGTGCGCCCGCAGATCGGCGTCTCATCCTTCCGGATCGATCTGGGCGTGGTCGACCCGGACGCCCCCGGACGTTTCCTCGCCGGCATCGAATGCGATGGCGCGACCTACCACCGCTCCGCCACCGCCCGCGACCGCGACAAGCTGCGCGAGCAGGTGCTGCGCGGCCTGGGGTGGGAGATCGTCCGCATCTGGTCCACCGACTGGTGGCACGACCACGACGGCGCCCTGGACAAGGTCGATGCCCGTTTGTCGGCTTTGCTGGAGGCCAGCCGCGCGCGGCGTGCCGAGGAGGTGCTGCGGCTCGATGCAGCGGCGCTGGGTGCCGCCGTGTTGACCGACGACATGCCGGCCGCCGACGCCTTGGAAGAGCCGGAGGGGGTGGCGCCGTCCCCTGACGCGGACGAGGAGCGCAACAAAGCTTCCACCGGCACGGGGCATCGCCCGGCCGACGATCTGTTCCAGGGCGCGGACCTGATGCAGCCGTCCATGGCCTATGCCCGCAACGCGGGCGACGCACCGCCCGCCGGTGCGGACGGCCGGTTCCGCGAGGCCGCCCCGATGTCGGTGGTGAGCACCGTCGCCCCGGATGCGTTCTTTGACCGGGAGTACGCTGCGGCGCTCCAGGAGATGATCGCTCACGTCATCGCCGTGGAAGGGCCGGTTCGCGACGATGTCCTCGCCCGTCGGATCGCGCGCGCCCACGGATGGCTTCGCACAGGCCCCAAAATCCGCGACCGTGTCATCACCCTGGCCCGCGCGCGCTTCCCGATGTGTCAGGAGGAGGTCGGCGTCTTCTTCTGGCCCGCCGGCACGGATCAGAACGTTTGGCCGTCCTTCCGGCGTCCGGCTGGGGATGAGGCGAGGCCCGTCGATGAGATCGCTCTTCCGGAACTGGTGGCCCTCGCGAAGGCCGTGAAGGACGATGGTATCACGGGAGAGGATGCCATCACGGCCATGGCCCGCGACGCCGGCCTCCAGAAGCTGCGCGCGGCCAGCCGCGATCGCCTTCGCCGCGCCTGGACCATGGCATCGTCCGAAGGAGGTCAGTAGGAGGCGCAGGCAGGAAGTCAGGCGCCGATGTAGTCGGCGTTCCAGATGGGGGGTACGATTCCGAGTGCGGCGCGGAGGAAGGCCGAGGCGATTTCCGCCGCCAGCCTCTTCGCGCGAGCCGGAAACCCTGGACTGGTTGCGGCCGAGGCGGGGCCATGTGTCATACGATGGCTGACCAAGGCGCCACGGTGCCGTCCTGAAGCCGATTCGAGGTGATGGCGGCGCGCGCTGCGAGGCTTGGACCGACGGTGTGATCGCTCCATGCGATGCCCAAGTCCCGCCGGCGTGGGCATCCAGCGGGTGGCGTCGGGTCAGCCCCGGCCAAACGCCGAGGGTGCCCAGGCGATCACCCTCCGCTCCGTCGACCAGGCTGAGCGAGGGGCTGTGAAGGGGGCCCCGACGGGCGGCTATGCGGCCGCTATCACGGACTTATGTAGCATCCGCCACTATGACCGGCGGGTGAGCACAAATCATGAACTTGATGATTCACAACGGAGTCGTGGCCGGGTAGACTCGGGCAATCACCGTGTCGGAGATCGCCATGCCCCGTCGCACCAAAAGCCAGCACTTCCTTCTCAGCGCCGCGGCGCGCACGCTGTCGCTGGCGACCGTGCTGCGCCTGTCGGACACGGAAGCCGAGACGGTGTTCGCGGCGATCCGCTGGCCGGAGACGAACGGGCGTCCCGTGTGCCCGGCGTGCGATTGTGATGCGGTGTACGACTGCCGCCGGCCGAGCGGTGCGCCTCGCTGGCGCTGCAAGCGGTGCCGCAAAGACTTCTCCCTCACCTCGGGCACGCTGTTCGCCTTCCACAAGCTGGCGCTCCGGATGTACCTCGCCGCCGTGGTGATCTTCGTCAACGAGGTGAAGGGCAAGGGCGCGCTGCCGCTGTCGCGCGACCTGGGCGTCCAGTACAAGACGGCGTTCGTGCTGGGCCACAAGATCCGCGAAGCGATGGCGGCCGAGAGCCGCGGTGTCGTCATCGGCGGCGCGGGCAAGGCGGCGGAGATCGATGGGGCCTACTTCGGCGGCCACGTCCGCCCGGAGAACCGCAAGGCGGAGCGCAAGGACCGCCGGCTGGCCATCAACCAGACCGGCAAGCGCCGGTGTGTCGTCACCATCCGCGAGCGCGACGGCCGCACCCTGACCGGCGTGTTCCCGTCCGAGGACGCCGCCGGCAGCTTCATCCGCTCGCGCGTCGCCAAGGGCACCGAAGTGCATGCGGACGAGTCCAGCGCCTGGAACGACCTGCACGCCCGCTACCCGATGCACCGCATCAACCACCAGGACGCCTACAGCCAGGACGGCGCCTGCACCAACGGGGCGGAATCTTTCTTCTCGCGCATCCGCCGCGGGGAGATCGGGCACCATCATCACATCTCGGGCCTCTACCTGCACCGCTACGCCAATGAGGCCGCGTTCCGAGAGGATCATCGCCGGACCAGCAACGGCGAGCAGTTCCGCGTCGTGGTCGGGCTGGTGACGAAGACCGGCCCGTCGGTCGATTTCTGCGGCTACTGGCAGCGCGCTCACGCGGCGTGATCGGCGGGTTCGGCCGGAAGGCGCCAGCGGGCGCCCAGGCCATTGCCGATCTTCTCCACCGTGCCCTTGCCTTTCAGGGCGGTCAGGGTGTTGAGGACGCGCTGGATGAAGTCGGAGCGGGTCTTGCGGTCTTCCGGATCGAGCCCTTTGTCGCGCAGCGCGGCGACGGCGATCTCCTCAGCGGCAACGACACGTCCCTCTGCCATGCGCAGCGCCTCCAGGCAGCGGCGCGCCAGCTCGCCGCTGGCGAAGTAGTGGGAGCGCCTCGCCGGCGGCTTCTTCGGCGCGATGCTCTCCGGCTCCAGTTCCGGGGCGAACAGGCGCAAGGTGGCGTCCAGGTGCACCAGGTCGGCCCGGTGCTGAGACATCCGCTTCTCAAGCTCAAGGATTGCCCCGGAGATCTCGCCCCGCTTCTCCCGCAAGGCGCTGACAACGTGCGGCTCGCCCATACTCCATGCCCCTTCTGTGCGGCTTCAGGGCGACAGGGTAGCTGGCAGGGCGGCGACGCGGCAGGATCAGGCGGTGGCGGGTGCTACATAAGTCTGCGCTATCATCGGTTGCGGGCATGGCCCGCAGTTGCATCCCGCGTCGGTGTTGGCGGCGCCCGGAATGGCGTCCGGGAAGGGAACGACGACCCCACCGACCGCGAGCGAGTCTGTGTCCTGCCCCGCCGCGGTTGCATCTGACACACCCTCCGGGACGGCTTCCGCCGCGACCGGACGTACCACCCGCAGGTCCTTGATGGCATCGCCGTGGAGTCCCTCAAGTGCCGCCTTGATCTCATCGTCCGTCAGGTCCGCGAGGGCCTTGGCGGCGCTCGGCAGACCGCGTACGCCGTCCCGCCGATAGGTCGCGTCTATCGCCAGAGGCTTCGCCGTGCCGCAATTGGGGGACAAAGCTCTCTGAATGAGCTTCCACAGGGGATTGTCCCCCAATTGGCCGGCTCGCTGACCGTCCTTCTTGGCGGCCTCGGCGCTGGTCCAGAGATCCGGGAACGCCGCGGCGCGTAGGCTCGCGTTCGCCGGTAGAACGCCCCCGCGCACCAGGGCGGACACGGCGCGCGACGGCACCAGGTCGGACCATGGCAGGACGGCGTCGTACGTGATGTCCAACACCACGGAGGAGGCGACGATCACCAGGGCAGGGCGGATCCGATGAATCAGGCGGAGGCGGTCGACCACCTGCTCCAACTCGCGTTCCCGGCACTGCTCGAGGACAGCCTGAATGCGGGGGGCGGTGTGGGCTTCGACCAGGGCGACGGATTCGGAGCCGTCCCGCATGCGGCGCCGGCGCCCCACTTTCGGCAGACGGTTTGCGCCCAAGAATGCCAGTGGCATGACGGCGTCGAAGAACAGGGCTCGGGCCAGATTCTCGACGGCGAGGACCGTCGGCTGCAGGCGGCCGGCGACGATGACGGCGGCGTAGTTACGATAGTCGTCCGAGCCGCGCAGACCACCCAGATGCCCGAGAGGGGAAATCTTGGCGATGGTAGGGTTCTTGGAAATGGCACGGGCGACGGTGTCGGCGGTGTCCGGGTGGTCCCGCAGGGCCGGCAGGATGGCCTTGTAGGTTGCCAGCAGCGTCGGCCCGGCGGTCGCACTGACGACCTCGAATAGGTTGGCGAGGGCGAGACGGTTGTTGCGGGCAAACGTCCGGCCCGCGTCGGAGCCGCCGTCCTCGTCGCCGAACTCCACCAGGGACGATCGCCCCAGCGCGCGGTCGGTCAGACCGACGACGAAGGCCTTGCGCTCGACGTCCAGCCGGACGATGCGGATGGTCGGAAACCAGAGACGGACGATCTCCGGGTCCATCGAGGCGTCCAGCAGCAGGACCGGAGCCTCGGCCGGGACGCCGCGCAGGTCGGATCGCTTGAACCAAGCGATGACGGTCCGGCGAGCGTCAGCTGGACCGGCCTTGCCCAGGGTCACGGAGTGGAGCGCGGAGCGTGCGGTTTCGATCTCCACGGCGAGGGCCCGCCACAGTCCGGCGAGGCGGGAGGCCGGCGTGGGGGTATGGGCCGCCAGGACGGCGCCGATGGCGGTGTCCGCCATGGCCGGGTCGATGGCCGGCGCGGCGCTCTCTCCCTCCAGCCGCGCGGCCCGTCGGCAGTCGTCGGCCGTCAGGCCGTGGGCGGGCCAGTCGGCCGGGGCTGTGCCGGCGAGCATGAGCTGGTGGACGAGGCCGGCGCGCCTGACGAGCCAGGCACGGGCCAGTCCGAGGGTGACGTCGTCTTCGTCGACGGGAGCGCCGCCCAGCCAGACCCGGTCGGCCAGCCAGTCCTCGAGGGTGATGCTGCGCTCCTTGATGGCGACCTGCCACCAACTTTCGTCGATGATGACCGCGTCCGGCTTCCGCTGCCCGCTGGGCGCCGGCGTCGTCAGGTATGCGTGCGGCGCGAAGAACAGACCCGGCCGGGCGTCGTTCGACTGCTGGTAGTGGGCGCAGCGGTGGGCCATAGGGCAGAGAAGGGCGACCGGCGAACCATCCTGAACGGCAAAACGCTCGCACAGATTGCGGTAGACGGACAGCCCTTTCCTTTGGAGCGCATTGACTAGGGCGGTCCGGCCGCAGACCGCCGCGCCAGCGACGTCGACCGCCTCCCGTCCGCGCAGGACGCCGACGGGCGGCAGGGGGGCGGCGGCTCCCAGATCTCCAACGGATCGGAATCCCTGCGCTCGGCCTCGGCGACGGCCTCGAGATTGGCGATGGCCTTGCCGGCCAACTCGTCCCCGAGGTTGAGGCGCGGGACGAAGAACGTCACCCGAAGGCCGGCGCGCAGCAGCGGCAGGACGGCCTCGAGCAGGGTCGTCGATTTTCCCAGGCCGGCGGCACCTCGGATCCCGATCACTGTCCGGACACCTCCGGATGGGCCGGCGAGAGCCGCCTCGGCCCAGGTGGCAGCCTCCTGCCGCAAAAGTGCCTGCGCCTCGGCCGCCAGCAGGTTGTCGACGGTGTAGTGCGGCAGGGGCGGTGCGACGCCGCCGCGTTCGAATTCCCTGAGATCAGCCATGTCTTCCCGCCCGGAGCGGGAACCGCGGCAACGCGGATCGTCCCATGTGCCCTCCTCGGGCCACATCCGGGCTTGTCGACGACAGGCATGGGCCTATCTCGACGAGTGTGATCGAGCCGGACGTGGCGCAACACGTTTCGACCGATGGAGCGCCCGGGTCCTACCCCGGGCGCTCCGCATTTCGGCCCCGGCGACGCCGGAGCGCCCCCGAAATAGACACCGGCTCCCTCCCCACAAGGCGCTGCGTCGGAGAGCGGGACCTTTCAATGACTCCGGTCAAAGAACCTCGTGCGAGGTTGATCACGACTCTCAATCATTCCGGAGACAGAACCTGTGGCGAGCCCGCCGTCCGGGGCTCTCCTCATCGTGAAGTCGGTGACTCCGTACGGAGCAACCGCCTTGGGCTTGCCTACCGCGACAGTTTCCAGGGGCGATTCGTGTCGCCCGGGCAGTCAGCGAGGCCAACGCTAGGTCAGAGTGGGCGCAGGATCGCCGGATCATCGCAGCGGACACACCCAGCCGTCCGACAGTCGGTCGTTCTCCCGAACCCAGACCTCAAACACAATAAAGATGAGAACTCGAGTGACCTGTTCCCGTTTTACGCGACCGCATGGGCCGCCTCCCAAGTGCGGCGGCGACGCATTGCAGGTAAATGTTGATGTCGTAGCAGACGCGAGCACCGTCGCCGGTTTGTTTACGACGAACTTCATCACCTGCAACGCGATCCGCCGACCGTGAGCATCCACAACGAGCATGTTCGATTGGCAAGCGGCATGCCGGCGACGATGCCGAGGATGTGATTAAACCGTCCAGTGTGTGCGGCCTCGCCGACGGCGTCGCGAAGCTGGGCGTGCCGCTCGGCGACGACGTCGACCTTCCGCTCTGACGGGTCGCGTCAGCGCCACGACCTGAAATAGACCGCCAACGCCAGCCCCATCAGGGCCACAGCGAGCGCTGGCAGCAGGATCCCCTCCGACCGAAGCGCCAGCCAGGCGAGACCGAGCGAGGCGAGGGCCAGCGCGCACGCGAACTGCGCGCGCAGCAGCCATCGGCGGGGGATTCGGTCGGGCGGAGTCATGGGCTAGACTCTACGCGAGTGGGGGATCATGCCCCGAGGAGTGGTGTAGGATCTGGGTCGCTCATCAGGTTCTCCGGCCGGTCTGGCCGGATGGTCAGGCGGCCACAGCGGGCAGGCTGACGATGGGATCATCGCCGAGCGGGGCGATGGTTTCCAGCGTCATGTAGCGTGCCCGCTGAACGGCCCATTCATCGTTTTGCTCCAAGAGGATGGCGCCGATGAGCCTCGTAATCGCTTCCTCGTTGGGAAATATGCCGACAACCTCGGTGCGCCGCTTGATCTCGCCGTTGAGACGTTCAATCGGGTTTGTCGAGTGGAGCTTGGCCCGATGCTCCCTGGGAAAGGTCATGTAGGCCAGGACGTCTTCTTCCGCCTCGTCCATCAGGGTGGCCAGCTTCGGCAGCTTGGCCCGGACCTGATCGGCCACTTGCCGCCACTGCGTGCGAGCAGATGCCGCATCGTCCTGGGCGAAGGCCGTGGCGATGAAGGCCGCCACGACACGGCGTCCGCTCTTGCCGGCGTGGGCGAGCGCTGTCCTGGAGAAATGGACCCGGCACCTTTGCCACGTCGCCTGGAAGACCCGGGTGACGGCGGCCTTGATGCCGCCATGGGCGTCGGAGATCACCAGCTTGACGCCGCTCAGACCACGGCGCTTGAGCTTGCGTAGGAACTCGATCCAGAAGGTTTCCGCCTCGGACGGGCCGATGTCCATGCCCAGCACCTCGCGCCGGCCGTCGGTGTTGACCGCCACCGCGATGGTCACGGCGACCGAAACGATGCGTCCGTTCTGGCGCACCTTCACGTAGGTGGCATCCAGCCACAGGTAGGGCCAGTCGCCCTCGATGGGACGGCCGAGAAAGGTCTTAACCCGCTCGTCGATCTCGGCGCACAACCGACTGACCTGGCTCTTGGAGATGCCAGACATTCCCATGGCCTGGACCAGATCGTCCACCGAGCGCGTCGAGATGCCCTGGATGTAGGCCTCCTGGATCACCGCCGTCAGCGCCTTCTCAGCCATCCGCCGCGGCTCCAGAAAGCCGGGGAAGTAGGAGCCCTTGCGCAGTTTGGGAATGCGCAGCTCGACGGTGCCGGCTCGGGTTTCCCAGTCGCGATCGCGATAGCCGTTGCGCTGAACCAGTCGCTCGGCCGACCGTTCGCCATGACCGGCGCCGGTCAGGCCCTGCACCTCCAACTCCATCAGCCGCTCGGCAGCAAAGCCGATCATCTCGCGCAGAACATCGGCATCCGCGCCCTTCTCAAGCATCGCGCGAAGCGCCATCATCTCGTCGGTCATCGTGGTCACCCTTCGGTCGGGTTGAGGTGTGGTGACCAGACTCTATCGAAGAACCGCGATGACCGCCCCGCTATGGATAACCGGCCCGCCTACGCCAGCCATCGGAGGGCGCTACGGCGGGCCGGTTCCCCACAGCTCCTACACCACCCCGTGGGGCACGACCAGGCCGTACCGTACCGGTTCCTCCATCGTGTGGATCGCCCTTCCGCCGCCCCTATCTCCGATGCCACCAACACGGGAGGTGATCACATGTCTGCCACAAAAGCCACGCGTGCGGCGGTGCAAGCCGCCTATGATGCGCTCCGAGCCGAAGGGTTGGAGCCCACGGCCGAGCAGGTTCTCCAAAGGACCGGCGGATCGAAGACGACGGTCTGCCGGCATCTGCACGAGATCGCCGCCGCCTCGCTGCCGTCGGCGACGCCCTCCGTGCCGTCGTCCGCGCCGCCTTCGGACGATGCGCCGGTCGAACTGCCGCTCGAATGGCGGGAAGCCTCGGACGGGTTGACCCGGACCTTCGCCCACATCCTGACCACGACGATCGCCGCCGAGCGGGAACGGGCTATGCAGCTTCTCGAGGCGGAAGCGGCGGCTCGAGGCGCCGCCGTCGCCGCCGTGCGAGCCGAAGCCGAGACGCTGCGGCAGGGCTGGGAGAAAAGCCGGAAACAGGCCGAAGCGGACTTCACCATCGCTGCCAGTGAGGTCGAGGCACTGCAGGAGATCGTCGCCACCCTGCTGGCAGCCGTCGATCTCGAGACGTCCGACGATCTCGATGACCTGCGCGCCATTGCCGATCGCGCCATCGACCGCATTCGCGAGCTGACGGCGGCGGCAGCGCGCGTTCCCGCGTTGGAGGCCGACCTCGAACAGCGGATGGCCGAGATTCGCACGGTTGAGGGCCGCGTCGAGGAACTTCGGGAGGCCGCCGGCCGTGCCGAGCGTCAACACGAGGAACTGAGCAGGATCGCCGCCCGCGTTCCTGCGTTGGAAGCCGCCGCCCAAGCCTCCGAGTCCCGTATTGCCGAGCTGTCGGCCGCCGCCGCTGCCGGCGCCGAGGCCATCGGGCGGGCCAAGGCGCTGGAGCAGGTCGTCGACCGTCTGACTGTGGCGCCCCACACCGCCGTGCCCAAGGCGTCGGCGCCTTCTCGGAATGACGCTCGTTCGCCGAAACACTCCGGTGGTAAGGCGACGGGCGCCGGCCACATGGTGAAAGACGCCGATCCAACGCCAGCGAGTGAGGAAACGACGTCTGCTGATCAACCGTTGCCCTTCACTGATCTGGTGCTGACCACGCCGTCTGCGATTAACGAGGGGCCATCCAGCCCGCCGACGTCGCCGGTCCCCCCCACCTGACGCGCTGAACGGCGGCGACCGCCGTCGCCGTTCTTTCTCTCCTCCCAACCGTCGTTCACTCCGTTGCGTCGCCGCCGTCCGCTGCCATCTCCCGATCGTCTTGGCCCCCTCGGGGCCGACGGCCAGCCATGCGCGGTTTTCGCTCCCCAGGGAGCTTCAACCGCGCAAGCCGGCCAGGGGCTCCGCGCCCCGTGGACCCCGCCAGGGAGGGCCAGCCCTCCCATGGACCCACCCGACGGAGAGGCCCACCTCCCCGGACTCTCGAGGAAGGTCAGATGCCGAAGACGACACGTCACCCGCCCGCCATCGGAACCGGCAGCGAAACACGCGTCCGGACCCGCCAGATCACCTATCGTCTGACGCCGGACGAATACGCGGCGGTTGCCCGCAGCGGCGAAGCCCGCGGCTGGTCGCCGGCGCAGTATGCCCGCGCCGTCGTCCTGACCGACGCCGGCCAGACGATCCCCGCGATTGCCCGGCGCCGTCCCGAAGCGCCTCCCGAACTCCAATCGGCGCTGCCTGTCCTCACTGCTCTTCTCGGCGACATCCGGCACATCCGCACACTGCTGAACCAGTTGGCGGCAAGGGCCAACGCCGGCGCGGTCGCCCCCGCCTGCGCCGGCTACGCCAAGGCCGAGACCGTCGTCCAGGGGCTGTCCGAGCGTATCGTCGCCGCCATCCTCGGGGAGGAAGGCGCATCATGATCGTCAAGACGTCCCAGCGCAGCGGTTCCGGTTGGCTCGCCGCCCACCTTACCCGGACGGACACCAACGAGGCGGTGCGCATCGTCGGTGGACGTGGCGTCATCGCCCTGGACGTCCGTTGCGCCCTGCGTCAGTTCGACGCGCAGTGGCGTGTATCGCCCACACGTGCCCGCGATTTCCTCATCCATGCAGTCCTTTCGCCGCACCACCCCTTGTCGGATGGGGAGTGGGCGGAAGCCTGGGACCTGTACGAATCGCAACATGTCCTCATCGGCCAGCCTTACATCGAGGTCGAGCATGCCAAACCCGGTGAGACGGGACGCCCAAGTCATCGGCACCGCGTCTACCTGAGGATCAGACAGGATGGACGAGCCATCCCGCTCAATCATTCCTACCGCGTCAACGAGGTCGTCGCCCGTCTCTGCGAGTTGCGCTTCGGCCATCCTGTGACCAAAGGCGCCCACAATCGGGCGGTCGTCGCCCATCTCGAGCAGAACGGCTACAGCGACGAGGCCGATCAGCTACGGGGATTGACCACGAGGCGGCGTCCGCGCGCTGCACGCTCGGAGAGCGAAGCGCAGCAGGAAAGCCGCTCCGGCTCCAGCAAGGCTGCCGCCGCAGAGATCGTCGTCGCGGCATGGCGCTCCGCTGACGGTCCGCACGCGCGCCGTGCCGCCTTGGCCGAGGCCGGCTTGGTTCTCGCCCGCGGCGACCGGCGCGACACGGTGCTCGCCGTCGACACCGGCGGCGAGTCATGGGCGCTTCATCGCCTGCTGGGGACCGGCGAGCGGGGTGCTTGGACGGCGGCGCGGGTGCGCGGGGACCTCGAGGCCGTCATCGATGCGCTTCCGAGTATCGAGGAGCTTCGCAGCAGCCGGCATGGAGGAACCGATCAGCAGGGTAAGGGGCTGCGCTCGAACAAAGCCGACCCGTTCGTTGGCGCGCCGACAGTCCCGCCGGCCGAACTCGAGACGTCCGCCACGCCGGCGCCGACACTGGAGGATGAGGCCGAGGCGTACTGGGCAAGCGAATTCGACGACGAGATCCCCGTGATATCGGCACCGGCACTGCCGATGCCGGTCATCTGCCGGCTGGGGGCGGACGCGTCGATTCCAGAGGCAAGCTCCGCCTTCGGCTTCCACGGCACCGCGGACGCCGAGGAGGGAGAGGTGGACGGTCCGTTGATGGAGCCGGCCCGGCCCGTTACAGCTTCCTCTCCATTGCCGACGGCGGCGGAAACGGCCGCCGTTCCGCCTGCCGCGCCGGATGTGCGGTCCGGAACCACCTCGAGCGCCGATGTTCCATCGGGCCTCGATCATGTCAGGGCGGCGCCCCTGCGGCGCAGGAAGGCGGAGAGGGCCCGGGAGGAAACAGCCAGAGCGAAGTTCCCGTCGCAGACATCCGCTCAACGATCTCCGATTGCCGATCGGCGGAAGAATCCCGCTCCCGAGCGGGACGATCCCCCCGTGGCTGTCGACCGGAGCGGGAACCGCGCGGGCACCGAACCGCCGATGCCGATCAACATGCCGGCCGCGGACCACATGGACCGCCTTGGGCTATCGAGTCGTGACCGGCGCCGGCCATCCCCACCCCCGGTACCTGACCGGCTCGAGCGCGAGGACTACGGCGCCCGACAGCCTTGGGACCGACCGTCTGTCTCGCAGATGGAGGAGGCTCGCCGGCGTGCTGCGCACAACACCAAGCTGACCACCCGGTTGATCAACGACCTGACGGCTCAGACGCCGAGCCATACGACGTCGGCGGCATCCGCGCTCATCCCGTCCCCCGCTCCCGACGACAGCATCGTGACCCTCCTCAGGACCTACGCCGGCGCCCTGATGGACTGGTGGAACTCTCGCCGGCTCCCGGGTGATGACCATGATGCCCATCGGCGTCGCCTGGACCAGGCATGGCGGGCTCTTCTCATTGCCACCCGGAGGTGGTTGTCGGAACGACTCGCTGGCAGGAATTCGGAAGCGGTCCAGGCATTCCTGACCCAGGAGATCGGCCGCAACCACCCGGACGCGAGCGAAGCCCATGAGGGTTGGCTTGACCGGAAGTATCAGCCTGCCGCAGCGACCGTCCACGTCATCGACCGGACATCTACAGGCGCCAGCTCCGTCAGAGAAAACAACGGCCCAAGATTCCGAACGGGTTTGGAACGTCCTTGGACTGGCGAATAGAAGCTTCAGCTCAAACGTCTTGAACTTTTTTCGCTGTACGGGGGATGCCGAAAAATGACGGCCCCAAATGGCCCGAGCCGAGGCAGCAGCTGGACATTTCGTCCGGCCCTCCGGCTGAACAGGGTGCGGGATGCGCGGACAGGGAAAGGTCATGATGGTCGGAGGCGCGGAGCCGACTGACAGCGTTCCGCGCCCGCACTGCGGCTTGCGCTCATGGCCGAGGACGTCGGGCCCATGCGCTTCCGTTCCGCCCAGGAGCGGTTGGTCCGGGGCCTTCCATCCCGCCCTCGAGATGGGGAATGCTCCGTGACGGCCGCGCGTTCCCATCAGCAACCGACTCCGGAGACCCCGCAGGAGTCCAACGACAACAGCTCCAACGCCAAGGCCGAGCAGCTTCTGGAAGACCTTATCCGGGCGCTGGCGCGTGGCGCCGCTCGCAAGGATCACGAACAGGAGTTGGCGGCGAAGAGCGGGCACGTCGACTGACGAGCCCGACGCGATCTTCCAACGCTGGCGCGCCGCGACCGGCGCCATCCATCACAAAACGCTTACATTCGCAAAGGACGAACCCTCAATGAAAGCCGCAATCTACGCCCGCCGCGCCTCCATCACCCAGCAGGATCGGTCGACCGATGTCCAGATCCGGCTGTGTCAGGAATACGTGGAGCGGCATGGCGGAATGATCGTCGCCACCTATTCCGATGACGGGTTCTCCGGCTTGCATCTGGAGACGCGCCCCAGCCTCCAGAGGTTGCTCGAAGACGCGAAGACCGGACTCTTCGACACGGTGATCACCGAAGGGCTGGACTGCCTGTCGCGTGATCCGGCGGGAATCGCGACGATCTTCAAGAGCCTCACCCATAACAACATCACCAGCTACACGTTGGAGGAGGGGGCCGTTTCCGAATGGGATGTCGGAAGCACGGGCACGATGAATCCGCTGCTCCTGCGTCGTCTCGCCATCAAAGTGCGTCGTGGGCAGGAGGGGCAGGCGAAAGCGGGATGGGACTCGGCCGACCTGCGCGGCAGCCACGAGGCGGAACGGGAACTCGGCTGCAAGTAGGAACCCATCCCGGCACTCGCACACATCGCCGTGCTTGAGGACCTTGGAAGGGGGATCGCGAATGCCGGGTGCGTCAAAGTAACGGACCCGTTGCGAGTTCCCCAACGCCATTCATCCAGCACACACAAACGCGTTTTAGAGGACGGGACCAGCATGAAAGTCGCGATCTATGCACGCTATTCCTCCGATAATCAGCATGAGCGGTCGATCGAGGATCAGGTCCGTATCTGTCGCCAGCATGCCGAGCGGCAGGGCGGAACGATCGTGGGCGTCTACTCCGACTACGCGATCTCCGGCTCGCACCTGAGGACGCGTCCTCAGGCGCAGAAGTTGCTCGAGGATGCGAAGGCTAATCTGTTCGACACCGTCATCACCGAAGGGCTGGATCGCCTGTCGCGCGATCAGGAAGACATCGCTGCGATCTTCAAGCGGCTCAAGCATCGCAGCATCGTCATCGACACGGTGCAAGAAGGGCTCGTTTCCGAACTGCACATCGGCATGAAGGGCACCATGAATGCCCTGTTCCTCCGTGATCTCGCCTTCAAGGTGCGTCGCGGGCAGGAGGGGCGGGCGAAAGAGGGAAGGGTTCCGGCCGGCCTGAGCTATGGCTACGACGTAGTGCGGGAATTCGATGAAAAGGGAAAGCTCGTTCGCGGCAAGCGACTCGTGAACGAGGGGCAGGCCGCTGTCATTCGAGAGATATTCGACAAGGTCTCCTTGGGGTTCAGCCCCCGGGCGATCGCGAAGGATCTGAACAGCCGCGGCATTCCCTCGCCGGATGGCGGGAAATGGAACGCGTCGACGATCAACGGGAACGCCGCTCGACGGAACGGCATTCTCTACAATGAAGCGTATATTGGGATCCTGATCTACAACCGATTGCGGATGGACAAGGATCCCGACACCGGAAAGCGTGTTTCTCGGCTGAACAAGCTCGAGGACTGGAAGATTACCGAAGTTCCCGGACTTCGCATCGTGACGGACGAGCAGTGGGACCGGGTGCAGGCGGTCAAGGCCGGCTTCTCCAATCGGCGGGGAGCGGAGCACGCCCGCCGGCCGAAGCACCTCCTCTCCGGGCTGGTCCGCTGCGGCTGCTGCGGCGGGTCCTACACCGTCAAGTCCAAGGACCAGCTCGCCTGCTCCACGTACCGGGAGTCGGGAACCTGCGAGAACAACCGGACGATCCGCGTGGGCGACCTTCAGGAGCGGGTCATTGCCGGCATCAAGAGCCGCCTCCTATCGTCCGCGTCCGTCGCCCTCTTCGTGAAGGTCTATGGCGAGGAGCGTCGGCGCCTCGAGAAGGAGGGGCAACGCGGGCGCGAGGACATTGCCGCGCGCCTCGGGAAGCTCACGCGGCAGATCGACAACATCGTCGACGCGATCGCGGACGGTGTCGCGAGCGCGACCATGCGCCAGAAGCTGGCCTCGCTCGAGGAGGAGAAGGCCGAGGCGGAGGCCGAACTCGCCGCCATCCACGGGATGGAGGCGAAGGCTGGCGGCGTGGTCGAGTTCCCCACGGCAACGATTGACCTCTACCGGCAACAGGTCGAGTCGCTGGTCGAGGACGCCTTCGTGAACGATGTCACGCGGCAGGAAGCGATGAACGCCGTCCGGGCTCTGATCGCTCGCGTCGATGTGCATCCCGGGGAGCGGCGGGGCCAGACCCAAGTCAAGACGTTCGGGCTGATCGAAAAACTGATAAGCCCCGCCCAGGATTACCTGGGCGGGGCTTCCAGTGCAGTCGGGAGGACTGCAACGATGGTAGCAGCGGAGGGATTTGAACCCCCGACCAAGGGATTATGATTCCCCTGCTCTACCACTGAGCTACGCTGCCATCGTGATCGCCGATGTTGGCGTTTCCGCCGCCGTTGGCTACCATCCGGTCCCGTCGTTGCCGCCGGGAGCCGCTATATAGGATAGGGCGGCTTGGCCTGTCAACGCGGAATTATCGGGGGGTGCGTTTTTTTCCGGGAACGCCCCGGAACTCTGGATAAGCCGCTGATTCAACTGGCTTCGACACCCCCGGCGGTCGCGGAAATCCAGCCTCCGCCCAGCACGCGGTCGCCCTGGTAGACGACGCAGGCCTGGCCGGGGGCGATGCCGTGCTGGGGCTCGCGCAGTTCGACCGCGGCGGTGCCGCCGGTGCCGGAACGCCAGACCGCGGCCGCCGCCGGCTGGGCGGAGCGCAGCTTCACCGACACCTCGATGCCGTCGCCGTCGGCCGGCTCCGGGCCGAGCCAGTTGACGTCGCGCACCGTCACCAGCGACCGGGCGAGGTCGCGGCGCGGGCCGACGACGACGCGGCGGCGGGCCGGCTCCAGCCGGACGACGTAGAGCGCCTCCTCCTCCTGGCCGCGGATACCGCCGATTCCCAGCCCCTTGCGCTGCCCCACCGTGTAATGGACCACCCCCTTGTGGCGGCCAAGCACGCGGCCGTCGACATGGACGATGTCGCCCGGTTCGACCGAGCCGGGGCGCAGCTTCGCCACCACCTCGGCATAGTTGCCGTTGGGGACGAAGCAGATGTCCTGGCTGTCCGGCTTGGCCGCGACCTCCAGGCCGAAACGCCCGGCCAGCGCGCGGGTCTCCGGCTTGCCCAGGCCGCCCAGCGGGAAGCGCAGGAAATCCAGCTGCTCGCGCGTGGTGGCGAACAGGAAATAGCTCTGGTCCTTGGCGGGGTCGATGCCGCGGTGCAGCTCGGCGCCCTGCGGGCCGGCGACGCGGCGGACGTAATGGCCGGTGGCGAGTGCGTCGGCACCGAGGTCGCGGGCGGTGTTCAGCAGGTCGCGGAACTTGACGCGCTGGTTGCAGCGGACGCAGGGGATCGGCGTCTCGCCGCGCAGATAGCTGTCGGCGAAATCGTCCATCACGTCCTGGCTGAAGCGGCCTTCGTAATCCAGGACGTAATGCGGGATGCCGATGCGGTCGGCGACCTGGCGGGCGTCGTAGATGTCCTGCCCGGCGCAGCAGGCGCCTGGCTTCTGCAGGGCCAGCCCGTGGTCGTAGAGCTGCAGGGTGATGCCGACGACGTCATAGCCCTCCTCCCGCAGCAGGGCGGCGGTGACGGAGGAATCCACCCCGCCGGACATCGCCACGACGATTCGGGTGTCCTGGGGGGCTTTCGGGAGACCGAGGGAGTTCATGGCGCCCTATATGGGGCGGGCAGGCGTGCGGGAAAGGGGAAAAGGGCCGCCGGGGCGCAGGCGACGGATGTCGATGCGGCCCCGGCGGCGGGAATGGCTTCCCCTTTTGCCCCGGACGTCAGCCCTTCATGGCGTTGTTGCTGCCGCCCGGCAGGCGGACGACCAGACCGTCGAGCTCTTCGGTCATGATGATCTGGCAGCCGAGACGCGAGGTCTTGGTCAGGCCGAAGGCGAGATCCAGCATGTCCTCCTCGTCCTCCTGCGCGTCCGGCAGGACGTCGAACCATTCCGGCTCGATCACGACATGGCAGGTGGAGCAGGCCAGCGAGCCCTCGCAGGCGCCTTCCAGATCCAGGCTGTTCTTGTGCGCGATCTCCAGCACGGACAGGCCGAGCGGGGCGTCCACCTCGCGGCGGCTGCCATCGGACTCGATGAAGGTCATCTTGGGCATGGGGTCCTCGTTTTTTCTAAGGTTGCCTAGCGGGGGTTGATCGGGGGTTGCCCCGGGGTGGCGACCGATGGCGGTACGGTCCGGCCGCGACGGTCACGGGGTGCGGTTCAGGGATGCGGCTGGGTCCGGGCGACGCGGCGGGCGCGGGCATCGGCAGCCATCGCCTCCAGCCGTTCCAGCCGGGCCAGGATGCGGGCGGCGCCTTCCAGCGCGTTGCCATCGGCCGAGCCTGTGCCCTGCGCCTTGCGGAAGGCCGGCGGCAGGTATTTTATGCAGGCCTCGACCCGCTGGCCCAGGTCCAGCCCGATGCGATCCAGTTCCGGCGCGTCGTCGGCCCGGGCCAGCCGGGCGGCGAGGTCGGCGATCTCCTCGTCCTCGTCGTCGGTGACGGGCGTGCCGCCCAGCAGGGCGAGCAGCGCATGGGCGCGGCGGATCGGGTCGCGCAGCACCTCGTAGGCGTCATGCAGCGCATCGGCCTGCGCCTTGGCGTTGGCCTGCTGGCGCGGACCGCGGGCGGCGAAGCGCTCCGGGTCCATGGCGCGGGAGAAGCCGGCATGCTGCTTCGCCAACTGGTCCAGGTCGATGTCGAAGCGCCGTTCCAGCCCGAGCCGGGTGAAGGGATCGAGCGGCCGGGGCGGCTGCGCGGCACCGCAGGCATGGCAGAACAGCGCGCGCGGCGCCACCGAGCGGCCGCAGGCGCCGCAGGGCTCCAGATCGCCGGCGATGCTGCCGGAAATGCCGCCGCTGCTGCCGGGCGGGCCGGATTTGGAACTGGTCATGCGCGGTCCGTCAAAATGTCAGAGGGATCGGTCGATGAGATCGATTGTCCGACAGGAGGCTATGGCCGCTGATCGGCTGGCCTTCCGCGGGGTCATACCCAGAAGCCGCATCCGGCGCAATGCGCGAATGCGGACTGGGCAGGTGGAAGACAGAAGGTCGCGCGGTAACCGCCCCGGAGCCGGAGGTCGTATCGGCAGCGGAGGTGCCGGCGGAGTCCTCAGCCATTCGCAGGCATGCTTCGCCGGGCCATCGCGGTCCAGGCGGCCAGGAAACGGTCCACCGCCTCGTCGTCGCTGGTCCAGCCGAGGCTGACCCTGATGGTGCTGGCGGCGGACCGCTCGTCCTCGCCCATCGCCGCCAGCACATGGGAGGGCTTCACCTTGCCGCTGGAGCAGGCCGACCCGGCGCTGACGGCCACTCCGGCGAGGTCGAGCGTCATCACCTGCGTTTCGCCCGGCAACCCGGGCAGCATCAGGCAGCTGGTATTGGCGACCCGTCCTGCGCCGGCGCCCATCACGCGGGCCTGCGGCACGGCCGCCAGCGCCTCCCGCTCCAGCCGGTCGCGCAGGGCCGCGAGGTCCGCCGCCCGCATCCCCTCTGCCGCCGGCTCGTCCAGCGCCAGCCGCGCCGCCGCGCCGAAGCCGACGATGCCCAGCAGGTTCTCGGTGCCGGCGCGCTTGCGCCGCTCCTGACCGCCGCCGCGGATCAGCGCCTCGGGCTCCAGCCCGTCGGCCAGGATCAGGGCGCCGACGCCGGTGGGGCCGCCCAACTTGTGGGCCGACAGCGTCATCAGGTCGACGCCGAGAGCGGGCAGGGACAGCGGCAGCCGGCCGGCCGCCTGCACCGCGTCGCAATGGATCAGCGCGCCATGGGCGCGGGCGATCCGTGCGGCGTCGGCCACCGGCTGGATCACCCCGGTCTCGTTGTTCACCAGCATCAGCGAGACCAGCGCCGGTCCGCCTTCGGCCAGTCGCCGGTCCAACTGGTCGAGGTCGGCGATGCCGTCGCGGATCACGCCGAAACGCAAGGCGTCAGGACAGGCCGCCAGCACTGACTCATGCTCGATGGCGGATGTCAGGACGGGGCGGCCGGGGAAGCCGCGCAGGGCGAAGTTGTTTGCCTCCGTCCCGCTGCCGGTGAACAGCACCTGGGCAGGCTTGGCGCCGACGAGTGCAGCGACGGCTGCCCGCGCCTCGTCCACCGCGCGGCGGGCGCTGCGGCCGAACGCATGCACGGAGGACGGGTTGCCGACCAGATCCATCGCCTGGACCATCGCCGCCTTCACCTCCGGCTTCAGCGGGGTGGTGGCGTTGTGGTCCAGATAGATGCCGGTGCGGCCGAACGAAATGCCGAACGGAATGGTCACTTTGCAGGCTTGCCCGGGTCCGGTGTCATTCCGCGGCGACGGCGGCGCCGGTCTCGGCGGGAGCGGGCGGCCGCAGCAGGTTCAGGCCGCTGGTGCCGATGATCCGCCGCTCCACCACGTCGGCCACCGTGACCGAGCTGAGATACATATGGATCTGGTTGCCCAGCTCTTCCCACAGATCGTGGGTCAGGCAGCGCGAGCGGTTGGTGCGGCAGCCCTGGGGCGTGCCGTTGGCGCAGCGGGTGGTGCGGATCGGCTCGTCGACCGCCAGGATGATGTCGGACACCCGGGTGGCGTCGGCCGGATGGGCCAGCAGATAGCCGCCGCCGGGGCCGCGCACGCTCTTGACCAGCCCGCCCTTGCGCAGCTTGGCGAAGAGCTGCTCCAGGTAGGACAGGGAGATCTCCTGGCGCTCCGCGATGTCGGCCAGCGCGACGGGGCTGCCCTGGCTGGTCGCGGCCAGATCGACCATCGCCATCACGGCATAGCGTCCCTTGGTGCTGAGTCTCATCGCGTTTCTCCTTGTGCATCGTGCATCCCGCCATTGCGGGACGTCACCGTCTCGATCGGTGCGTGGGGGGAATGAGGGGGGGAATGGGGGGGAAGGTCAGGCCGGACCGCCTCCAGCTCGCCGACCCGGGCCTGCAAGGCTGTCACCTGGTCGAGCAGGCCGGACAGCGCGCGCGCCACCGGGTCGGGGATGTCGCCGCAGGGCGTGCCGTAGGGTAGGAACTTCCCGGTCTCCGCCCGGTCGCGCGGGGCGACCGGCTTCGCCGGGATGCCGACCACGGCGGTGCCGGCGGGCACGTCGGCCACCACCACGGCGTTGGCGCCGATGCGGGCGCCGCGCCCGACGATGATGGCGCCCAGGATCTTGGCGCCGGCGCCGACGATCACGCCGTCGTCCAGTGTCGGATGGCGCTTGCCCGGGTTCAGCGAGGTGCCGCCCAGCGTGACGCCGTGGTAGAGCATGACGTCGTCGCCGATCTCGGCCGTCTCGCCGATCACGACGCCCATGCCGTGGTCGATGAAGAAGCGGCGGCCGATGGTGGCGCCGGGATGGATTTCGATGCCGGTCAGCGTGCGGGCGATCTGCGAGACCAGCCGGGCGGTCAGGGGCCATCCGGCGTCGCGGCAGCGCCGGGCGATGCGGTGAAGCAGGATCGCGTGCAATCCGGGGTAGCACAACGCCACCTCCACCCGGGAGCGCGCCGCGGGGTCGCGTGCCATGATCCCGTCGATCTCTTCGCGAAGATGCTTGAACACGCCGTCACCCGCCGTGGTATAGTCCGCCGCTCTCATCGGCCGCCCGTGCCAGGCATCGGCCGGTCGGAACCTCTCGGTTCCGGACCGGAAGGTCCCGCCGGCGCCAGGGCCGATCGGGCTAGTCAGGCGGGTTGCCCCGGAGGACGTTACGACGCATATATGATGACCAAGCAAAACGGTCAAGAATTGTGTGCGGAAAACCCCACTCCAAGGCGGGAAAATCCATGACGGGCCGGGAGGCCCTTGCGCCGGGGCGGCTGCCGGATGATCTCCGGTTCGTCGCTGCGGCGCTCCCAACAACCCTTTGTCCGCGTCAGGAACGTCGTTCCCATGCCTGAAGTGCTCTTCAACGGTCCCGCCGGTCGCCTGGAAGGCCGTTACACCCATGGCACACAGCCGAACGCCCCGGTCGCGCTGCTGTTGCATCCGCACCCGCAGCACAATGGGACGATGAACAACAAGGTGGTCTTCACCCTGTTCCAGTCCTTCACGAAGCGCGGCTATTCGGCCCTGCGCTTCAACTTCCGCGGCGTCGGGCGCAGCCAGGGCACCTACGACAAGGGGGAAGGCGAACTGGCCGATGCGGCGGCGGCGCTCGACTGGCTGCAGACCTACAACCCGAACGCGCCGCTGTGCTGGATCGGCGGCGTGTCGTTCGGCGCCTGGATCGGCATGCAGCTGCTGATGCGCCGGCCGGAGATCGACGGCTTCGTCTCGGTCTCGCCGCCGGCCAACCTGTTCGACTTCTCGTTTCTGGCGCCGTGCCCGTCCTCGGGTCTGATCATCCACGGCGACAAGGACGAGGTGGTGCCCCAGGCCGCGGTGAGCAAGCTGGTGACCAAGCTGTCGCACCAGAAGGATATCCGCATCGACCATCGCGTCGTCCCCGGCGCCAGCCACTTCTTCGTCAACCGCACCGACGACCTTGCGGTGCAGGTGGACGATTATCTGGGCAAGGCGCTGGGCAATCCGGTCGCCGCGGTTGCGGAATGATTGTGCCGGCACCGGTGATGTCCCCGGTGCCGCGTGACGGTTGCTGCTGAAGGGCCAGGGCGGCGGTCCAGGGCACTGCTGCCCTGGCCGGCGCTGCGTTACTGCTCGCAGCCCAATACCCAGACGTCGTAGATCGGGTTCTCCATCGCCGACAGGGCGGGGCTCGATGCGAACATCCAGCCGCTGAAAGCCTGTTCCGCCTGCTCGCCCGGCTTGATTTCCACCACCTCGAGGAAGGCGGCGGATTCGGGCGTCTCGATGGGCGGGTTCTCGCGGCAGGCGCGCAACGTGATGCGCAGGCTGCCCATCGCCTTCGTCTCCCCCACCTTGATGGCGAAGGTCGATGTGCGGGCGGTCACCTTGTCCAGCCATTGCAGCTTGGCCGCCTGTTGCTCGATCATCTGGCTCGGGACCGGGGCCGCATGAACGGCCAGCGGCGCCAACACTGCCGCGGCGGCCATCAGGCAAGCGGATCTCTGGAAAAAGCTCGGGAGTCTCGTCACGTCGGATCGCTTCCGTTGTTGCGGACGGCGCCTCCGGCATTGCCCCGGCAGGCCGGTTCCAGCCTGCCGGGGCAATGCCGGAGGCGCTCCGCCTTCTAGCCCGGAAGGCGGGGTGGCGTCCAGAGGCCGGCAACGCCGGAGTGACCTGTGCCGAGCGGGTGGATCAGCGGGTGGCGGTGCTGCGCGAGGCCGGGGCGCTGTAGGTGGAGCCGCTGCCGCTCTGTTCGCGCTCTCCGATCGCCTGGGTCGCCACACCCCCGCCGGCACCGGCGGCTGCACCACCCAGCCCGCCGCTGGCCGACTTCTCCTCCATGCCGTTGCCGCAGGCGGTGGTCGCAAGGACCAGTCCGAACGCGGCCAATAGGGATGGGCGCATCGCATTTCCTCCCGCTTCGTGGTCCGGCGACGCCGCCTCGGCATCGCCATGGGACCGGGAGGAACGCTTGAGCGTAGGCGTGGGTTCCGGCGCTGCGCGCCGATTGCCCGGTTACAGCTTCGGCGGCTGGGCCGGGGCCTGCGAGGAGGATTGGCCGCCGGCGGACTGGTCGGCCGGCTTGCTCATGCTCTGCAGCGAGAAGATGACCTGGCCCAGAAGCTGTTCCAGGCCCGGCGTGCTCTGGGTGAATTCGATCTTGCCGTTCGGCTTGATCAGGTCGGGATCGCCGCCCGGCTCCAGCGACAGGAACTTGCCGCCCAGCAGGCTTTCCGAGGCGATGACCGCGGCGGTGTCCCTGGGCAGTTTCACCGAATTGTCGACCGACAGGTGCACGACCGCCTGATAGCTGGTCGGATCGAGTGTCAGTCCGGTGACCGTGCCGACCTTCACGCCGCTGATGCGCACGTCGGCACCGCTCTGCAGGCCGGTGATGCTGCTGAAGTTGGCGGTGATGTCGTAACCCTGCACCTTGCGCAGGTCGGCGCTTTTGTAGGCGAAGGTAAGGAACACGGCGGCCACGGCGAGCACGACGCCGCCCAGCACGGTTTCGATCACATTCCGGCGCATGAGGCTATCCTGCTGCGAGTTCCCGAATCGAAACCCGGCCCGAAACGGGCCGGGTTTTCCGCTCTGACGTGACGGTCAGGCCTGACGGAGCTCAGTTCGGTGACCAGGGCTCGTAGTCGCCGCTGGCCGGCACCCGCTGGCCGCCGGCCAGCACATGGCCGGGCGGGCGATAGGCCTGGACCGAACCGGACATGTTCGGCAGATGCTCCTTCTGCCACGGCTTGTGGAAGGCGCTCGACCCCTCGGGCAGCGGCTCCTTGGTGGTGTGGTGCAGCCAGCCGTGCCATTCCGGCGGGATCTTCGACGCGTCGGGCTCGCCGGCATAGAGCACCCAGCGGCGCTCGCGCGTGCCGGGCTGGGTCTTCTTGCTGCGGTAATAGACGTTGCCGAAGCGGTCGCTGCCGACCTTGGCGCCCCGACGCCACGTGACGTAACGGATGTGGATGTTCGCCAGTTTGGTGAACAGGGAGATCGGCTCGCTCATCGTCGCTCACGAATTCCGGAGTCTGGCCCCGCCGAAACGGGGCTGGTCGAATGCGGGCCGCACTATGACACCGCAAGCGCCGCACGTCCACCGTTGGTGACGCCCACGCTCGCCCGCTCTTGCGGAAAGGGGTGGCTATTGCAGGCGGGTGGCGGCGATCCGGGCGGTGTCGACCGGGGTGGCGGTGCAGCCGCCCAGCGTCGGGCCGACCGGAAGCTCGCCGAAGGCGGCCACCGCCCCCTCGGCCTTCAGCCGGCCGACGAAGCCGGGCTCGATCCCACGGGCGACCCAGGCGAATCCGAGCCAGGTGGGGCGTACCGGCTCGCCCCCCGCCCGCACCATCGCCGCCAGCGCCTCGTCGTCGCCGGTGCCGGGGCTGAAGACCGCCAGCATCAGCCCGTCGGTCGTGTCCGGCAGGGCGGCCCGTTGCAGCGACAGCCCCATCAGCCCCGCCCACACCAGCAGGACGGCGCCCAGCAGCGCCGCCGCAAGGCCGTGGCCGATCGGGAGGGGGGAGGAGGGGCCGTCGCTCATGCCGTCCATCCTACGCCTTCGCCTCGGCCGCGGCCAGCGACGGCGCGGGCTTTTCGGCGATCGGCCAATGGATGATGGTCGCGAACATGGCCAGCGCCACGCCCAGCCACCAGACCACGTCATAGGATCCGGTGCGTTCGTACAGCACGCCGCCCAGCCAGACGCCCAGGAAGCCGCCGACCTGATGGCTGAAGAAGGCGAAGCCGTAGAGCGTGCCCATGTAGCGGGTGCCGAACATCAGCGCGACCAGACCGGAGGTCGGCGGTACGGTGGACAGCCACAGCAGGCCCATCACTGCGGCGTAGGCGATCACCGTCACCGGCGAGATCGGCAGCAGGATGAAGGCGGCGGTGGCGATCCCGCGCGAGAAGTAGTTGGCGCACAGCAGGTAGCGCTTGCTCATCTTGCCGGCCAGCACGCCCGACGCGTAGGAGCCCATGACGTTGAACAGCCCGATCAGCGCCAATGCCCAGGCGGCCAGCGACGGGCTGATCCCGGCGGCGGTCAGGTAGGGTGGCAGATGGGTGGTGATGAAGGCCAGCTGGAAGCCGCAGACGAAGAAGCCGGCGACCAGCAGCACATAGCTGCGGTGCTGGAAGGCCTGGCGCACCGCGGCGACGTATCCGATGTTGGCGCCGGTCACCGCCGGCACGCCGCCGGCCGCCATGCCCTTGGGGCCGGGGAAGACGCCGGCCAGCAGCGGCACCGCGATCATCGAGGCTGCCATCAGCATCAGGGCGGTCTGCCAGCCGAAGCCGGCGATGAAGGCCTGGCCCATCGGCGCGAACAGGAACTGGCCCATCGATCCTGCGGCGGTGGCGATGCCGACCGACCAGCTGCGCTGTTCCGGCGGCAGCAGCCGGGTGAAGCCGGCGATGATGATCCCGAAGGACGCGCCCGACAGCCCGAGCCCGATCAGCACTCCGGCCGTCAGGTACAGCTCGGCGCTGGTTTCGGCATAGGGCATCAGCGCCAGCCCGGCGGCATAGAGCAGGCCGCCGCCGGCCAGCACCGGTGCCGGGCCGTAGCGGTCGGTCAGCGCCCCGGCGAAGGGGCCGCCGGCCCCCCACAGGATGTTCTGGATCGCCATCGCCAGCGCGAAGACGTCGCGCCCCCAGCCGCGGGTTTCCGACAGCGGACCGATGAACAGCCCCATGCTCGACCGCGGCCCGAAGGCCAGCATCGAGATCAGGCAGCCGCAGATGACGACGAGTGCCGGTGTCCTCCAGGAGGAGGGCGCCGGTTTGGGGGTGGCGGTGGTCAAGGCGTCCTCCCGGATGCTGCCGGCTTTGCGCGGCGTGCTTGTGGAACCGATGTGCAGCCGACGATAAGCGGGCATCAACAGTTCGACAAATTCATAATCGGCAAGCGGGTCATTCCGCAGCGGAATGCAGGGCTGCGATGCGCCCGATCCGCCGGCCGGCGTCGAGCTGGCGCCGCAGCGCGTCCTCCAGCCGGTCGAACACCGGCGCGATGCGGCCCGGTGTCCGGGCCTGGACCAGCCAGATCGTGACCGACATCCGGAAATCCGGCAGATCGACCGGCCGCACCGTCGCCGCGGCCGGGATCGGCGCAATCAGCCCCATCGGCGCCAGCCCGAATCCCACGCCGCGTGCCACCAGTCCAACCAGCAGGCTCTGGTCATAGGCCTCGACCGTCACGTTCGGCTGCAGGCCGAGCGGTGCCAGCGCCTGCTGCAGCGCGTTGCGGTAGCGGCAGCCGTTGGGCTGCAGCACCCAGCCGCGCGCATTCATCGCGGCCAGGCTCACGGCAGGGCTGCCGCCCGTGCAATTGTCGGGGGCGGCGATGACGCTGACCGGCTCGACCCCGATGCGGCGGGCAGGCAGGTCGTCGGGCGGTTCCTGCTCCTCGCACAGCAGGACCAGCGCGCCATCGAGCGCCCCGCTGCGGACCTGATCGACCAGCGGGCCGCTCCAGTCGGATTGCAGCCGCAAGGTCAGGCCGGGAAAGCCGGCGCGCAGGTCGTCCAGCGGCCGCCCGGCCGCCAGCGCGATCAGCACATGCGCCACTCCCAGCCGCAAGAGGCCGCGCGGCTCCGCCGATCCGGCGAAGGCATCGCTGAAGTCGCTCGTCGCCGCCAGGATGCGCCGGGCGTGGCCCAGCGCCAGTTCCCCGTCGCGCGTCAGCACCAGCGGTTTGGTCTGGCGGTCGAACAGCGTGACGCCGAGTTCGGCTTCCAGACGCTGGATCAACCGGGACACCGCCGACTGCGTCAGCCCCAGCCGGTTGCCGGCCTCCTGGACCGACTGCGCATCGGCCACGGCGATGAAAGTGCGGATCTCGTTGAGCTTCATGGGCCGCCATGATGACCAGGGGAGCGACGCGGCGCAGTGCAGTGCAGTTGCCTTGGCGTCTGGCGTCCGAGTGTCGGACCGGGCTACCCTCGGGTCAAGCCATCGCCGGGTCAAGCCATCGATTAGGGGACCATCCATGACCAGTCCGTCCGCCGACCGTTCCAGCCGCGAATATCCCGACCGTCCCTGGGTCGGGGTCGGAGCCGTCGTCTGGCGCGGGGACCGGGTGCTGTTGATCCGGAGGGGCAAGGCGCCGCGGCTGGGGCAGTGGAGCCTGCCGGGCGGCGCCCAGTCGGTGGGGGAGACCGTGTTCGAGACGGCGGTGCGCGAGGTGCGCGAGGAAACCGGGCTGGAGATCGTGCCGACCGGCATCGTCACCGTGGTCGACGCCATCACTCCCGATGCCGAGGGGCGCGTCCACTACCATTACACGCTGGTCGAGGTGGCGGCGGAGAGTGCGGAGGGCGACCCGGTCTGCGCCGACGATGCGCTGGAGGCCTGCTGGGCGACCGCCGACGAGGCCGGGGAACTGACGGAATGGGACGAGACCCGGCGGGTCATCCTGATGTCGGCGGCCCAGCGCTTGGCCCAGCGCTCGGCCCAGGAGAGCCCTGGTCGGCGATGAGGGGCGGCCGCCCGGCGAGGAAATCCGCAATCCCGTCCGTCGTCAGCGGGCGTGACAGCCAATAGCCCTGCAGGGCGTCGCAGCGATAGGCCTGCAGGTAGGTGCGCTGCTCGGGCGTCTCCACCCCTTCCGCCACCACGCCCAGCCCCAGTGCATGGGCCAGCGCGACCACCGCCTGGACGATGGCGGCGGCGTCGCGATCCTCGACCATCGCCTGGACGAACTGCTTGTCGATCTTCAGCGCCTCGACCGGCACCCGCCGCAAGGTCGCCAGCGACGACCAGCCGGTGCCGAAATCGTCCAGCACCAGCCTTATCCCGGCACCGCGCAGGTGCAGCAGGGCCTCGCGCGCCTCGGCGGCCTGGCTGAACAGGGCGGTCTCGGTCAGCTCCAGCTTCAGGTTCGCCGCCGGCAGGCCGGTGTCGGCCAGCACCCCCAGCACCTTGCGGACCAGCCCGGGATCGTCGAGCTGCCGGGCCGACAGGTTCACCGACACCGGCGCATCCGTGATCCCGGCGCGCAGCCAGTCCGCCGCGGCGGCACACGCCGTCCGCAAGGTCCATTCGCCCAGCAGGTGGATGGCCTCGCCCTGCTCGGCCATCGGCACGAAGACGTCGGGGGGCAGCATGGTGCCGTCGGACAGGCGCCAGCGCGACAGCGCCTCGAACCCGGTCAGGCGGTTGGTGAAGACATCGGCCTGCGGCTGGTAGACCAGAGACAGCTCCCGCCGCTCGATGGCGTCGCGCACCCGCTCCGCAAATCCGGACCCGGATGCCTCCGGTGTTTTGGACCCGTTCGCCGTCGCGTGCGTGTTCGCCACCGTCAGCCCCCTCCCGACAACCGTCCCGTGGCCTGCCCCGGCATGGCGGCCATGGGGGCATAACAACCACAGGGTCGGTTTGTTAACCATGTCGCGAAAGAGCTTGACGAATTTTATATGGTTACGAAAGAGTTAACATCGCTGGTCGGGTGACAAGAAAGAGGCGAAGCGCTGCCTCTGCCGGGGCCCGTCGGGGGAGGGACGCCACGCCCGTTTTCCCCCCATCCGAGCCGGCCGGTCAGCGGCTACCCCCTCCGATCTCAGACGTTGAAGCGGAAGTGGAAGATGTCGCCGTCCTGGACGACATATTCCTTGCCTTCCTGGCGCATCTTGCCGGCGTCCTTCGCCCCCTGCTCGCCGCCCAGCGTGACGAAGCTGGTATAGTCGATGGTCTCGGCACGGATGAATCCGCGTTCGAAGTCGGTGTGGATGACGCCGGCGGCCTCCGGGGCCTTGGCGTTGCGGCGCACGGTCCAGGCGCGCGTCTCCTTCGGGCCGACGGTGAAGAAGGTGATCAGGTCCAGCAGCTTGAAGCCGGCGCGGATCAGCTTGTTCAGGCCGGTTTCCTCCAGCCCCATCGATTCCAGGAACTCGGCCTTCTCGGCCGGGTCGGTGAGCTGGGCGACCTCGGACTCGATGGCGGCGGAGATGACGACGACCTCGGCATTCTCGGCCTTGGCCTTTTCGGCGACCTTGGCGGAGAAGTCGTTGCCGGATGCTGCCGACGCCTCTTCGACGTTGCAGACATAGAGCACCGGCTTGTCGGTCAGCAGCATGAACTGCCTGAACACCGGCCGCTCGTCGTCCGACAGCTCGACCACGCGGGCCGGCTTGCCGTCCTGGAGCACCTTGAGTGCGCGTTCCATCAGGTCGGCCTTGACCTTGCTGTCCTTGTCGCCGCCCTTGGCCTTCTTCTGCAGGCTGGTCAGCTGGCGCTCCAGGCTGTCCATGTCGGCGAGCATCAGCTCGGTCTCGACCACCTCGGCGTCGCGCAGCGGATCGACATTGCCCTCGACATGGGTGATGTCGTCGTCTTCGAAGCAGCGCAGCACATGGACGATGGCGTCGACCTCGCGGATGTTGGCGAGGAACTGGTTGCCCAGCCCTTCCCCCTTCGACGCGCCGCGGATCAGGCCGGCGATGTCCACGAACTCCAGCTGGGTCGGGACGACCTTCTGCGACTTGGCGATTTCGGCCAGCTTGTCCTGCCGCGGGTCGGGCACGCCGACGCGGCCGACGTTCGGCTCCTTGGTGCAGAAGGGGAAATTCGCCGCCTCGGCCGCCTGGGTGGCGGTCAGCGCGTTGAAGAGGGTCGACTTGCCGACGTTCGGCAGGCCGACGATGCCGCAATTGAAGCCCATGGGTTGGGTGCTCGCCGTCGGAAATTATCTGGAATTGAGGCGCTTTATCCTACGCCGGGGGGCAAAGCGCAAACGCGAAGTGGGAGGGGGCCCCTAGGGAGGTGGGGTGCCGCGGCCTCACTTGCCCTGTGTCGCCACCGTCACCTTGTTCATGAACAGCTCGGGCTGGCCGTCGACGATCAGCGGCAGGTTGTCGGACACCGCGTCGAGCAGCGGGTCGATCCAGTCCCGGTCGGCCTTGGCGAAGTCGTGCAGGACATAGCCGCTGACCAGATCCTTGTTGCCGGGATGGCCGATGCCGAGCCGGATGCGCCAGTATTCCTTGCCGATATGCGCGTCGATGGAGCGCAGGCCGTTGTGGCCGCCATGGCCGCCGCCCTTCTTCACCCGGATCCTGCCGGGGGGCAGGTCGAGCTCGTCATGGATGACCACCACATTCTCGGGCTTCAGCTTGTAGAACTGCATGGCCGCCACCACCGACTGGCCGGACAGGTTCATGAAGGTGCCGGGCTCCAGCGCCAGGATCTTGTCGCCGGCGACGGCGCCCTCGGCGGTCTGGCCCTGGAAGCGCTTCTTCCACGGGGTGAAGCGGTGGCGCTGGGCGATGGTCTCCACCGCCATGAAGCCGATGTTGTGACGGTTGCGGGCATACTCGTTGCCGGGGTTGCCCAGTCCGACCAGAAGCAGCATGTCCCTCACCCTTTGGAAGGCAGTCTCCACAAACGAAGCGGGGGGCCGAAGCCCCCCGCTGTACCAATCGTCGAAGAACGAACGCTCCGATCAGGAAGCGGCGTTCTCGTCCGACTTCAGGCCCGACGGGGCAACGATGGTCGCGATGGTGAAATCGCGGTCGGTGATCGTCGAGGTCACACCCTCCGGCAGCTTGACCGCCGAGATGTGGATCGAGTCGCCGACATCGAAGCCCTCGCACGACACGGTGATGTGCTCGGGGATGCTGTCGGCCGGGCAGCTCAGCTCCAGCTCGTGACGGACGATGTTCAGGACGCCGCCGCGCTTCAGGCCGGCCGACTTGTCCTGGTTGGCGAACTCGACCGGAACCTGCACGTTGATGCGGGTATCGGACGACACGCGCAGGAAGTCGACATGCAGCGGGAAGTCGGTCACCGGGTGGAACTGCACGTCGCGCGGCAGGACGCGGTGGGCAGCGCCGTCGACGGTGACGTCGAACAGGTGGGTGAAGAAGCCCGGCTGGTGCAGGATGCGGGTGAACTCGAACTTCTCGAGCGAAATGGTCAGGGGAGCCTGCTTGCCACCGTAGATGACGGCCGGAATGCGGCCGTCACGGCGGGTCTGGCGGGCGGTCCCCTTGCCGGCCCGTTCGCGCGTCTCAGCGCCGAGCGGAATGATCTTGGTCATGACGATGCTCCAAAACGAAAAGGGCGCCGGCCTCCAGGGGTGCCGACGCGTGCGCGGCGTGCTTACGGCAAACGGGGGGCTGCGTCAAGGAAAAGCCGGGAAAAGCCGGGGAAAAGCCGGCGTCACAGTCCGGTCGGCGTCATTCCGGTGTCGGCGGTCCGGGTGACGCCTTGGTCGATCAGCGGCTGGAGCGCCGGGGCGAGGCTTTTCAGCAGCTGGGCGGGCAGGGCGCTGGTGAAGCGGTAGTCGTCGGCTTCCGGCCCATGGACGAAGGCGGTCATGGTGCCGAAGAAGCGGTCGCCGATGTAGAAGACGAAGGTCGCGGTGCGGTTGACCGCCTTGGACTCCAGCAGAACGCCGCCCGGCCCCCAGCGGTCCAGCCGGTGGTCGCCGGTGCCGGTCTTGCCGCCCATCGGGACCGGAGCGCCGCTCGCATCCTTGAACGCCCCCCAGACGCGCTTGGCGGTGCCGTTCTGCGCCACGTCCATCAGGGCGCGGCGCAGCGTGGCGCAGACTTCGCTGTGCAGCACGCGCTCGCCCTTCAGCGGCCCCAGCCCCAGCTTCGCCTCGTAGGGCGTACCGGAGGCGAAATGCATCGAGCGGATCTTCACCGTCGGTTGTCGCACCCCGTCGTTCAGGATCAGCCCCATCAGTTCCGCCAGCGCCGCCGGGCGGTCGGCCGAGCTGCCGATCGCGGTCGCCAGCGACGGCACCAGACTGTCGAAGGGATAGCCGACGCGGTGCCACTGGGCGGTGATGCGCTGGAACGCCTCCTCCTCCAGCCCGATGCGGATGCGGGTGTTCTGTGCCGCCATGCCCTTCTTGAACAGCCAGCGGTAGCTTTCCTGCCGCTCGTCGGCGCTGGCGGCCAGCACCTCGGCCCGCTTGGCGCCGGGATGCTCCTGGAGATAGGCGACCAGCCACAGCTCCAGCGGATGGACGCGGGCGAGATAGCCGAGATCGTTCAGCGGGAAGCGGTCCGGCCCGTATTTGGCGTAGAGCGCCGACAGCTCGCCGTCGGACAGCGCCGCCCCCGGCAGCCGGCCGCGCAGGAAGGCGGAGAAGTCGGCCAGCCCGGCCTTGGGCCGCACACTGCGGAAGATCACCGCCAGCCGGTGCGGCACCGGGCGCGAGCGGGTCGCCAGCCGGGCCAGCGCCTCGTCCGGGCTGCGCTTGCGGTAGTCGTTGTAGAAGCGGTTGAGGAAGTCCGATCCCTCGCGGTCGGCGAAGCGGGCGAGATAGGCCTGGCGTGCCGGATGGTCGGGGGTGCGCAGGATGTCGGCGCCGTCGTCGGCCCCTTCGTCCATGTAGAACTGCACGATGTCGCGCATCAGCCGGATGAAGGGCAGGTTGACGCTGTTGCGCAGCGCGTCCTGCACCGACATGATCCGGCCGTTGTCGTCCTTGTTGAAGTTCACGAAGCTGTGCTGGCCGCCGCCGGTGAAGAACACCTCGCCCGGGCTGGCGGAATAGCGCCGCTCCATTGCCGCGCCCAGCATGGCCGGCAGGCGGCGGTCGGGGGCGGAAGCCAGCCAGGAGGTGGCCCAGCGGGTCAGGGTGTCCGACGCCTCGTCGCCGACGTCGGTTAGCAGTTCCTTTGGCAGATGGGCGTAGCGGTTGTGCAGCTCGGCCAGGATTTCCAGATATGTGACCAGCGTGCGCAGCTTGGCGGTCGATCCGAGATCCAGCTTCGCCCCGTCGTTGATGTCCAGCGGCTGGTCGAGATTGTCGGCCTGGACGCGCAGGTAGTTGGCCTCGGGTCCGCGCTCGTACAGTGCGATCGAATAGACCAGCTTCGACAGGTCGTTGTTGCGGGCATCCAGCAGCCGTTCGCCGGTCAGCCCCATCGAGCGGGCGAAATCCGGCTCGTTCAGCCGGCCCAGCACCTCGACCACCCGGGCCTGCGTCCCGGCATCCAGCGTCGATTGCGCGGTGAGGTCGAGCCGGTCGAGCTGGTAGAGGCTCGGCACCCCCAGCATGCCCAGCAGCCGGGCGCGGATGGCGTTGGTCGCCTTCTGCTCGACGAAGGAGGTGGCGGGTGCCGGCGGTGCGTCCTCGCGGAAGGCCAGCGGGATGGCCAGCGCCGCGTCGCGCAGCGCCGGGTCGATCACCCCGGCCTGCGCCAGTGCCCGCAGATGGGCGTCGGCCAGCCGGTCGAGCGCCGGCCGGTCCTGGATCAGGTAATGGGACGGCCGCCGCTGCGCCAGCAGCAGCGCCAGCACCTGCTTGTAGGCCAGCGCCTTCAGCCGCAGGGCGCGGGGCTCCACCGCGGGTTCGGCCAGCACCCGCTTGGCGATGGCGAGGTCGGTGCCGAACCACGCCCACAGCCCGTCGCCCAGCCCGTTGACCTCGCCATAGCCCGGCCTTGCGGTCAACGGGGTCGAGTTCAGGTAATCGACCAGGATGTGCCGACGCGCCTCGCTGGTGTCCTCGCCGTCGCGATAGGCGCGGATGCTGGCGGACATCATCTGGCGCAGCTTTTCCACGCTTCCGGTGGTCTGGCCGTCCGGCGAATGGCGGTACTTCTCGATCTGGGTGGCCAGCGTCGAACCGCCGGGGGAACGCTGGCCGGACCGGATCGCCTGCAAGGGCAGCATCGCCACCGCCGCGCCGAATCGGTCCCACTCCACCGCCGGGTTGCGGCGCGGCTCGTCCTCATCCAACAGCTCGCGGTTCTCGATGAACAGCAGCGTGTCGGCGACCAGCTTCGGCACGTCGTCGAAGCCGTCGAACACCCGCTCGGGATAGCGCGCCGCATACATGGTGGCGCCGTTGCGGTCGAGCAGGGTCAGCCCGCCCTGCGTCTTTTCCCGGTAGATGGGAAAGCCGCCACCGGCCATGAAGCGGTCGAGTGCCGGGGACAGTACCGCCTGCCGTTCGATGGCGTAGAGGTCACGGGTCAGCGCGTCGAGCTGGCCGGGCAGGGCGGTGTAGCCCAGCCTTTCATTGTAAGGCCCGTGCTTGGGATAGCGCGCCTGCGGGTTCGGGCCTTCGCGCAAGGACACGGTCATCGACTGGGCGGCGCCGGACAGCAGCCGGGCCTGGAGGCGGGACGTCTCCATCTCCCGCCAGCCGGCATAGCCGGCCGCGGCCAGCGTGACGGCCAGCGAGACGCCGACCACCGCCCGCCGCGTCCAGCGCCCAGCCAGCGCCACCTTCCGAACCCACGCCGTCGCCATACCGGATGCGTGTCCCCTGCCGCCCGACCCACGATGTCGGTGTAGGCCGGAACGGTAGGGGAGTCATGGTTAACAGGGGGTTTAAGGCAGAGGCTTCACCCCTCCAGCAGCGCCTTCGCCCGCGCCGCCAGCTCGGCCAGCGGGACCTCGACCTGTTCGCCCTTCAGCAGATGCTTCAGCGTCGCGGTGCCCCGGGCCTTCTCGTCCGAGCCCATCAGCAGCACGACCGGGATGCCGGCGCGGTCGGCATACTTCATCTGCTTGGCGACCTTGCCGCCGTCCAGCTGGATTTCCGTGTTGATGCCGGCGGCGCGCAGCTCGCTGGCCATGCGGAAATAATCGGCGGACAGCGACGGGTCCATCTGCGTCACCAGCACCTGCGCGGTGGGGGCGGAATCCTTGATGATGCCGGCCTCCATCAACTGGTAGAACAGCCGGGTGGCGCCGATGGAGATGCCGACGCCCGGCAGCTTCGACTTGGTGTAGTGGCTGGCCAGATTGTCGTAGCGCCCGCCCGAGCAGACCGAGCCGATGCCGGGATGGTCGTTCAGGAAGGTCTCGTAGACGGTGCCGGTGTAGTAGTCGAGGCCGCGCGCGATCGCGAGGTTGATGCGGACCACGCCGTCCGGCACCTGGAAGGCGGTCAGCCCGTCGATGACGGTGGTCAGCTCGCCGACGCCCTCGCGGAAGGTGGCATTCTCGATGTCGAGCGCGCCCAGCGCCGCCAGCGTCTCGGCGTTGCTGCCCTCCATGGCGATCAGCGACAGGATGGTGTCGGCGGCATGCTCGGTCACGCCGAGGCCCAGCAGGCTGGCGCGCACCTTGTCGTGGCCGATCTTGTCCAGCTTGTCGATCTCGCGCAGCACCAGCACCCGGGCCTCTGCGTCGGCGACGCCCAGCCCGTCCAGCAGGCCGAGCAGGATCTTGCGGTTGTTCACGTTGATGGTGAAGCCGCCGAAATCCAGCTCGCTGAAGACATGGTGGATGACCGCCGGGATCTCGGCGTCGTAATGGGCGGACAGGCTGTCCTTGCCGATCACGTCGATGTCGCACTGGTAGAATTCGCGGAAGCGCCCGCGCTGCGCCCGCTCGCCGCGGTAGACCCGCTGGATCTGGTAGCGGCGGAAGGGGAAGGCGAGGTCGCGCTCATGCTCCGCCACATAGCGGGCGAGCGGCACCGTCAGGTCGAAGCGCAGGGCCAGCTCGGGCTTGTGGCCCTGCTGGATCGCACCGGTCGACTGCACGAAATAGACCTGCTTTTCCGTCTCGCCGCCCGATTTGGTCAGCAGCGTGTCCACCGTCTCGAACACCGGGGTCTCGACGGGGACGAAGCCGAACCGCTCGTAACCGCGGCGGATGGTGTCCAGCATGCGCTGGAAGGCCACCTGCTGGCGCGGCAGCAGCTCCATCGTTCCGGGCGGGGTGCGGGGCGTGATCAGGCTCATCGGGATGGTCCGGACTGGATGGGAAAAGCGTGGGTTTTCTAGACCCTTTCGCCGGCCCCGTCACCTGCGCCCAAAACCGGCGGGAAAATTTTCGGGCAATGCTGATAATTTTTTGGAAGGGCGTGGAATGAACGGAAGCGGCGCCGCGTTCATCTAAGCACGATCCCGCACCGAGGATCGCTCATCAAAACGGAGAAACCAAATGTCCGGCACCGTCTTCGGGTCGCGTATCCGCTCGTCCGTTTCGACCTTTGCGTTTGTCGCCCTGATGGCGACGGCCCCCGTGCTGAGCGCGGGCGCCACAACGGTCGCTCCGGCCGCTCCGGCCACGTCCGCCCCCGCCGCGACGACCGACTCCACCACCGCCACGCCTGCGCCGAAGGCCGAACAGAAGGCCGACGGCAAGGCCCTGACCAAGACCGAAGCCACCAAGACCGAGGGCATCAAGACCGAAGCCGCCAAGCCGAAGCATGATCAGGTCGCCGCGACCCCGAAGGCCGAAGTGACCAAGACCCAGGCCGATGCCGTCGCCAAGGAGCTGGGCGCCAAGCCGACCGAACAGCTTCCGGTCCAGCTCGGCAAGTACCATGAGCAGATCCTGGCCGCCCACGCGCTGAAGGACAGCGCCGCCCGCGACAAGGCGGTTGCCGAGGCCCGCCAGCAGCTGACCGCCATCGGCGGCAAGCCGGTGACCGCCGAGCAGGCTGCCAAGATCGACGGCATCCTGGGCGTCAAGACCTCGACCATCATCCAGTAAGGCAGATTGCCGGCAGCGTCTCCCCGTCCGCCAACGCCGGCCGGCGGGCGGGGAGACGCGGTGCCTCGAAGGCGGGGCGAACACTCCGGCGTCCCGGTTCTGTTGAGATGCGGCGGCGATGGGGCTAGAACGTCTCCCACCGCCATCTCCGCCCCATCGAGCAGCAGCGCCGGGACCCTTTCGCCATGCCGTACGACCGTCTTGTCATCCGCCGTCCCGACGACTGGCACGTCCATCTGCGCGACGGCGCCATGCTGAAGGCGGTGCTGCCCTTCACCGCCCGCCAGTTCGGCCGTGCCATCGTCATGCCGAACCTGAAGCCGCCGGTCGCGACATCCGCCGACGCCGTCGCCTACCGCGAGCGCATCCTGGCGGCCCTGCCCGACGGCGTGGCCTTCACCCCGCTGATGGTCGCCTACCTGACCGACGGCACCGATGCCGCCGATCTGGCGCAGGGCTTCCAGGACGGCATTTTTGCGGCGGCCAAGCTCTATCCCGCCAACGCCACCACCAACAGCGCCCATGGCGTCACCGACATCGCCCGCATCACCCCGGTGCTGGAGCGCATGGCGGAGATCGGCATGCCGCTGCTGATCCATGGCGAGGTGACCGACCAGTCCGTCGACATCTTCGACCGCGAGGCGGTATTCATCGACAGCATCCTGGCCCCGCTGCTGGAACGCCATCCCACCCTGCGCGTGGTGCTGGAGCATGTGACGACCTCCGACGCGGTGCAGTTCGTGCGGGCGCATGCCGCGAGCGGGCGCATCGGCGCCACCATCACCGCGCACCATCTGCTGATCAACCGCAGCCACATCTTCCAGGGCGGCATCCGCCCGCACCTCTATTGCCTGCCGATCGCCAAGCGCGAGACCCATCGCGTGGCGCTGGTCGGGGCCGCGACCTCCGGTGAGGGGCCGTTCTTCCTCGGCACCGACACCGCCCCGCACACCGTGACCGCCAAGGAATCCGCCTGCGGCTGCGCCGGCTGCTTCACCGCCGCCAATGCCCTGGAGCTCTATGCCGAAGCCTTCGACGAGGCCGGCGCGCTCGACCGGTTGGAGGCCTTCGCCAGCCTGAACGGCCCGCGTTTCTACGGCCTGCCGGCCAGCGAGGAGCGCGTGGCGCTGGAGCGCCGTCCGTCGGTGGCGCCGGACGTGCTGCTGGTCAGCGAGGGCGACGTCGTGCTGCCCTTCCGCAGCGGCGAGACCCTGCGCTGGAGCTTCGCCGGGGCGGTGTGACGCTCCGGATCGGCCCCATCGGACAGGCAAGGGACGGAGACGGTCGTGGCGACGGTTCAGGAAGCTCTGCTCATCGCCTTCGACCTTCACCAGGACCGGCGCCTGGACGAGGCCGATGCCATCTACCGCCAGATTCTGGACGCGGTTCCCGGCCATGTCATGGCGCTGCATCTGCGCGGCGTCCTGCTTGGGCAGAGCGGCCGGCTGGACGAGGGCTGCGACCTGATCCGGCAGGCGATCGCCGGCGATGGGACGCGGCCTGATTTCCACACCAACCTCGCCGGCCTGCTGGAGGCGCTGGGCAGGTCCGACGAGGCCCTCGACCCTTTGGTGCGTGCGGCCACGCTCGACCCTACCCGGATCGTCCAGCTCAATGAGTTTGCGACGCGGCGCTTGAAGGCGGGCCGGCCGGGTGAGGCCGTGCAGGCGCTCCGGCTGGCGGTCGGGCTGCAACCCCTCGCCGTCGAGCTGCGCTGCAACCTGGCCGAGGCGTTGACCGCCGACAAACGCTTCGCGGCGGCGGCGGCGGAGCGCCGCGTCGCCCTGCTGCTGGCTCCCGGCGACGCGGAGACGTTGCGGCTGCTGGGGGAACGCCTCCTGCAAGCAGACAGGCAGGGTGGGCCGGGCGGCGAGGCCGGCCGGCTCCTCCGCCGTGCCCTGCGCCTCGATCCGCTCCATCACGGCGCATGGAACGGGATCGGCAGACTGCACAAGGATGCCGGAGGGCTGGCGGATGCCCGCCGGGCCTACGAATGCGGCCTCGCGGTTGATCCGGTGGCGGCGGAATTGTGGAACAACCGCGCAAATGTCCTGAAGGGTCTGGACGATCTGGATACCGCTCTGACCAGCCAGAGCCGGGCGGCGGCGCTGCGTCCGGAGGATGCCGGCATCCGCAACAACCTCGCCGATGCCCTGCTGCTTGCCGGCCAGCCGGAAGACGCCCTTGCCCATGCGCTGGCGGCGCTGGCGCTGGTTCCCGAGCTGGGGGATTCCCGGCTGATCCGCGCCATGGCATTGCTGAGCCTGGGCCGTTTCGAGGAAGGGTGGACGGCCTGGGAAGACCGCTGGGTCGTGCCGCCCTGGTCCTTCGTCGCCGGCCGTTTTCCGCAACCGGCCTGGACGGGCGGGCCGCTCGGCGGGGGCCGGCTGCTCGTCCGGGGCGAGCAGGGGGTGGGGGACGAAATCCAGTTTGCCGGCCTGCTGCCGCTGCTGGTCCGGGCGGGCGTGCGCTGCCTGCTGGAATGCGAGCCGCGGCTGGCCCCGCTCTTCGCCCGTTCGCTGCCGGAGGTGGAGGTGGTCGCGCGCCGCTCGCCCGCCGACCCGCGCCTGACGCAACCGGACATCGCCGCCCCGATCGCCGCGCAAATCCCGGCGGGCAGCCTGCCGCGCCTGCTGACGGGTGCCGATGGCGTTCCGCGCTCCGCCGCGCCCTATCTGTTGCCCGATGCCGCAAGGGTCGCGGGCCTGCGCGCGGCGGTTCCGCCCGGCACGCTGGCGGTCGGCATCGCGTGGCACACGACCAACCCCAAATACGGGCGCAGCCGCAATATCCCGCTGCGCGAGCTGGCGCATGCGCTCCACCGGCCCGGCGTCCGCCTCGTCGTCCTGCAATATGGCGACTGGGCGCAGGAGGTCGCCGCCCTGGCCGCCGAGGGCATCGACATCGGGGCACCGCCCGGCATCGATCCCTGGAGCGATATGGACGGGCTGGCCGCGGCGGTCGCCGCCACCGATCTCGTGGTCAGCATCGACAACGTCACCGTCCATCTGGCCGGGGCGCTGGGGCGCCCGACCTGTGCGCTGCTGTCCCACGCCGCCGATTGGCGCTGGCTGCGCGAGCGGACGGACACGCCCTGGTACCCGACCGTCACGCTGTGCCGCCAGTTGGCGCCGAAGGATTGGAGCGTGCCGCTACGGCTCGCGCGGGACCGGCTCGACGGGTTGGCAAACGCCGCATCGGCCGATTTGTAGCCGGCAGCGCCGCAACGGTTCAGAACAGGCTTCCCTGCACCGGGATCGGCCGCGGCTTCTTCGTCTCCGCCTTCTTATCCGGCTTTGGTGTGCCGCCATCGACGGTCGCCGCGACCCTGGCGTCGTCGGCGAAGACGATGGTCACCTCCAGCCCCGCGGTCGCCTGATCGGCGCGGGTGATCGGCCGGCCGTCGCGGTCCTCGATCAGGGCGAAGCCGCGGTCCAGCACGCCCTTGTAGCTGTAGCTCTCCAGCAGCTGGCCCAGCGACGCCAGCTTCGCCGCCTTGTCGGCGATGCCCTTGGCATGGCTGCGGTCAAGGCGCGGCGTCAGGTCGGCGAGTCGGCGCTCTCCATCGCCCAGCTTCACCCGCGCAGGAGCCAGCGACAGCCGGCCGGCGATCCGGTCGAACCGCCCGGCGGCGGTGGTCACCGCATGGCGCAGGCCCGAATCGAGGGCGCGGCTCTCCGACGCCAGCTTCTGTTCGGCCTGGGCCAGCTTCTCGCGCGGGTGGCGCAGCTTGGCCGCCAGCTCGCCGACACGGGTGCCGCGGCGCTCCACCAGGGCGGATGCTGCAAGGTTCAGCCGTTCGGCGCGGTCGTCCAGCCGCTGGGCATGGCCTTCCAGCAGGGCGCGGGGATCGCCCAGGCCGCGCGCCAGCCCCTCCACCCGGTTGCGCCGGTCCTCCACCGCGCGCGACGCGCAGGCGATCAGCCGGCGCTCGTCGTCCAGGATTTGGGCCAGCAGCTCACTGCGCACCGGCACCGCCATTTCGGCCGCGGCGGTCGGGGTGGGCGCGCGCAGGTCCGACGCGAAGTCGATCAGCGTGGTGTCGGTCTCGTGCCCGACGGCGGAGATCAGCGGAATGGCGCTGCCTGCCGCGGCGCGGACGACATTCTCCTCGTTGAACGCCATCAGGTCTTCGAGCGAGCCGCCGCCGCGCGCCACGATGATCAGGTCCGGGCGCGGAATCCGGCCGCCCGGCTGGATGCGGTTGAAGCCCTCGATCGCCGCCGTCACCTCGGCCGCCGCGCGCTCGCCCTGGACGGCGACCGGCCACAGCAGGACATGGCGCGGGAAGCGGTCGTTCAGCCGGTGCAGGATGTCGCGGATGACGGCGCCGGTGGGCGAGGTGACGACGCCGATCACGTCGGGCAGGAAGGGGATGCGCTTCTTGCGGGCCGGGTCGAACAGCCCCTCGGCCGCCAGCCGCCGCTTGCGCTCCTCCAGCATCTTCAGCAGCGCGCCTTCGCCGGCCAGCTCCATCGATTCGACGATCAGCTGGTACTGCGAGCGGCCGGGATATGTGGTCATCCGCCCGGTGACGATGACCTCCAGTCCCTCTTCCGGCCGGATGGCCAGCTTCGCCATGGTGCCGCGCCAGCACACCGCCTCGATCACCGCGGTGTCGTCCTTCAGGCGCATGTAGCAATGGCCGGAGCTGTGCTTCTTCGGCTGGCTGATCTCGCCGCGGACGCGGACGAAGCCGAACTCCTCCTCGATGCTGCGCTTCAGCCGGCGGGCGAGGTCGCCGACGGTGAATTCCGGCAGGTTGGAGCCGGGCCGCGGTTCCGGCGCGATCAGCGGTGAGGAGGATTGGGGGGCGGTATCGGACGTCATGGCGCTCTTGAGTTGGGGCGCCGCCATGATACAAGGCGCGCAGTTCGCAACAAGGCGGAAGGAGCGCCACCCCATGAAAGTCCTCGTCGTCGGATCGGGCGGTCGTGAGCATGCGCTCTGCTGGGCCATTTCCAACTCGCCGCTGTGCGACGCGCTCTATTGCGCGCCGGGCAATGCCGGCATCGCCGACGTCGCCACGCTGGTCCCCATCGGGTCGGAGGACGTGGATGCGCTGGTGCGCTTCGTCCAGGACAATGCCATCGACTTCGTGGTCGTCGGCCCGGAAGGCCCGCTGGTGCTGGGGCTGGTCGACCGGCTGGGTGCGCTCGGCGTCAAGGCCTTCGGTCCCAGTGCCGCCGCGGCGGAGCTGGAGGGCTCCAAGGGCTTCATGAAGGACATCCTGGCGAAATACGGGGTGCCCACCGCCTTCTACGAGCGATTCAAGGATCCCGACGCCGCCAAGGCCTATGTCCGCCGGCATGGCGCCCCCATCGTGGTGAAGGCCGACGGGCTGGCCGCCGGCAAGGGCGTCACCGTCGCCCGAACCGAGCAGGAAGCGTGTGACGCCATCGACGACGCGCTGGTCGGCGGCCGCTTCGGCGCCGCCGGGGCGGAAGTGGTGGTGGAAGAGTTCCTCGACGGCGAGGAGGTCAGCTTCTTCGCGCTGTGCGACGGCGAGAACGCGCTGCCGCTGGCGTCCGCCCAGGACCACAAGGCGGTGGGCGACGGCGACACCGGCCCCAACACCGGCGGCATGGGCGCCTATTCGCCGGCCCCGGCGCTGACCCCCGACCTGCAGGACCGCGTGATGCGCGAGATCATCCTGCCGACGGTCAAGGGCATGGCGGCGGAAGGCAAGCCCTTCAAGGGCGTGCTGTTCGCCGGCCTGATGATCATGCCGACGCCGGACGGCCCGGTGCCGAAGACGCTGGAATTCAACGTCCGCTTCGGCGACCCGGAATGCCAGACGCTGATGATGCGGCTGAAGTCCGACGCGCTGGCGGCACTGGTCGCCGCCGCCGACGGGGTGCTCGACAGCATCGACCTGCGCTGGCACGACCAGACGGCGCTGTGCGTGGTGATGGCGGCCAACGGCTATCCCGGCGACTATGCGAAGAACACCGAGATCCGCGGGCTCGACAAGGCCGGCGCCGTCGACGGAGTGACCGTCTTCCATGCCGGCACCAAGCGGGCCGAGGATGGCCGGGTGCTGTCGGTCGGCGGCCGGGTGCTGGGCGTCACCGCGCTGGCCCCGACGGTGGCCGAGGCGCAGACGGCGGCCTACAAGGCGGTGGATGCGCTCGACTGGCCGGACGGCTTCTGCCGCCGCGACATCGGTTGGCGGGCGGTGGGGCGTTGACAGTCGGGCAGTAACGTCCAGTTCTTCCCAGGAGAAGGGGCGCAGCGATGCGCCCCTTCTCCGTTTAAGCATCAGGCCCGCAGCCGCTCCGAGGCGGTGGCGATGTTCTGCGACACCACCTCGATGTCGCGGACCACGCGGGTGACGCTGTGCGCGATCTCCTTGGTGGCCGATTCCTGTTGCGACACCGCGGCGGCGATGGTGGTGGAGATCTGCTGGACGTCCGACACGATGGCGCCGATCCGGCGGATCGCGTCGACGGCGTGCAGCGCCTCCTGCTGGACCGAGGCGATTTGGGCTGCGATGTCGTCGGCGGCGCTGCCGCTCTGCTGGGCCAGCGACTTCACCTCGTTCGCCACCACGGCGAAGCCGCGGCCCGCCTCGCCGGCCCGTGCCGCTTCGATGGTCGCGTTGAGCGCCAGCAGGTTGGTCTGCGACGCGATGCTGTTGATCAGCTTGGTGATGGCGCCGATGCGCTCGGCCGAGGTGACCAGCGCCTCCACCGCGGCGTTGGTGCGCATCGCTTCCTCCGACGCCTTCAGCGAGGCGCCGGACGCCTCGGTGGCGCGGTTGGAGATGTCGGAGATCGAGGCCGACAGCTCCTCCGTCGCGGCGGCGACGGTCTGCGCGTTGGCGGTGGCGCGGTCGGCGGCGGAGCCGACCTCGCTGTCGAGCGACTGGGCGAGGTCGGCGACGGTGCGGCGGCGCTCGCCGTCCATCTCCATCTGGCGCAGTTCGGCCATCTTCTGAGCATCGATGTCGATCAGCGATCCGCAGGCGCGCAGGGCCAGCCCGTTGGCGTCGCGGGCGACGCCGCCGATGGCGCGGAACCAACGATAGCTGCCGGTCTTCACCTTCAGCCGGTAATCGACGTCGTAGCCGGTGCGGCCGCTGCGGTCGTTCAGGCAGGCCATGAAGGCGTCGAAGGTCGGCTTGGCATCATCGGGATGCAGCCGGTCGGCCCAAGAATTGACGCCGTTGGGAAAGCCGACGGTGTCGTCGCGGTCGAAGCCGGCCAGGCGGCGGAACTCCGGCGACCAGTGCCAGCGGCTTTGCGCATGCATCGGATCGGCGTTGTGGAAGACGGCATCCCACAACCCGACGCCGGCATGACGGTCGAGCAGCTTGGCGCGCTCCAGCTCGTTGCGTTCGGCATCGATGTCGATCAGCGATCCGCAGGCGCGCAGGGCCAGCCCGTTGGCGTCGCGGGCGACGCCGCCAATGGCGCGGAACCAACGATAGCTGCCGGTCTTCACCTTCAGCCGGTAATTGACGTCGTAGCCGGTGCGGCCGCTGCGGTCGTTCAGGCAGGCCATGAAGGCGTCGAAGGTCGGCTTGGCGTCATCGGGATGCAACCGGTCGGCCCAGGAGCCGACGAGATCCGGAAATCCGGTCTTGTCGTCGCGGTCGAAGCCGGCGAGGCGGCGGAATTCCTGCGACCAGCGCCAGCGGCTTTGCGAATGCATCGGATCGCCATTGTGGATCACCGCGTCCCACAGCCCAACGCCCGCGTGACGGCCCAGCAGGGCCAACTCTTCGGCCGCGTGGTTATCCTGCGGCTTGCGGAACGACAACATCCTTAACTCCTGGTGACTGAAAGCGACGTTGCTAACATGCTCATATATTGGCTGAAGAAATACTTAACTTGCTATACATTGATGTACGTATTGAAGTCGCAACTTTGTGCATATGCGAAAAGTGCGCGTGGATTGTCCAAGAAATGATTCATTCTATTTTGGGCGATTGGTGGGAAATTCAATTTCGTGACTGATGAACTATTATTTCGGCTTGCTGGATGTACAGATGGCCTGAAACCCGGCCGGACGGTCACCGCCGTTCCCTGAAGAAATCGCGCAGCAGCCTTCCCGCCCGCGTTTCCCCGATGCCGCTGTAGACCTCCGGAACATGGTGGCAGGTGGGCTGGCCGAAGAAGCGCGGGCCATGGTCCACCGCTCCGCCCTTCGGGTCGTAGGCGCCGTAATAGACGCGGCGGATGCGCGCGAAGCTGATCGCGGCGGCGCATAGGGCGCAGGGCTCCAGCGTCACGTAGAGGTCGCAGCCGGGCAGGCGGGGCTGGCCGCGGACGGCGCAGGCCTCCCGGATCGCCAGCAGCTCGGCATGGGCGGAGGGGTCGCAGAGCTCTTCGGTGCGGTTGCCGGCGGCGGCGAGCACGGTGCCCGTGGCGGGATCGACGATGACTGCGCCGACCGGCACCTCGCCGCGCGCTGCGGCGGCCTCGGCGGCGGCGAAGGCGAGGTCCATGGGGCGGGCCATGGGGTGGTGGTAAGGCATAGCCGGGCAGGGTGCCAACCGCCCACCGACGGCGTCAACCGGATTCCGGCGTTTTCCTGCTGGACTCGTGTTGCGGGCGGCGCGTCCAAGCCCTATGGTCCCGGCCATGGACCGCTCCGATACCGTCAAGAAATCCGAATCCGCCGCCGATGGCGGTGAACGCATCGCCAAAAGGCTGGCGCGCGCCGGGCTCTGCTCGCGCCGCGACGCCGAACGCTGGATCGCCGAGGGCCGCGTCGCGGTCAACAGCCGTGTGCTGGACAGCCCCGCCTGCGTGGTGCGGCCCGGCGACATCGTCCAGGTCGACGGCAAGGTCATTCCGGAACCGGAGCCGGCCCGCCTGTGGCGCTATCACAAGCCGTCGGGTCTGGTCACCACCGCCCGCGATGAGAAGGGGCGGGAGACCGTCTTCGACCGGCTGCCGCCCGACCTGCCGCGCGTGGTCTCCATCGGCCGTCTCGACCTGACGACCGAGGGGCTGCTGCTGCTGACCAACGACGGCGAGCTTGCCCGTTTCCTCGAGTTGCCGGCCACCGGCTGGACCCGCCGCTACCGCGTCCGCGTCTTCGGCGAGGTCGACGAGAAGCAACTGGCGGCGCTGGGAAAGGGGCCGACCATCGAGGGCGTGCAGTACGGCCCGATCGAGGCCGCGCTCGACCGCGTCCAGGGCCGCAACGCCTGGCTGACGGTCAGCCTGAAGGAAGGCAAGAACCGCGAGATCCGCAAGGTGATGGAGTCGCTCGGCCTCCAGGTGAACCGGCTGATCCGGGTCGCCTACGGTCCCTTCCAGCTGGGCAAGCTGGAGGAGGGCGCGGTGGAGGAGGTGCCGAAGCGCGTCGTCCGCGAGCAGATCGCTCCCTTCTTCGGCACGCCCGAGGGGGCCGAGGCTCCCGAATCCGGCAGCAAGCAGCGGGCCAAGGCCCGTGCCGAGGCGGCGGTCAAGTCCGCTCCGGCCAAGTCTGCCCCTGCCAAGTCCGCTCCTGCCAAGTCCGCCCCGGCCGGCCGTCAAACCGGCAAGGCCGACGCGCAGAGCGACGCCAAGACTGCGCCGAAGCGTGCGCCGCGCTCCGCCACCAAGCGGCACGAGGCGGAAGCCGCCCGGGTCGAAGAGACCAAGCCCGCCCGCCGCAGTGCTTCGTCCCGCGGCACGCTGTCGCTCGGCGCCCAATCCGACAAGCCGGGTTTTGCCAAGCCCGGCTCTACCAAGCCCGGCCGGCCCGGCAAGCCGGACAGCCGCGACGAGGCCGCTTCGCGCGGAGGAAAGCCCGCCGGCTTCAAGGCCGGGGCGTCCAAGCCCGACGGTCGGCGCTCCGAAAGCGCGCCCCCCAGGGACGCCAAGCCGGCTGGCCCCAAATCCGCGGCCGTCAAGTCCGAGGCCGCCAAATCCGCCGCTCCCAAGCCTGCCGGCCCCAAATCCGATCCCAGGCACACCCACAGGCCCGGCAGTTCCAAGTCCAGTGGTTCCAAGCCCGGGGCTTCCAAGGGCGCCGGTTCCAAGGGTGCCGGCCCGGCGACGAAGGGCGGCCCGAAGGCCGGGAGCGGTGGCGGACGGACGGAGCGCCCGCGTGCGGATCGTCGGCGGTAGGCACCGCGGCCGGAGTCTGGTCGCACCGGCCGGGCGTGACACCCGGCCGACCACCGACCGCACCCGGCAAGCCATCTTCAACATCCTGGCACATGCCGACTGGGCTCCCGATTTCGAGGGCGCGGCGGTGGTCGATGCCTTCTGCGGCACCGGCGCCCTCGGGCTGGAAGCCCTGTCGCGCGGTGCGGCTTGGTGCGGCTTCCTCGACATGGGGCGTGCGGCGCTGGACGCCGTGCGCGCCAACCTCGATGCCCTGCACGAGACGGACAACACCCTGGTCCTGCGCGCCGATGCGACCAAGCCGCCGACGGCCCCGCGGGCCTGCACCCTTGCCTTCCTCGACCCGCCCTATGGCCAGGGGCTGGCGCCGCGCGCGCTGGACGGGCTGCTGAAGGCCGGCTGGCTTGCCGACGGCGCGCTCGCCGTGGTTGAGGTTGCCGACCGCGATCCCCTGCCGCTGCCGGACGGCTTTTTGGCGGTCGACGAACGCCGCTACGGCGATACCCGCGTTGCATTCCTGACGGTCGGCCGCCCGGTCTGACCTTGCGTCACTCCCCGGCGGCACGGTGCCCAGGGGTTGCGCGCGCTGCTTTCAACCCCCCCGAGTTCCATTTTTTCTCCCCTCGGCCTTTCGGCCGAAGCGGCTTCCCTGCTTGCGTTCCAAGGCACGGAACCGTGTTTTTCCATGATACGGAAAGACAAAACGGACTGTTGAGTTCCAAAACAATCTGAGTAAAAGATCATGTGTCGCCGATGCGGTTCCTCTATGGAAACGGCGGCATCTATCTATCTCCTAAGACTGCACACCCTCGTTCGAGGGGGCCGTGCAGGTACCGGCACGGCTTCTTTTTTCAGCATCTAGGTAAGGTTGGGGAACGGAACACAAGAACCGATGTGGACCGGGCCCGCAAGAAGGTATGACGCGTAAGTTCCACTTGGACTGTCCTTATGTCTACGGCGTCGATACGTCCGTTGGGGTCTTTCTGTCCCCGATTTTGGTATACCAGATTACATATCTGGCATTCCAAAATCGGGACAATCGAACTCCGAGCGATTGTCGGCATCCGCGCCGAGTTCCGGATCGGAACCGTCGAAAAGAACGGTCCGTCCGGGTCAGTCCGCACTCGTGATTGGTGCGCCGGCCCCCGGGAGAGGGGTCGCGCCACCGGCTCAGGCAAGCTCAATGGGAGGCACGATGGCTCATATGAATTCACAACCGGCGGGGGCAGCGGCGGCGCCGGTGTCCGATGCCGTCCGCTGGACGCAGATCGTCGTCGGCATCGTCTGCATGGTGGCCGCGGCCAACATCCAGTACGCCTGGACGCTGTTCGTCCCGGAAATCCAGGCGACTCACGGCTGGACGCGCGCATCGATCCAGACGGCCTTCACCATCTTCGTCGTCGTGCAGACGTGGCTGACGCCGATCGAAGGGTATTTCATCGACAAGTACGGCCCCCGCGTGATCGTCGCCGCCGGCGGCTTCTTCACCGGCCTGTCCTGGGTCATCGACAGCTATGCCGGCTCGCTCAGCATGCTGTATGTCGGTTCCGCCATCGGCGGCGTCGGCGTCGGCTGCGTCTATGCCACCTGCGTCAACAACGCGCTGAAGTGGTTCCCGGAAAAGCGCGGCCTGGCGGTCGGCCTGACGGCGGGCGGCTACGGCGCCGGCTCGGCGCTCACCATCCTGCCGATCTCGGCGACGATCCACGCCAGCGGCTATCAGACGGCCTTCTTCTGGTTCGGCCTGCTGCAGGGCGCCATCATCATCGCCGCCGCTGTGTTCCTGCGCATGCCGCAGAAGGAGCATGTCAAGGCGTCCACCAAGGTCGCGCAGACCCGCCGCGACTACACGCTGAGCGAAGCGATCCGCACCCCGGTGTTCTGGGTGATGTGGGCGATGTTCATCGGCACCGTCACCGGCGGCCTGATGGCGGTGGCCCAGCTGGGCGTCATCGCCCACGATCTGGGCGTGAAGGAAGCACCGGTCAGCGTCCTCGGCCTGACCATGGCAGCTCTGCCCTTCGCCCTGATGCTGGACCGCGTGATGAACGGCATCTCGCGCCCGCTGTTCGGCTTCATCTCCGACCACATCGGCCGTGAGGCGACCATGTTCGTCGCCTTCACGCTGGAAGGTGTGGGCATCATCATGCTCAGCCGTTTCGGCCATGATCCGATGATGTTCCTGATCCTCAGCGGCATGGTCTTCCTGGCCTGGGGCGAAGTGTACAGCCTGTTCAGCGCCACCTCGGCCGACACCTTCGGCACCAAGCATGCCGGCAAGATCTACGGTGTCCTCTACTGCGCCAAGGGTGTCGCGGCCCTGCTGGTGCCGCTGGGCAACCTGCTGATGGAAGCCACCGGCACCTGGGCGACCGTGCTGTATGTCACCGCGACCATGGATCTGACGGCCGCAGCCTGTGCGCTCCTGGTGCTGAAGCCGATGCTGGCCCGCCACCACGCCCGCAACGAGGAACTGGCCCGCCGCGCCGAGCAGGGCGAGGCGAGCCGGGGGATCCCGGTCGGGGCAGCCGCCGGCACCGCCAACGGATAGGCCAGCGGGTATCGGTTCGAGCACAACGGGTCAAGCGGGGGCTTGATCCGGGTGCGAGGGTGCCAGAGGGAAGACGGACCGTGGCCGAAGGGCTCCGGTCCGTCTCCTCATTCGATCCAGAACGGCCGGTCCTCGGCCTTGTCGGACTTGGGCGTCTGCTGGAAGCGGTCGGACGAGAACAGGATGCCCGGCTCTTCCTCGGCCTCGTCCTTCTCGGGCCGGATCACCGTGAAGCCGCCGCGGCCGCTCGCCATATAGACGGCGTGGCCGATCATGCCGGTCAGCGCGAGGAACAGAAGGGCCTGGGTCTCGATCATGGCAAGGTCATCCTTATCGGAAGGGAGGGGCCAAGGGAGGGGCATCGACGGGATCAACAGCGCATGACGACAAACGGCCCATGTCGCGGACGGTGACGTCCCGCGGCCAAGCCAAGGTCATGCTGTACTGCAACATAAGCAAACTGGCATGCCATCGCAAAAAGTTTTGCATGCCAGATACCGGGTGCCTGACCTGCAACTTTGCCGGACCGCTTCCAGACCGAACGATCGGCCCACCACGCAACGAATCCGGTCCCGCCACTGTTTCCGCCCTGTTGCCCCGGCATCCCGCCGGGGGCCGGCGGACGGAGCGGTGTGCATGATCCGGGACCTCTGGTACAAGAATGCGGTGATCTACAACCTGTCGCTTGCCAGCTTCATGGATGCCAACGGCGACGGCGTCGGCGATTTCCAGGGTCTGCTGCGGCGGCTGGACTATCTGCACGGGCTGGGGGTGACCTGCCTGTGGCTGGGGCCGTTCCAGACGTCGCCGATGCAGGACGACGGCTATGACGTCGCCGACTACTACAACGTCGATCCGCGCTACGGCACGCTGGGCGACTTCGTGGAGTTCACCCACGCCTGCGAGCAGCGCGGCATCCGGGTCATCATCGATCTGGTGATCAACCACACCTCCGACCGGCATCCCTGGTTCCAGGAAGCGCGCAGCGATCCCGACAGCAGATGCCGCGACTGGTATGTCTGGTCCGACAAGAAGCCGGACAACGCCGACCAGGGCATGGTCTTTCCCGGCGTGCAGAAGACGACCTGGACCTACGACCGCGAGGCGCGGGCCTGGTATTTCCACCGCTTCTATAAATTCCAGCCCGACCTGAACACCGCCCATCCGGAGGTGCAGGCGGAGCTGCTGAAGATCATGGGCTTCTGGATCCAGCTGGGCGTCGCCGGGTTCCGCATGGACGCGGTTCCCTTCATCATCGCCGAGAAGGGGCCGGCGGTGACGGAGCCTCGGGAACAGTTCGGCATGCTGCGCAGCTTCCGCGAATTCGTGCAGTGGCGACGCGGCGACGCGGTGCTGCTGGCGGAGGCCAACATCCTGCCGGAAGACGATCTGGAATATTTCGGCAGCGACGGCGACCGCTGCCACATGATGTTCAATTTCCAGGTCAACCAGCATCTGTTCTACGCGCTGGCCACCGCCGACACCGAACCGCTGGCCAAGGCGCTGGAGACGACGAAGCCGCGCCCGGCGACCGCGCAGTGGGGCATCTTCCTGCGCAACCACGATGAACTCGACCTCGGCCGCCTGACGGAGGAGCAGCGTCAGGCCGTGTTCGCCGCCTTCGGCCCCGACAAGACCATGCAGCTCTATGACCGCGGCATCCGGCGGCGGCTGGCGCCGATGCTGCACGACGACCGGCGGCGGATCGAGCTGGCCTACAGCCTGATGTTCACCCTGCCGGGAACCCCGGTCATCCGCTATGGCGACGAGATCGGCATGGGCGACGACCTGTCGCTGCCGGAACGCAACTGCGCCCGCACGCCGATGCAATGGTCGGACGAGCCGCATGGCGGCTTCACCAAGTCCGGCGAGCCGGAGATGCCGGTCATCACCGGCGGTGTGTTCGGCTATGAGCGGGTGAATGCCGCGGTACAGCGCCGCGATCCTCAATCGCTGTTGAACTGGACCGAGCGCATCATCCGCATGCGCAAGGAATGTCCGGAGATCGGCTGGGGCGACTTCCGGATCCTGACGACCGGCCGGCGGGAGGTGCTCGCCATGCGCTATGACTGGCGCAACAACGGGGTCGTCGTGCTGCACAACCTGTCGGACAAGCCCTGCGAGATCCTGCTGGACGTCGAGGGGCACGGCGAGGCCTGCCGGCTGGTCAATCTGCTGTCGGAGGACCACAGCGAGCCCGATTCCGAAGGCCGCCATCGCCTGGTGATGGAGGCCTACGGCTATCGCTGGTTCCGGGTCGGCGGGCTGGACTACCTGCTGCGCCGGACCGAGGCGGTGGAGACGCCGGGCGACGGCTAACGTGTGATCGCGCGGAACCGGCGGACCGGTCAGGCGGCGTCGAGCCGGGCCGGGCTGTCGCCCTCCACCCGGTCATAGGCGGCGCGCGCCTCCAGCATCCGGGCGATGTGGGTCTCGGCCCAGATGCGCAGGGGGACCAGCGTCTGGGCCAGCGTGGCGCCCAGCGGGGTGATGGAATACTCGACCGTGACCGGCACGGTGGCGAACACCTTGCGGCTGACCAGCCCGTCACGCTCCAGACTTTTCAGCGTCTGCGACAGCATCTTCTGCGAGATGCCCTCGATCTCGCGGCGTAGCCGGTTGAAGCGCATCGGGCCGCCTTCCAGCAGGCCCAGGATCAGCACCGTCCATTTGTCGGCGATCCGGTCCAACGCCTGCCGGGTCGGGCAGGCCGAGATGTAGGCGTTCGGATCCTGGACCGCCTCCGACGGCTTTTTCCCGCCCAGCCCCAATAAGGTTCCGTCCATCGGTTTCCACTCCCCCCAGGAATGCCCCCTTGCGCCGGTTACGCGCGGGTGACCATGTCACGAAAAGGTGCCTTCTTTACACCAGATTTCCGAAACGGCATCAAGTCACCATTGGAAACCTACCGAGGGAAAAGCACCATGAACGTCGCCATCATCGGCGCTGCCGGCCGCGCCGGCAGCCGCATCCAGGCCGAGCTGCTCCGCCGCGGCCATGCCGTGACCGCCATCGTCCGCGACCCGGCCAAGGTCGCCGCGGCTCCCGGCCTGACCGTGGAGGCCGGCGACGCCAACGACGGCGAGTCGCTGGCTCTCCTGCTGGCCGGCCATGATGCGGTGGTCAGCGCCGTCATGTTCCTGATGAGCGACGCCGGGACACTGATCGGCGCGGTCAAGCGCGCCGGCGTGCCGCGCTATCTGGTGGTTGGCGGCGCCGGCAGCCTGGAGGTCGCCCCCGGCGTCCGGGTGCTCGATCTGCCGGAATTCCCCGAGATCTACAAGGCCGAGGCCACCCGGGGCGCCGAGTTCTTCGACCGCCTGAAGACCGAGCCGGAGCTGAACTGGACTTTCCTGTCCCCCTCCGCCGAATTCGTGCTGGGCGAGCGCACCGGCGTGTTCCGCCTGGGTGACGACAGCCTGCTGGCGGATGCGAACGGCCGCAGCTGGATCTCCTACGAGGATTTCGCCGTCGCCCTGGTCGACGAGATCGAGACGCCGGCGCACGAGCGCAAGCGCTTCACCGTGGGGTACTGAGGGTAAGCGCCGTCAGGCGGCCGCCTTCCGCGACATCACCGCCGATGCGGTGAAGGCGAGGCAGGCCGCCGCCGCGAAGAAGGCGAGGCCATGGACGGAGAGCTCCATGGCCAGCCCGGCCAGCACCGGCCCCAGCAGCGCGCCCACCCCCCACATCAACCCCATCACCGCATAGATGCCGACGAGGTCGGCCCCCTGGAACCGGCTGCCGACGATGGCGAGCATGATGGTGTAGATGCCGACGAAGGCGCCGCCCCAGACGAACAGCAGGCCGTAGGTGGCGATCTCGCTGGCGAGCGCGAAGGGCCAGGCCAGGGCGCCGGCCGCCGCGCCGGCCGCCAACATGGTGACCAGCGTGCGGCGGTCCATCTTGTCGCCCAGCCAGCCGATCGGCAGTTGCAGCAGGATGGCGCCGATCATCATACAGGACATCAGGCTGGTGGCGCCGCTGTCCGACCAGCCGAGATTGCCGGCATAGATCGCCAGGAAGGACAGGCCGGCGGTCTCGATCGCCGCGTTCAGCACGATGGCGGCGATGGCGACCGGCGCCAGCCGGATGAAGTAGAGCGGGCTTTCGCGCGAGGGCCGGTCGAAGGCCGGCGCCGTCACCGCCGGCGAGGCGACGAACAGCGCCGCCAGCAACGCCACCCCCGCCCCGACGAAATAGGGCAGGGCGGTGGCCGAGCCCAGCAGCGACAGCATCAGCGGGCCCAGCGCGAAGCCGACCGAAAGCGCGGCGGTATAGACGGCCATCGCGCGGGCACGGGTCGATTCGGTGCTCAGGCTGTTGGTCCAGGTCTCCGACAGGACGAAGAGCGTCTCAGATGCCGCGCCCAGCAGGATGCGCAGCGGGAACCACAGCCAGACCGGCGTCGCCGGAAAGGCCATCAGCAGGACCGCGGCCCCGACCAGCGCCAGCACGACCAGCCGGCGGATGCCGGCCCGCGCCACGATGCGCGGCAGCAGCACGGCCATCATCAGCACGCCGAGCGCATGCATCGCCGCGTTGGCGCCGATGGTCAGGTCGTCGAGGTTGCGCCGCGACAGGTCCAGCGCGATCAGGGCGGCGCTCAGGCTGTAGGTCAGGCCGAACATCATCGCGGTGGCGATGACCGCCGCCCGCGACAGCAGAAGGCCGCGGGCCGGAAGGGGGGACGCGCTGTCGGTCATGATGCCGCCGTTTCCATGTCGTCGTTGCCGGATCGCAGCTGTTTCACGAAGCCGCGGAAGCGTTCGGTCCAGGACAGGCTGGGCCGGTCGACGATGCGCGACAGTGCCCGCGCGTAATCGAGCACGAAGCCGGGTGTCCAACTCATCGAATTCGCCCGGCTGCGGATCAGCGACGCCATCCAGACATCCGGGTTCATCAGCAGCCCGGCCAGTTTCAGCCAGGGGAAGCGGGTGGCGAGCGCTCCCTCCAGCGTGGCGTCGAGCGCCGAGGCGACCACGACCGAGCAGTTGCGGTTCGCGAGATTGTAGGTGTTGTCCTGGCGGTAGCCCGCCCAGAACGCCCGCAGGCGGCGCAGGTCGTAGTGCCACAGCTCGACGCTGGCGTCGGCGGGCTGCCAGTCGGCGACCTCCTCCGCATAGGAGGGCAGGAAGCGCCCGGCCACGTCGTTTTCGGCGCCGGCCCGCAGGGCGGTCAGGATGCTGACGCTGGACCGGTCGACCTCCACCGCCGGGTAGTGGCTGATATAGAGGTCGGGCGCCAGCTCCAGCGCGCTGTGGCCGGTCGACACCACGCCGTTGCGGTCGATGGCGGCGACATAACGGTCGAGAACCGGCCGGCGGTCCACCGGCGCCGCGGCGGAGCCGACCGCTGTCCAGATCCGGACGACCAGCGGCCGGTCATGCTGCGTCCGGGGAGCCGGATCGTCGCCCACCAGCACCGGCGCGTTGTCGTACCAGCCGCGGCTGGAGAAGATCGGCAGGTTGAGGATCGCCGCCTCGTCCTCCAGCGTCCGCAGCATCAGCCCGAGCCGCAGCAGGAGCCAGCCCGACAGACCGAGGAACAGCCCGACGCACAGCGGCGTGTTGCTGTCCCGCGGCAGCGGCCAGCCGGCCAGGATCATCGCCGACAGCGCCAGCTCCGCCGCTCCGTAGAGCGCGAAGAGGCCCCAGCCGCGGACGCGGAAGACATGGGCGGCGGCGACCCGGTTCAGCCCGTCGGCGGCGAAGACGACGGCGAAGGGCAGGGCCAGCGCCCAGTCGCTCAGCAGGGGGGAGGTCAGGACCAGCACGCCGGCGACGATCGCTCCGCCGGCCTTGACCAGCGCGAGGCGCCGGTCGGCCCCGCCTGCGGCCGACAGCCCGCCCAGCAGCGTGACCAGCCCGCCGGCGATGAACGCCACTCCCAGTGCCGCGTAGGTCAGCGCGGCGATGATGCCCGACATGCCGGCGGCCAGCGCCAGCCCGAGCCCGATCAGCAGAACCCCGACGATGGCGATGACATGCCATCGGGACCGGAAGGATTTGGGGCCGATCAGCAGGAACGCCAGCTTCAGCATCGAGCTACCCGAACGCGGTGGTGTTCAACACCTTATATCGGGGAGGGTCGTCCGGTGAAGCCCTACTGTGGGAGTGGGAATTGTTATCGGGGCCGGCCATCGGCGCCAGTTAACGGCGCCCCTTACCGCCGCCCGAACAGCCGCTCGATGTCGGCTAGCTTCAACTCGACATAGGTCGGGCGGCCGTGGTTGCACTGGCCGCTGTGCGGGGTCGCCTCCATCTGCCGCAGCAGGGCGTTCATCTCGTCGACGCTCAGGCTGCGGCCGGCGCGGACCGAGCCGTGGCAGGCCATGGTGGCGCAGACCTCCTCCAACCGCTCCTTCAGCGAGAGGGCGTCGCCCAGTTCGGACAACTCCTCGGCAAGGTCGCGGATCAGGTTCTTGACGTCGGACTGGCCGAGCAGGGCCGGCACCTCGCGCACCATGACGCAGCCGTTGCCGAACCCCTCGATCACCAGCCCGAGTTCGGCCAGTTCGGCGGAGCGGGTGAGCAGGCGGTTGGCCGACGGTTCGTCCAGTTCGATCAGTTCGGGGATCAGCAGGGCCTGGCGCTTGACGCCGCCCTCCAGCAGGGCGGACTTCATCCGCTCATAGACCAGCCGTTCGTGGGCGGCATGCTGGTCGACGATGACGATGCCCTCGCGGGTCTGCGCCACGATATAGGTGGTGTGGACCTGGGCCCGCGCCGCGCCCAGCGGGTGGCTGTCGGGCGCCGGCTCCGGCCTCTGGGTGGACTGGTCCGGCTGCCGGTATTCCGGCGGGCGCGCCGCCGGGGCGAAGCCGTTGCCGAAGCCGCTGAGCCGGCCCTGCAGCGGCGGCAGTCCGGTCTGAAGCGGCGCCTGGAAGGCGGCCGAACGCTCGGCCAGCCCGCGCGGCACGGCGGCCGGCGTGTAGGAACCGCTCCAACTGCTCCCCGCGCCGCCGGTTCGTCCGTAAGGCAGGGGGGAGGGCGTGAAGCCGCCGTTATCGGTCGCAGTGCCGGCCGACTCCGGCCGCAGGGCGCCCAGCGTCGCCAAGCCGACGGTGGTCGAGGCGCGGTGTCCGGCCTCGGCCAGCGCGTGCTTCAGCGAGCCGACGATCAGCCCGCGCACCAGCCCCTGGTCGCGGAAGCGCACCTCGGCCTTCGCCGGGTGGACGTTGACGTCGACCTCCTGCGGGTCGATCTCCAGGAACAGGGCCAGCATCGGATGGCGGTCGCGCGGCAGGAAATCGGCGTAGGCGGCGCGGACGGCGCCAACCATCAGCTTGTCGCGCACCGGGCGGCCGTTGACGAACAGGTGCTGGTGCTTGGCGGTCGGGCGGTGCAGGGTTGGCAGGCCGATCCAACCGGCCAGCGCCACGCCTTCGCGCTCGGCCCGGACCGGCACCGCATTCTCCTGGAAATCGCGGCCCATCAGCGCGCCCAGCCGGGTCAGCCGGGCGTCCAGCAGCTCGCCCTGCGCCGCGCTCAGCCGCAGGCCGCCACGCCCGCCGTCGCTGAGCGTGAAGGCCACTCCGGGATGGGCCATCGCCAGCCGTTCCAGGCAATCGGCGATGTGGTCGTATTCGGTGCGCGGTGCCTTCAGGAACTTCAGCCGGGCCGGCACCGCGGCGAACAGGTCGCGCACTTCGATCCGGGTGCCCTGGGCCAGGGCCGCCGGCTGCGGCGCGCCCTTGGCCCCGGCATCCACCGTCAGGCTCCAGGCGCTGTCGGCACCGCGGGCGCGGCTGGTGATGGTCAGGCAGCTGACGGCGCCGATCGACGGCAGCGCCTCGCCCCGGAAGCCCAGCGAGCGGATGTCGAGCAGATCGTCGCCCGGCAGCTTGGAGGTGGCATGGCGTTCGACCGCCAGCGCCAGTTCGTCCGCGGTCATGCCGCAGCCATCGTCGGTGACGGCGATCAGCGACTTGCCGCCGTCGCGGGCCACCACGTCGATGCGGGTGGCGCCGGCATCGATGGCGTTCTCCACCAGCTCCTTCACGGCGGCGGCGGGACGTTCGACCACTTCGCCGGCGGCGATGCGGTTCACCAGGGTTTCGGGCAGCAGTCGGATCGGCATGTCCATAGATATAGTGGGCTGCCGCAGGCAACACCACCATCTTCGGACATGGTCCGCTTACAGACCCTTCCAGGCTTTCAGATAGTCGATCAGCTTGCGCTCGTAGAAGGGCTGGGGCGACTGGTAGCGGGCGACGAGGCCGGCTTCTTCGGTCAGCTTGACCACGATGCCGATGCAGCCGATGTCCACCGGGTCGCCGCCGATGTCGAACACCAGATGGAAATCGAACTTCTGTTTGGCGATCAGGTCGCCTTCGTAGGGTCGGATGCGGAAGGAGCCCATGACGAACTCCTCCGGCACGTAATCATGGTGGTCGATCACGATCTTGGGCGGCGTCGACGGGCGTTCCCGCCGGCTGTCGCCCGCTGCTTTCCCATCACCGGCCGCCTTGTTGCCTCCGGAAAAAATCGACAGCCAAGACATGAACCGCAGCGTCCCCTTGTTTCCGAGGCAGGTTTCCAAAGCCTGGGTTTCCGAAGCCTGAAACCATCCCGATACATTGGGGCAGTTTCAGGCGCACAGTCTTTAGTAATGGTTAATGGCCTGGGCAACGGTTACGATTCCGTAATTTCCGAATCGCGGAGACGATGGAGCGTCGGGGGCGGAAGGGCGCAGCCGGAACTTCGCATCTGCGAAGACGTCCGTACGTCCTGCCGCGTTGGTTGCGGCCATGATAGGCTGGGCAGTCGTCCTGCCATGCCCCGTTCGTGAAGGTGCCGTCATGTCCGCTTTGCCGGTGATCCATGATTTCGCCGCCGAGGCGTCGGACCCCGGCCGCTATGCCGCCCTCGATGGCGATTGGTCGCTGGCGGTCGCCGATGTCACCGGCAGCACGCGGCTGGCCGGACAGGGACGGCACCGTGACGTCAATTTCGTCGCCGCCGCCGTGGTCGCGGTGCTGTCGGCGGCGGTGCGCGCCGGGGACGATCCGGTCGCCTGCCAGTTCGGCGGCGACGGCGCCATCGCCGCGGTCCCGCCGGGACGGGAGGAGGAGGCGCGCGTGGCGCTTGCCGCGCTTGCCGATTGGTCGGCCGCGGTGATGGACGTGCCGTTGCGAGTCGGGCTTGTGCCGGTGCGGGCGCTGCTCGACCATGGGCTCGAGGTTCTGGCCGCCCTGCATGATTTCGGCAACGGCAATTGTTTCGGCCTGTTCCTGGGGGCCGGCGTGGTGGCCGCCGACGCCTGGGTGAAGGAGGATGCGCGCTGGCGCCTGACGCCGCGGCCGGGACCGCTGCCGGGATTGGAGTCGGTGTCCTGCCGCTGGAATCCGGTGCCGCCGCGCCGGGGCATGGTGCTGTGCGTGATCGTCGACGCGGTCGATCCCGGTGCGGCCGGGCTGGGCGAACTGGCCCGCATCCAGCGCGCCATCGAGGCCATTGTGCCCACCGCCGGAGCCGCGCCGCTGGGCAGCGGCGAGCGGCTGGAAGCGCGCTGGCCGCCGGCATGGCGCGCCCTGCTGATGGAGGCGCGCGGCACCGGCGGCAATGGCGGTGGCATCGGGGACGGCGGGCGCCTTGGATGGGGTGTCCGGACCCGGCGGATCGCCTCGGCCCTGGCGACTTCGGCTCTGCTGGTGCTGTTGCTGAAGCTGGGCCTGAAACTGGGGCGCTTCGATCCGGAGGATTACCGCCATCGCATGGCCGAGCGCACCGACTTCCGGAAATCGGCGGGCGGGCCGCGGCTGGTGCTGGACGTGACCCTGGAGGAAGCGGATGCCATCGAATCGCTGCTGGCCCGGGCGGCGGAGGCCGGCACGATCCGCTACGGCACCGCAAGGGCCGACGCCACGACGGTGACCTGCCTGGTTGGCGACGTGACCGCCGACCGCCATGTCCATTTCGTCGATGGGGCCGATCTGGGTTTCTGGCGTGCGTCGGTCATGCTGAAGGCGATGAAGGTGCGGGACCAGCCTCTCGTCCGGACCGTCGTGCCGGTCCCACCCTGAGGACGGGGCGCGGGGGCCGGCACTGCGGGCACGCGGTCCTGTCGCGCCGCGGCGGACGGTCAGAGGCGGCCCATCATGCGGCGGCGTCCGGCGTCCTCGGACGGCACGATCTCGGTTCCGACCGGCCACAGCGCCAACAGGGCCAGCTTCAGATGCGCCCAGGCAAAGGGCAGGCCGATGATGGTGATGGCCAGACCGACCGCGGAGATCAGATGGCCGAGCGCCAGCCACCAGCCAGCCAGCACGAACCACACCACGTTGCCGATGAAGCCGAGCGCGCCGGTGCCCATGTCTTCGCGCCCGCGGAACTCATCGCGGCGCACGGCGGTTTGTCCAAAGGGGAGCAGGGTGTACCAGGCGATGGTCACGGCGGAGCGGGCCCAGGGCAGTCCGATGATGGACAGCGCCATCAGCACCGCGGCCAGCAACCAGCCGAGCGCCATCCAGATGCCGCCCGTGACCAACCACAGGACATTGAGGAGAAGACTGACCAGAGGCATGAGACTGACCCTCCCTTTCGCCGCTCATGTGGGGACGGTCCCATCCGTCTCACAGATCGGATCGCGCAAAATCGGAATCGATTTGAAGCGTGGCTCCGATCGCCGGACAAAGGGCGACAGGGGGCGACAGGGGGCGGTGCCTCGTAGGGAATCGGATTTCACAAGCGCAAGCACGGCGGGGGCGCCGAACGGGGGCACTCCTTCCGGTGGCGCGAAAGAGGGGGAGGCCCGGTCCTTCCAAGCCTTGAACCGGATCCGCCGGATCCACAGATCCAGAGACAGGCATCATGACGACGCGTACGGACGGGTCCTCCGCCGACAGCACCGCCGGCGGACCGCCCGCTTCCGGATCACACCGATCGGAGGCCGCATGAACGAGGCTTTGAACACCGACGCCGGCGCCGAGGCGTCGAACCGGCCGCGCGATGGCGAATCGCTGTCGCCGGTGGTTGCGGCCATCCTGGGCACCGCGCTCACGGCCGCGGCGAAGCGCGGCGGCAGCGGGGACGTGGTCCGCGGGCTGATCGCCGGCCTGCGCATCCTGCGCGCCACCGTCGAGGAGGAGGCCGGCTATACCATGGCCGCGGCGGTCGACAACGCCATCCGCACCCGGCTGCTGGCCGACAATCTGTCGCGGCTGCGTGTGAGCGGGCAGACACCCCAGGCCGTGCCTTTGCCCGGTCCGGGGCCGGGGAGCAGCGCCGCCGCCGCCATCTTCGAAAGTGCCGCCGAATCCTGCCTGACCGTCAACGCCCATGCCGAGGACAACGGGCCGCTGGAACATGCGGTCTTCGCCTTCACCGCGCAGCTGCTGCAACAGTTGGGCGGGGCACCGGAATGGCGCAGCCTCGCAGGCGAACTGCGACGGCCGCTGGCTGTCGCCCCCAGCGGGGAGGAGGATGAGGTGACGCTGCATTGACCCGGCGCCGACAGCACCGGGAAGAGGCCGGATTTCCGTTGCTTTTGAGCCGTTTCATGCATGCTTGAAACCTTTTGCGGGCAGGACCGCCCCAAGGGGCGCGTTAAGGGTTCTGCCCGATTTATCGAACGGGACGACGTGCGTCGGGCTTCGATAGGGTTGGCTTCGGCGATGGGACCGTCCCATCGCGGAATGCCAGCATCGGGGATCCCGACCGTGTTCTTTCACACCCAGCCTTCCACCGTCCGCACCGGACGGGCAGACTCCGCCCGCTTCCCGGTCAAGGGTACGGTACCGGACGGCACGGATCCCTGGGCCGGAGAACGGAACGGAGATCGTGCGGGCGATCCGTGGGGGCGGCGGGTGGTCTTCCTCCATCCCGGCAAGGGCGCCTGGTGGCGCCTGCTCGACCATGTGCCGGCGGGCCAGGAATGGCTGACGGTGCCCGCCGCCGCCGGTGCGGCGCGGCTGTCGCCCCTGCTGGTGGAGCGTGGCGGACGCCGGCCGGTGGTGGTGGCCGGCGCGGTGACGGCACCGCTGGCCATCGCCGTGGTGCTGGACCGTCCCGATCTGGTCGGCGGGGTGATGATCGTCGACGATGTCGGTGCCTGTTCGCCGTTGCGCCGGCAGTGGAACGCCCTGGCCGCGCGCTTCGGCCGGGTTTCCCCCGACGGGCTGGGCGAACTGGAATCCGAATTGCCGGCCTTGCAGGTGCCGGTGACGCTGATGCAGGGCAGCGACCCCGCGGACCTTTTCACCCGGCTGGAAAACGGGTTGACCGGCTGCCGCACCCTGACCGTCGTCGCGGTGCCCGATGCCGCGGCGATCCGCCCGCGCACCCACGCAGCCGAACTGCGCGGCGCCCTGGCGGCGCTGGTCGCCGCGGTGGAGCGGGCGCGCCGGTGACGGCTACGCCATCTTATCCCGGCCCGCTAATCCCGGCCGCCCGTCTTCCTCGCGGAGGCGGGTGGCAAGGCGCGCGCCTCCGCTCAATTCGACAGGGAAGTCGACAGGGACGCCGGGCGGCAAGCCGTCCGGCGTCAGAAACTCTGCGCGGTGAGGGCCGCCTGGGTGCGGTTGCGTACGCCCAGATGCCGTAGGATGGCGGTGACGTGCACCTTCACGGTGCCTTCCGTCAGACCCAACTCGTGGGCGATCTGCTTGTTGGATTTGCCGTCGCGCAGGCGGGCCAGAACGTCGCGCTGGCGCGGCGTCAGCTGGTCGCCGGTGCCGTTCCCCAGGGGCGCGGGATCGTCAATCTGTTCACCGGAGCCGTTGCCGCCATGGGCCTGGTCGACGCGGTCGCCGCCGCGGATGGCCTGCTCGGGCAGGTAGATGCCGCCGGCGAGCACCAGCTGCAGGGCGCCCAGCAGCACCTTGGCACTGGAGGATTTGGGGATGTATCCGGCGGCGCCGTTCTCCAGCGCGGCCAGCAGGTCGGAGCGCTTCTCCGATCCCGAAACCACCACCAGCAGCGCCTTCGGCAGGTTGGCGTGGATGTCGCCCAAGGCCGAGAAGCCGGTCCAGCCGGGCATGCCGAGGTCGAGCAGGATCAGGTCGAAGGGCCGCGTCCCGTCGCACAGGGAAAGCACCTCGTCATAGGTGCTGGCCTCGAAGAACGTCATGTCGGCATCGAATTGCGCCAGCAGGCGGCGCAGACCGTCTCGGAACAACAGGTGATCGTCGGCGATCAGCACGTTCATCGCGGGCATTTCCAGATGTTGCGGCGATGGGGCGCCGGGGTGGCGCCATCGGCCCGGACGTTCACATAAGCATGGTCATTCCGGCCCTGTAGCCCGCTTTTGGTCTTAGGCCGGTTCCTCTATGCCCAGCGCCCGCTCCGCGGGTCGCCCGGCGCCAGCCCCGCAGGTCGTCCAATGCCCGCTCCGCCGACCGCCGCCCCCGGATGGAGGGGCGGGCGGCCATGGCGGAAGGCGGAAGAAGGCGGCAGGCCGGCGGATCAGACGGTGGCGGCGACGCCGGCCTCGGCGGTCTGGTCGCCGATGCCGTTGTTCAGCGCCCAGATGGCGGCCTGGGTGCGGTTCGATGCGTTGATCTTGCGCAGCAGGCTCTTCAGGTGGACCTTCACGGTGGCTTCCGTGATGTTCAGGTGGTTGGCGATCATCTTGTTGCTGTTGCCGTTCAGCAGGCAGCGCAGGATCTGGACCTCGCGCTGCGACAGGCCCTTGCGGCGGGTCGGCAGTTCGGTCCCCATGTCGTCGGTGCGGCCGCTGACCAGCAGCGCGGCGAGATGGGTCGGGAACACCTTCTCGCCCATCATCACCAGCTTCAGCGACTGCATCAGCGCCTCGCAGGCGATGTCCTTCAGCAGATAGCCGCCGGCGCCGGCACCGAGCGCGGCCGAAAGGCGGCGGGTGCACAGGTCGTTGGTCAGGATGACGATCCGGATCGACGGATGGGCTTCGCGCAGAACGCGCATCGCCTCGACCTCCTCATCGGCGCCGCTCGGCAGGTCGATCAGGATCAGGTCGGGGGTGGTGCCGGTGTCGAGCGACGACAGCCCCTCGCGCAGGGTGCCGGCCTCGCCGACGACGTTGAAGGGCGTGCCTTCGAACAGGCGCTTCATGCCTTCACGGAAGAGCTTGTTGGCGTCGATGAGGAAAACGTTGATGGCATCCATGGTCGCAGCCCGCCTTTTGTTCCGTTCCGATCGATGTGGCGCCGAATGGCGCATCCGGGGCATCCCCGACCGTCGCTCCCGCGTCCGGTCCGCTTCCCCGTCAGGGTGCGGGGGTGCCTCGTTGTGACTCATAGATACCCCCGATTTGCGCGCTGCAAAATTTCGCTTAGGTAAATTTCGCGTCCAGCAATGGGCATATGCCGTAAGACCGGATAAGACAAGATGCGGTCATAATTGTGTTTTCTCTGGTCTGTAGGAGTAACTGCCTGTGACATAAACGGGGAAATCGTTAACGTGCTTTCCTTGATTTGATCGGGACTCTGAACATAAGCACCCTGAGACTTGATTATCGGCAGGAATAAGCCATGGACGACTGTCCCATCGCCCGATCGGTAGAGGCGTATGGCCGCGCCATTGGCCTTTCGGCCTAAGCGGAATTCGTCACGATGCCGTAGAGCGGCCCGTTCCGGCCATCCCCGCGCGGAGTGCGGGAACCCCGTCCGCCCCGGGTGCGCCGCGAGGCGCGTCGCCAGAATGGGTGCGATGGCCTCTCACGGGGTTCGTGGACGCGCGGCCTGTGCTATATACGTTCCAATCGCAAGACAGCATTCCCATGCTTGAGCCGAGTTTTCTCCTTATCCCCAGGCCGGGCCGCCCATGTCAGACGCGTACGACGACGATCCGCTGAGCCACGCCGCTCCCCCTGCAGCCTCTTCCGCCGCCATGGCGGCCGCGGTGCAGCGCTTCGCCTATCTGGACGGGTTGAACCCGACCCAGCGGGCGGCGGTGGAGGCGCTGGACGGTCCGGTGCTGGTGCTGGCCGGCGCCGGCACCGGCAAGACGCGGGTGCTGACCACCCGGCTGGCCCATCTGCTGATGACGCGCCGCGCCGCCGCCTTCCAGATCCTGACGGTGACCTTCACCAACAAGGCTGCCCGCGAGATGCGCGAGCGCGTCGCCCACCTGATGGGGATCGAGCCGGAGGGCTGGTGGCTCGGCACCTTCCATGCGCTGGCCGCCCGCATCCTGCGCCGCCATGCCGAGCTGGTCGGGCTGAAGTCGAACTTCACCATCCTCGACACAGACGATCAGGTCCGGCTGATCAAGCAGCTGCTGGAAGCCGAGAACATCGATTCCAAGAAATGGCCGGCCCGCCAGGTGCTGGGTGCCATCGAACGCTGGAAGGACCGCGGCCTGACCCCCGACCGCCTCGCCGACAGCGACGGCGGCGACGTGGCCGGCGGCCGGGTAGTGGCGATCTACCGCGCCTACCAGGATCGGCTGCGCACCCTGAACGCCTGCGACTTCGGCGACCTGCTGTTGCACAACCTGTCGATCTTCCAGGGCCACCCGGACGTTCTGGCCGAGTATCACCGCAAGTTCAGGTATATCCTGGTTGACGAGTACCAGGACACCAACGTCGCCCAGTATCTCTGGCTGCGCATCCTGTCGCAGGCGCATAAGAATATCTGCTGCGTCGGTGACGAGGACCAGTCGATCTATGCCTGGCGCGGTGCCGAGATCGGCAACATCCTGCGCTTCGAGACCGACTTTCCCGGCGCCACCATCGTCAAGCTGGAGCAGAACTACCGCTCGACCGGCCATATCCTGGCCGCCGCCTCCGGCCTGATCGCCAACAACCAGGGCCGCCTCGGCAAGACCCTCTGGACCGAGGCCGACGGCGGCGAGCCGGTGAAGGTCAAGGCGGTTTGGGACGGCGAGGAGGAGGCGCGCTGGGTCGGCGAGGAGATCGAGGCGCTGCAGCGAAAGGGCACGCCGCTGTCGCAGATCGCCGTCCTGGTCCGCGCCGGCTTCCAGACCCGCGAGTTCGAGGAGCGCTTCATCACGCTGGGCCTGCCCTACAAGGTGCTCGGCGGACCGCGCTTCTACGAGCGGCAGGAAATCCGCGACGCGATGGCCTATTTCCGCGTGGTGAATTCCAGTGACGACGACCTCGCCTTCGAACGCATCGTCAACCTGCCCAAGCGTGGAGTCGGCCCCGCGGCGATGCAGACCCTCTACACCGCGGCGCGGGCGCGCGGGCTGTCGCTGACCGATGCCGGCTGGCTGCTGACCGAAACGGACGAGCTGAAGCCGAAGCTGCGCGCCACCCTTCGCGGCCTGCTGCAGGATTTCTTCCGCTGGCGGACGCTGATGGCGACGGTGCCGCACACCGAGCTTGCCCGCAGCATCCTGGACGAGTCCGGCTACACCCGCATGTGGCAGGAGGACAAGACGCCCGAGGCGCCCGGACGGCTGGAGAACCTGAAGGAACTGATCACCGCCATGGCGGAGTTCGAGAACCTGCCGGGCTTCCTGGAGCATGTCGCGCTGGTGATGGAGAATGCCGAGGCCGCCGGGATCGAGCAGGTCACGGTGATGACCCTGCACGGCGCCAAGGGGCTGGAGTTCGACCGCGTCTTCCTGCCGGGCTGGGAGGAGGGCGTGTTCCCCAACCAGCGCGCGCTGGACGAGACCGGCATCGCCGGGCTGGAGGAGGAGCGGCGGCTGGCCTATGTCGGCCTGACCCGCGCGCGCCGCCGCGCCTATGTCAGCCATGCCGCCAACCGGCGGCTCTACGGCAGCTGGGTCAGCTCCATCCCGTCGCGCTTCGTCGACGAGCTGCCGCAGGACAATGTGGAGATCGAGGCGGCAAATGGCCTGTTCGCCGGCAGCGGCGGGCGCGGCGCCTTTGCCGGCGGGGCCGCAGGCTATGGTACCGGCGGAATGGGCGGGGCAATGGGGGGCGGCTTCCAGTTCCGCGGCTCCACCCGGCAGGCTCCGGCGCCCAAGACCATCACACTCGACCAGGGCGCCTATGCCGCGGCGCCGCGTCCGCGGCCCGACGCGCCCTTCGCCAAGGGGGCGCGCGTGTTCCATCAGAAATTCGGTTACGGCACCGTCATCGCGGTGGCGGAGGACAAGCTGGAGATCGAGTTCGACCATTCCGGTGCCAAGAAGGTGATGGACAGCTTCGTCGTCCCCGCCGACAAGGCGACCTGACCCTCGGGGTGGACGGTTTGCCGCACTGTGACGGTCGTCACAGCGCCGGCAGGCCGTTGCGGTCCAGGATTGCAGGACTGCAACAGCACCGGGGGCTTCCGCCGTGTTCGGGACGGGCAGTATCAGTTACGAGGTCCAGAGCCGCCGCGAGGGCCGTTGGCTCATCGAGGGGGCCTACACCGACCAGGAGTCGGCGCTGTCCGCCGCCCGCTCGCAGCTGGCGGCCCCCGGCGTCGACGAGGCGAAGGTGGTGAAGTTCCGCACCGTGGCCGGGCTGTCGCTGGAAACGGTGATCCTGCACAAGACCGCGGTCCGCTCCCAGCACAAGGGGCTGACTCTCGGCGGCACGGCGGAGGGGGCGCCGCTCTGCCGCGAGCCGGGCGATCTGCGGAGCTTCGAGAGCCGGGTGGTGATCGGCCGGCTGCTGCGCCCTTATCTGGACGCCCAGCGCATCACCCCGACCGAACTGCTGCATTCCTGGCCGCTGTTCCGCCGGCTGGACGAGCAGGGGGCGCTGCTGGGCGCCGCCATCCACGCCGTCGCCCGCCACCATGCCGACCTCCACGGCGTATCGCACGCCGCCCGCGCCCGCGAGCTGCGCCAGCTGGTGGAGGCGGTCACCGGGGCTGCCCGCGATGCGCTGGCCGAACGGCGCCGGCTGCCCCGCTTCGACGCCGACGACCTGCCTGCGACCAGTCGCCGCATCTTCGAGGCGGTGGGGGAGGCGGTGGGGGAGGCCGGCCATGACGCCCTGTTCCTGACGCTGCTGTCCCAGCATCTGGAGTCCGGCGGCCCGCTCGCCGGCAAGCTCGACCTGTTGCTGGCGATGATGGGCGACGGGGCCGCGCCCCGCCATCTGGAGCTGCTGGACGGGGTGGTGGCCGACGTCATGGGATCCGCCGACACTGTGAAGGAGCTGCTGGGGCCGCAGGCCAGCCTCCATGACGGTCTCTGCGCGCTGGCCGACGGCCTGTTCGACCGCGACCCCGACCCGGCGCTGGCGCCGATGGCGGAATCGCTGCGCCGGGTCTGCCGCCTGGCCTTCCAAGGCCGCGCGCCGCAGAGCCGCAGCGTGTTGGTGGACCGCCTGCGCCGGAGCATCGCCGCCGACCAGCCCCTCGACCGCCGCGACGCCAAGGCGGAAGGCGCGCTGACCCGCGGCCTTGCCGACCGGCTGAAGGGGGCCGACGGCCTGACGCTCGGCGGTGCGGCGATGGAGAGGGCGTTGGAAGGCCGCCTGCTGCGCCATCGCCAGACGGTCCTGCGCGCCCAGGGCATGCACGACATCGCCGACCGGCTGTCGGCGCGATGAGGCCGAGTCGCTAGGACGGCTGCGATAGGGATCGTCCCCGACAACCGGAAGCCTTGGTCTCGCTCCGGCTTGATGCTAAAAACGCCGCCTCTGTTCACGCGTCGTCGTCGGAAAGCCCCCTGTCATGTCGCAAACCCCGCTCTGGCGCATCGCGCTTGTCGTTCCCGAAGCCCATGTGCCGGCCTTCGCCGAGGCGGTGGGCGACCATGCCGATGCGGTGTCGACCTTCGAACTGGAGGAGGGCGGAGACTGGCTGGTCGAGGCGACGCTGTACGGCCCCCCCGACGTACCGCGCCTTCAGTCCCGCGTTGCCGTGCTGGCCAAGGCGCTGGGCATCGACGAGCCGAGGCTGGCGGTCGAGAACCTGCCGCCGATCGACTGGGTGTCGCACAGCTACCAGGGCTTCCCGCCGATTCGCGCCGGGCGCTTCTTCGTCCACGGCTCGCACCATGAGGGTACCGTTCCCGCCGGCAGCATCCCGCTGCTGGTCGATGCCGCCACCGCCTTCGGCACCGGCGAGCATGGCTCGACCAACGGCTGCCTCCAGGCGCTCGACCGGCTGTCGCGCCACCTGAAGCTGCCGCGCGGCGGCCGGCGCGGGGCGCTCGACATGGGCTGCGGCTCCGGCATCCTGGCGCTGGCGGTTGCCAAGCGCTGGCGCGTCGCCGTGACCGCCGTCGACATCGACCCTGAGGCGGTGCGCGTCACCCGCATCAACGCCGCGCTGAACGGGGCGAAGGGCAGCATCCGCGCCCAGGGCGGCGACGGCTACAACACCCGCATCGTCGGGCGGCACAAGCCCTACACCCTGATCACCGCCAACATCCTGGCCCGCCCGCTGTCGCGCATGGCGCCGCAGCTGCGCCGCCACCTGAAGAAGGGCGGCTATGCCGTGCTGGCCGGCCTGCTCAACCGGCAGGAGCGCCACGTCATCCAGGCGCACCGCAACCAGGGCCTGCGGCTGGTCGCCCGCATCCCGGTCGGGGAATGGACCACTCTTGTGGTCAAGCGTTAAGCCAGGGACCGTTGAAACCAAAGGGCCGGGTTGCGATTTCCCCTAGGGACGATGTCCCGACACAGTCCTGGGGAGCCACCATGCTGAACCGCATCCGGTCCTTGTTCGCAGGCGACGACGGCGCCGAGCCGGGCGAGGACGCCCTGCAGGCCGCCGCCGCCGCCCTGATGGTCGAGGCCGCGCGTACCGACGACACCATCACCCAGGCGGAGCGCGACCGCATCATGGCCGCCGCCCGCCGCCACTTCCAGCTGAGCGAGGAGGAGGCGCAGGACCTGCTGTCCGCCGCCGTGTTCGACACGGAGGACGTCTCTCCCTACCACCGCTATGTCACCGTCATCCTGGAGCGCTGCCCGCCCGGCCGGCGCCTGTGGATCGTCGAGATGCTGTGGGAGGTCGCCTACGCCGACGGCGTGCTGAACGACCTGGAAGCCAGCCTGCTACGGCGGATCGGCGGGCTGCTGCACGTCTCCGACGTCGAGCGCGGCGAGGCGCGCAAGCGCGTGCTGGAACGGCTGGGGCTCCCCGACGACGCGGGGCTGCCGGTCTGAGCGTCCGCTCCGGATGCCCCCTCCCTAACCCTCCCCCGCTCACGCGGGAGAGGGAACTGCCGCCGCTCCGGCAGTTGGGTGACGCAATCGAGCATCCTGCCCCCTCTCCCGCGGAACGCGGGGGAGGGATGGGGAGGGGCATCCGCCGCACCCCCCATCCCACCACCCCAACCGCCATGGACGCAGCGCCGCCGCTTGCGCAGACCCGGCCGGGTGCCTAGCCTGGGGACACAGGCTCCACCCTTCCGAGGAATCCGTTCCGTGCCCAGTGCGAACCACTCCGGCGCTTACCGTGGCGACGACGCCCTTGCGACCCTGCTGACCGAGGCCGGGACCGGCCGCACCCCCGCGGAGGTCCGCGCGCTGCTCGCCGGCGTGCTGGCGGCGCCTGAGGCGGAGGATGCGGCGGCCTGGCTGGTGCTGGTCGGCGAGACCCTGCCGGCGGCGCTGGCCGATCAGCTCCAAGCGCTGAAGGCGCTGCTGGCCGCCGAACCGCAGCCGGCCCGCCCCGGTCCGGCGGAGCGGCTGGCCGCCCTGCGCGCCGCGCTGAAGCGCCGCGATCTCGACGGATTCGTCGTCCCGCGCGGCGACGAGCATCAGGGCGAATATGTGCCGCCGCGTGCCCAGCGGCTGGCCTGGATGACCGGCTTCACCGGCTCCGCCGGCAACATGCTGGTCACCGCCGACCGCGCCGCCATCTTCGTCGACGGCCGCTATACCCTCCAGGTCCGGGCCGAGGTGCCGGCCGACCTCTATGAATACCGGCATCTGGTCGAAGATCCGCTGACCGACTGGATCGTCGCGGCACTGCCCCAGGGCGGGCGGTTCGGCTTCGATCCCTGGCTGCACACCATCGGTTGGGTGGAGAAGACCCGCCCCGCCCTGGAGCGCGCCGGCATCCTGCTGGTCCCCTGCGAGGACAATCCGGTCGATTCGGTCTGGCAGGGCCAGCCGCCGTCCCCGCTCACCCCCGTCGTGCCGCAGGACGAGGCATTTTCCGGCGAGAGCTCCGCCGACAAGCGCGGCCGGCTGGCCGAGGAGCTCGGGCGGAAGGGCATCGCCGCCGCGGTGCTGACCCAGCCCGACAGCATCGCCTGGCTGCTGAACATCCGCGGCGCCGACGTGCCCTGTACCCCGCTGCCGCTGTCCTTCGCCATCCTGTCGGCCGACGCGTCGGTCGACCTGTTCCTGGACGGGCGCAAGCTGGCGCCGCAGACCCATGCCCATCTCGGCAACCGGGTGCGCGTGCGGCCGGTGGAGGAGTTCGGGCCGGCGCTGGACGCCGTCGCCCGCGGCTCCGCCCGTGTGCTCGCCGATCCGTCCTGCACATCGGCCTGGATCGTCGACCGCCTGCAACTGGCGGGGGCGAGGGTGGAGCGCGACGGCGACCCCTGCGCCCTGCCCAAGGCCTGCAAGACCGAGGCGGAGCTGGCCGGCGCCCGCGCCGCCCACATCCGCGACGGCGCCGCCATCGTCCGCTTCCTGCGCTGGTTCTCGGAAGAGGCGCCGAAGGGCGGGTTGACCGAACTGGCGGTGGTGGAGCGGCTGCTGGCCTTCCGCCGCGAGAACGAGCGCTTCTGCGGCGTCAGCTTCGACACCATCGCCGGGGCCGGGCCGAACGGCGCCATCGTCCATTACCGTGTCACGCATGATACCGACCGCCGGCTGGAGCCGGGCAGCCTGTTCCTGCTCGACAGCGGCGCCCAGTATCTCGACGGCACCACCGACGTCACCCGCACGCTGGCGGTGGGCGACCTTGCCCCGGAAACGGCGGCGGAGATGCGCGACCGCTTCACCCGCGTGCTGAAGGGCCACATCGCCCTGTCCACCGCCCGTTTCCCGCGCGGCACGACCGGCTCGCAGATCGACGCGCTGGCGCGGCTGCCGCTGTGGCAGGCCGGTCTGGACTACGACCACGGCACCGGCCACGGCGTCGGCAGCTTCCTGTCGGTGCATGAGGGGCCGCAGCGCATCTCCAAGATCGGCAACAGCGTGGCGCTCCAGCCCGGAATGATCCTGTCCAACGAGCCGGGCTACTACAAGACCGGCGCCTACGGCATCCGCATCGAGAACCTGATCGTCGTGGAGCCGCTGGAGGCGGACGGCGAACTGGCGGGGGCCGAGCGGCCGATGCTGGCCTTCCGTCCGCTGACGCTGGTGCCGATCGACCGCAAGGTGATCGAGCCGGCGCTGCTGTCCGGTGCCGAAATCGCCTGGGTCGATGCCTACCACGCCCGCGTGTGCGAGTCGCTGTCCCCGCTGCTGGACGGGGAGACCCGCCGCTGGCTGGAAGAGGCGACCGCGCCGCTGTGATGGGCCGCTGTGATGGGCCACTGGGGTGAGCCGCCGCGATGACCGGCCGGGGCGGTTGCGCCATCGTGGGAGCGCTGTCCATCGGGGGCGCTCCCGATATCCGGCCGGGGCTGAATCGCTAGGATGCCTGTGCCCGTGGTAACACGTTCTTTACCCAGCTGCTTCAGTGTGACCCCAAGGGGATGACTTTTGGCGGCAGTTAGGGCACTACAGTCGGCATCACTTCCCGGTTTACGGCGCAGCCCCCGCGCCGGGTGGGCGTAACGGCCGGTGAGACACCGGCAACGGAATATTGCGGAGACGTCTAGATGAAGATCCTCGTCGTCGATGATTACGCCACCATGCGGCGCATCGTGCGGAACCTGTTGACCCAGATCGGCTACACCGACATCGACGAGGCCGGCGACGGCGTGTCGGCGCTGGCGAAGCTGCGCGAGAGCAAGTTCGGCCTCATCATCTCCGACTGGAACATGGAGCCGATGACCGGACTGCAACTGCTGAAGGAAATCCGTGCGGACGCCAAGCTGGCGGCGACCCCCTTCATCATGGTCACCGCCGAGAGCAAGACCGAGAACGTCATCGCCGCCAAGCAGGCCGGCGTGAACAACTACATCGTCAAGCCCTTCAACGCCGACACGCTGAAGCAGAAGATCCAGGCTGTCATCGGCGGCTGATCGGGACGGCCGATCCCGGCGATCGGCCAGCGCGACCGGTCAACGCTACCGGTTCGGGCGGACGGCGGCACAAGTCCGGCGGATCGCCCGCAAGGGGCGACGTCTGACGCATCCAGTTTGGGGAGTGGACCGGTTTGGAGCAGCTTCCGCAGCTGTCCGATGAAGAGTTCGAGCAGATCGAGGACGCCATCGCCCGGTCGGCGAAGGGCAGGGCGTTCCTGCGGCGGCTTCACCGGCGGTCCCTCGGGGCCGCGACGGAGGAGGTGCGGGCAATGCTCCAGGAGTTCCGCGACTCCTGGAGCCGGCAGAGCGAGGCGGTGGAGGCCGGCAAGCATGTCGGCGTCCTGCGCCGCGAGCTGATGGAGATGGCCGCCTCGATCGAGCAGGCGCGGCGCGAGGTGGCGGCATTGCGCCCCCCGGACGGGTCGGGCGACAAGATCCTGTCCGCCACCAACGAACTGGACGCCATCGTCATATCGACCGAACGCGCGTCCTTCGAGATCCTGAACTCTGCCGAACGGCTGATGGATCTGGCGGGCAAGCTGCGCGCGAGCGGGGCCGACCCGTCGATGTGCAACGAGATCGACACGCAGGTGAACGACATCTTCACCGCCTGTTCCTTCCAGGATCTGACCGGCCAGCGCACCAGCAAGGTGGTGAACGCGCTCCGCTACATCGAGCAGCGCGTGATGGCCATGATCAGCATCTGGGGCGAGGACGGCCTCGCCGGCATCGTCGTGAAGGAGGAGCAGACTGACAGCCGTCCCGACGCTCATCTGCTGAACGGTCCGCAGCTGGACGGCCATGGCGTCAGCCAGGCCGACGTCGACAGCATGTTCGACAGCCCGGCGCCGATGGCCGCGCCGCCACCGCCACCGCCGCCCGTCCAGGCCGCTCCGGCCAAGGCGAGCCAGGCGGACATCGACAGCATGTTCGATGCTCCGGTTCCCGCCCAGGCTGCGCCGGTTGCGGCTCCGGCCAAGGCGAGCCAGGCGGACATCGACGGCATGTTCGACGCGCCCCTGCCGGCCGCGGCTCCTGCCAAGGCCAGTCAGGCGGACATCGACGGCATGTTCGACGCGCCTCCCCCCGCCGCGGCTCCTGCCAAGGCCAGTCAGGCCGACATCGACAACATGTTCGACGCTCCGGCGCCTGCCGCCCCCCCGCAGGCGAAGAAGCCGGTGCCGAAGCCGCCCGGCGCCGCGCCGAAGGCCAAGGCTTCGCCCAAGCCTGCCGCATCGTCCCCGCCGCCTGCCGCAGCGGAGCCTCCGACCCCGCTCGACCAGGCGGCCATCGACGCCCTCTTCGGTTAGGAGGCCGGCCGGCCCGGCCAGTCCGGCAGCCGGCCTGCTTCCACCCGATGGTCCCCCAACAGGTTCACCCGACCGGCCGGCCAATTGGCCGGAGGGGGCCTGACGAGCCTAACGACACAGAACAGACACGCCAGCAGACACCCACCGATATTCCACCACACAAGGCCACAGCCGGCCGTTTCCGAGAGGCGGGACCGAGGATGAAGCAGATGACCAAGCCCTTCATGGCCGAGCTTCAGAAAGCCCGCAAGTCCGGGCACCCGTTCCAGGCATTGATCGAGGATGGAGCGGCCGCCGCTCTTCCGGCGCCGACCCAGGTGGTCCAGGCCGACAACACCGAGGTCATCCGGGCGATCGGCGATCTCGGCGCGAAGCTGGACCGCTTCCTCGCCATGGATGCGGCGCAGATTGATCAGATCCAGGTGGAGATCGCCGACATCTCCGGCCGCATCAAGGCGACCAAGGTGGAGATGGCCGCCATCCGCCACCCGCTGGCCGGTGACGACAAGTTCGAGCAGGCCAGCCAGGAGCTGAGCGCCGTCGTCGCCGCGACGGAGGCCGCGACCAACACCATCATGGCCTGCGCCGAAGAGCTGGAAGAGGTGGTGTCGGAGCTGAAATCCTCGCTGCCGGAGGGCTATCACAACGACCGCGTCAACGACATGGTCGACGTCATCGTCCGCATCTACGAGGCCTGCAACTTCCAGGATCTGACCGGACAGCGCATCACCAAGGTCGTCCGCGCCATGTCCTTCATCGAAGAGCGCGTCGACGCGATGATGGGGCTGTGGAACAAGCGCGAGTTCGAGGCGATGCCGCTCCCGCCGTCGGTCACCAAGAAGGACGAGGATCTCGACCTGCACGGCCCGGCCGAAGCCACCCCGGACAGCGGCAACATCAGCCAGGCCGACATCGACGCCCTGTTCGGATAGGAGCCTGCCGGACAGGCACCGGGCCGCCCCGTACGGCGATGGAACAGGTGAACAGCGCCCGGAAAACCGTTCCACGGTGTTTCAAACGTTCCATCCCGCTCGTCGGGCCCCGTTCGCCGGGGCACCCCCACGCCGGGGGAATATGCGTTGCGCGTCCCGCACCGCTTGCGTGCGGGCGGGGTCCTCGCTAACTATGCCCACTTCATCGGACGGAGTGGAAACGGTGCGGTACGTCAGCACGCGGGGCACGGCCCCGGTCCTGGGTTTTGAAGACGTTCTCCTGGCCGGGCTGGCCCGTGACGGCGGGCTTTACGTGCCGGAGAGCTGGCCGCAGTTCACGGCCGACGACATCCGTGCGCTCCGTGGCCTGCCCTACAGCGAGATCGCGGTGCGGGTCATGCTGCCCTTCCTGGGCGGCGCGATCGCCGAGGATGAGTTCCGCGCCATCGCCCGCGACACCTATGCCAGCTTCGACCATGCCGCGGTGACCCCGCTGGTGCAGATCGACCCCACCACCTGGGTGCTGGAGCTGTTCCACGGGCCGACGCTAGCCTTCAAGGACGTGGCGTTGCAGTTGCTCGGCCGCCTGTTCGACCATGTGCTGACCAAGCGGGGCGAGCGGGTGACCATCGTCGGCGCCACCTCCGGCGACACCGGCTCGGCCGCCATCGAGGCCTGCCGCGACCGCCAGAACGTCGACATCTTCATCCTGCACCCCAAGGGCCGCACGTCCGAGGTGCAGCGCCGGCAGATGACCAGCGTGCTGTCGTCCAACGTCCACAACATCGCGGTGGAGGGCACCTTCGACGATTGCCAGGATCTGGTGAAGGCGATGTTCAACGACGCCGCCTTCCGCGACCGGATGGGGCTGTCGGCGGTGAACTCGATCAACTGGGCGCGCATCATGGCCCAGATCGTCTATTACTTCACCGCCGCGGTGGCGCTGGGCGCGCCCGAGCGCAAGGTTGCCTTCACCGTGCCGACCGGCAATTTCGGCAACGTCTATGCCGCCTACGGCGCCCGCGCCATGGGGCTGTCGGTGGAGGCGCTGGTGGTGGGCTCCAACAGCAATGACATCCTCGCGCGCTTTTTCGCCAGCGGGGCCATGGTCGCGGCGCCCGTCGTGCCTACCTTGTCTCCCAGCATGGACATCCAGATCTCCTCCAACTTCGAACGGCTGCTGTTCGACCTGCTCGACCGCGACGGCAGCGCGGTGACAGCTGCGCTGAACCGCTTCCGCACCGAAGGCAAGTTCGCGGTGACCGAGGCGCAGCTCGCCCGTGCGCTGGCGATCTTCTCCGGCCACCGGGTGGACGAGGCCGCCACCATGGCGACCGTCGCCGACGTCTGGAAGGGCAGCCTCTATCTGCTCGACCCGCACACGGCGGTCGGCATCGGCGCCGCCCGCGCCGCGGTCGCCGCCGGCCGGGTCGATCCGTCCGTCCCCATGGTGGTGCTCGCCACCGCCCATCCCGCCAAGTTCCCCGACGCGGTGGAAAAGGCGACCGGCCGCCGGCCGGACCTGCCGCCGCGCCTGTCCGATCTTTATGTGCGCGAGGAGCGCCTGTCCGAGCTGCCGAACGATTTGAAGGCAGTGCAGGACTTCGTAACCGCGCGCGCCCGCGCCGCCCAGGAGGCCGCATGAGTTCCATTCGTGTGACGACGTTGCCCAACGGGCTTCGCGTCGCGACCGACACCATGCCCGACGTGCAGTCCGTATCCCTCGGCTGCTGGGTCGGGGTGGGAACCCGCAACGAGGCGGCGAGCGTCAACGGCGTTGCCCATCTCGTCGAGCATATGCTGTTCAAGGGCACCCGCCGCCGCTCCGCCTTCCGCATCTCCGAAGAGATCGAGAATGTCGGCGGGCAACTGAACGCTTACACCACCCGCGAGCAGACCGCCTATTACGCCAAGGTCCTGCACGAGGATGCGCCGCTGGCGCTCGACCTCATCGCCGACATGCTCCAGCACTCCATGCTCGACGCCGAGGAACTGGTGCGCGAGCGGACCGTGGTGCTCCAGGAGATCGGGCAGAGCGCCGACACGCCTGACGACATCATCTTCGACCATTTCCAGTCTACCGCCTATCCGGGGCAGGCCATCGGCCGCCCGGTGCTGGGCTCGGCCGAGATCGTCGGGGCGCTGCCGCGCGATGCGCTGGTCGACTACATCGCCGGCCATTACGGCGCGCCCGGCATGGTGCTGTCCGCCGCCGGCCGGATCGAGCATGACCGGCTGGTCGATCTGGCGCTGAAGGCCTTCGGCGACCTGCCGAGCGGGGCGCCGCCCAAGCCGGAGCCGGCCAGCTACACCGGTGGCGACTTCCGCGAGGACCGTGACCTGGAGCAGATGCATCTGGTGCTGGGCTTCGACGGGGTGGGGGTCCATGATCCGGACTTCTATGCCCATTCGGTGCTCTCCACCCTGCTGGGCGGCGGCATGTCGTCGCGCCTGTTCCAGGAGGTGCGGGAGAAGCGCGGGCTGGTCTATTCGATCTACACCTTCACCGGCGGCTACCATGACGGCGGCCTGTTCGGCGTCTATGCCGGCACCGGCGAGGACGAGGTGGCCGAACTGATCCCGGTCGTCTGCGACGAGATCGCCAAGGTCGGCGCCGACGTCACCGAGGACGAGGTCGCCCGCGCCCGTGCACAGCTGAAGGCCGGGACGCTGATGGCGCTGGAAAGCACCATGTCGCGCTGCGAGCAGTTGGGGCAGCAGGTGCTGATCTACGACCGCCCGATCCCGGTGGAGGAGATCGTCGCCAAGATCGACGGCGTCGATCGCGAGTCGGTGATCAAGACTGCCGCCCGCCTGCGTGCCAGCCGCCCGACCGTGGCGGCCCTCGGCCCCATCGACAAGCTGGAAAGCTACGACCGCATCGCGGAGCGCCTCGCCTGACGATGACGACTGCGGTCGCTGCCCCTCCTTCCGAGCCTTTCTCCCCCTTTCCGGGGGAGAAAGGGGATACGGTCATCCGATGATCCGTCTTCTCGGCAGCGGCCTGATCAGTCCGCCGGCGATGCGGCTCGACGGGCCGCATTGCTACATCCGGCCGCCCCTGCCGCGGGACTGGCGGGAGTGGGCCGACCTGCGCGACGCCTCGCGCGGGTTTCTCACCCCGTGGGAGCCGACTTGGCCGGCCGATGCGCTGACCCGCACCGCCTTCGCCCGCCGGCTGCGGCGGCAGGCGCAGGAATGGCGCGACGATCTCGGCTACAGCTTCCTGATCTTCGACCGTGCCACCGACGCCCTGGTCGGGGGGCTCGGCCTGACCAACATCCGCCGCGGCGTGGCGCAGATGGGCACGCTCGGCTATTGGGCAGGCCAGCCCCATGCCCGGCGCGGCTATGTGTCCGGCGGCACCCGGCTGGTGCTCGACTTCGCCTTCGGCCAGCTTGGCCTGCACCGGGTCGAGGCCGCCTGCCTGCCGACCAACCTGCCAAGCCGCGGCCTGCTGGAAAAGGTCGGCTTCACCCACGAGGGCTATGCCCGCGGCTATCTGCGGATCGACGGCGCATGGCGCGACCATGTCCTCTACGCCATCCTGCGCGAGGAGTGGAAGGGCTGAGGCCGCCGGTTCCTATCGCTGGTCCAGCTTGATCTCGATCCGGCGGTTCTTCGCCAGTGCTTCGTCCGAATTGCCGGGATCGAGGGGCTGGAACTCGCCGAAGCCGGCCGCGGCCAGCCGTTCCGGCGGGATGCCCTGGTCGATCAGATACTTGACCACCGAGATGGCGCGGGCCGAGGACAGCTCCCAGTTGGATGCGAACTGGAAGCGCACCGGCTTGACGTCGGTGTGGCCGTCCACCCGCAGAACCCAGGCGATGTCCGACGGGATGGCCTTGCCGATTTCGAGCAGGGTGCGGGCGAGGTCGGCCAGCCGCTGCTTGCCGGCCTCTTCCAATGTTGCCGAGCCTGAGGGGAACAGCAGTTCCGATTGGAAGACGAAGCGGTCGCCGACGATGCGGACGTCGGGCCGGCTGCCCAGCGCCTCGCGCACGCGGCCGAAGAATTCCGACTTGTAGCGGGCGAGATCCTGCACCTTGGCGGCCAACGCCTGATTCAGTCGCGCCCCCAGCTCGGCGATCTGGACCTTCTGCTCGGACGACGCCTTCTCCGACGCCTCGAGCGCCGCGGCGATGCGGGCCAGCTGCTCGCGCAGGGCAAGGAGCTGCTGGTTCAGCAGATCGACCTGCTGCTTGCTCTTCGCCCCCTCCGCCTGCTCGCCGGTCAGGGAGGCCATCAGGTCGCGGATGCGCAGGTCGCGCTGCTCCAATTCCTTCTGTGCCTGGGTGCGGCTGTCGGTCAGCTGCGATTCGAGGGCTTTGAGCCGGATGTCGCGCTGGTCGATGTCCTTCTGGGCCAGCATCGTCTTTTCGGCAGCGGTGGCCAGCTCCGTTTCCAGCGCCTTGGCGCGGTCGCGGGTGGTGCCGAGCTCCGCAAGCAATGCCTGGCGCTGCTGCTCGGTCAGCTTGGTCGCGGCGACGGCGGCTGCCAGTTCGCCTTCGAGTTTCTGGCGGGCGTCGCGCAGCGCCTTGATGTCGGCCTGGAGGCTGAGGACCTCCTTCAGCTTCAGGTCCAGGCTCTCGCGGTCGACGCGGACGTTGCGTTGCAGCTCCTCCAGGGTGCGGGCGGTGCGGTCGCGGTCTTCCTGGAGTTGGCTCAGCGTCAGCGTCATGTCGTCGCGCGAGGCGACGGAGGTCTGCAACTCGGTCGACAGCTGGGTGATGTTGACCCGCAGGTCGGCGTTGGCGTCGCGCTCCATCGCCAGCAGGTCGTTCATCTCCGCGATCTTGCGGTTCAGCACCGTCAGCTGTTCGTCGCGGCCGGTCAGGGCGGAGGCGAGATAGAACTGAGCCACCACGAAGACCATCAGCAGGAAGATGACGACCATCACCAGCGACGACAGGGCGTCGACCCAGCCGGGCCAGGCGCTGGCGTCGCGATGGCCGTTGCGGCGGCTGAGGCTGGCCATGGTCTCTCCGTTCGGGCGCGATGATGCCCTGATAAGATCAGCGCTGCTGCTGGTCGGCTTCTTCGGCCAGCGCGGCGATGGTGCGGGCCAGCAGCTTGATCTCGCTGCGGATTTCCTGCACCGCCTGGACGCGGCCGTTGGAGGACTCCTCGACGATGCGGGCGAGGTAGATGTCCATGTTGCGCAGATGCTGGCGCGAGGCGTCGTCGAAGCCGGCGGTTGCATTATCTGCCAGCCGGTCGAGCAATCCCTTCACCTCGAGCTGGTTCTCGCCCAGCCGCAGCAGGAGCTGCTGTTCGGCCCGCATATGGTCGGTCAGGCTCGACAGCCGTTCGGTCAACGCCATCAGGTTGGCGTTGGCGGCACGGCGGCCTTCCTCCGCCGTCGCGACGGTGCGTTGCAGCGAGTCGAGATTCTCGGCAGTCTGCTCCAGCAGGGCGGTGAGGTAGGCCGACGCCGAATGGTCGCCCGATTCGAGCCCGCCGGCGGCGCCGCTCGACAGCCGGGTGGCGCTCGACAGCCAATCCTCCAGATCCTGGAAGAAGCGGTTGTGGGCCTGGCTCGCCTGGAGCTCCAGGAAGCCCAGCACCAGCGATCCGGCCAGACCGAACAGCGAGGAGGAGAAGGCGGTGCCCATGCCGACCAGCGGCGCTTCCAGCCCCTGCTGCAGGTGGGAGAACATGGTGCCGACATCGCCGCCCTGCACAGATAGGCTGCCGATGACGGTGCCGACCGACTGCACGGTGTGCAGCAGTCCCCAGAAGGTGCCGAGCAGGCCGAGGAAGATCAGCAGCCCGATCAGATAGCGCGACAGCTCACGCGATTCGTCGAGTCGCGAGGCGATGCCGTCCAGCAGCGAGCGCATCGACAGGGCCGACAGGGTCAGCCGGCCGCGCCGCTCGCCCAGCATCCGGGCCATCGGCGCCAGCAGGACGGGTTCCTGCAGGCTGGCGGGGGAGATCCCGCTCTGATACTGCTCCAGCCAGTCCACCTCCGGGCGCAGCATCAGCACCTGGCGGAAGATGAAGGCGATGCCGGCCAGCAGCGTGGCGAGGATGACGCCGTTCAGCGGCGCGTTGTTCAGGAAGGCGGAGCGCAGGGCGGGGAACAGCAGCCCGCATACAATGCCGACAACCACCAGGAACAGGATCATCCGGGTCAGGAACCGCGCGGGGCGTGTCATGAGGGCGGATATCTCCTGCGGTCGGGACGTCGGGATGGTGGCGGTCATGATGCTCCGAAGGGGATGTTCCGATCAGACCCCGCGCACTGTGGGCTCTACTGGTTGGGCTCTGGTGGTTGGCGCTACTCGTTCAGAAAGACGATGTCGATACGGTCGGCCGCCCCGCTTCCTTCTTCGACGCCCAGCGCGCGGACATCGACGCGGGCGCTCCGGATCCCGAAGGCGGTCAGCCGCTCGCGCAGAGCCAGCGCCCGGGCGAGCGAGCGTTGCCGTGCCTCGCGCGCCGTGTCCGCGGTGCCGCTGGCGTAGGACCGCAGTTGGAGCCTTGCGGTGTCGCTGGCGCGCAGCCGCTCGACGATCCGGTCGACCAGGGCATCGGCCGTATCGGGCAGATTGGTGGCGTCGCCCTGGAACACAAGGCTCAAAACACTCGAAGGTGGCAGGCTAGCCGCAGGGGGTGCCGCTTCCGGGGCGGGCGGCAGCGCCGCGGTATCGGTTCGCGGGGCTGGCGGCGTCTGCGGCGGCTCCACCGGTGCGGTGCCGACGACCGGCGGGGGCGCCTGAGAGGCCGGGGCGGACGGTTGCGTCCCCTGATCGCGGGCGGCGGTACGCGGCGCCGGTTGGGCGGGGCCTTCGGTCAGGTCGGGCAGCGGCGGCGCTTCCAGCGGCTGCGGCAGGATGAGCCGCGGCGGCGCCTTCACGGCCGGAGGGGTGCGCAGGCTCGGGCGCGGCGGGACAGGCAGCGGAACCGCGTTTTCCAGAGACAGCGCAGGCGGGGCTGCCGCCTGCGAGGGCGCAGGCGGACAGAGCGCCCAGACCGCGCACAGCGTGGCGGCGACGGCACGGAGCTTGCGGTCGGCGTGTTCCCAGCGGCCCAAAGCGATGTGTCCACTCAAACCCTTGATCTGCGAACCATAGCCTATCGATCGCTCCAGCCGCAACGCCTCAGCCCTTGGCGCTCTTCAGCAGGCGGGCGACCGGCACCTGGAGATGGCTGTTGGCGGCGAGCACGTTGCCGGTGAAGACCGGGTTGCGTCCGCCATCGATCTCGCCGACGAAACCGCCGGCCTCGGTGACCATCAGCACGCCCGCGGCGCAATCCCACGGCGCGAGGCCGCGTTCCCAATAGGCGTCGAATCGGCCGGCGGCGGTATAGGCGAGGTCGAGCGAAGCGGCGCCGAAGCGGCGGATGCCGGCGACCTCCTTCATCACCGCCTCCTGCTCCTTCAGGAAACCGGCATGGTCGCCGCGGCCCTTGAAGGGGATCCCGGTGGCGATCACGCAATCCTCCAGCCGGCGGCGTTCGGACACGCGCAGGCGGGAGTGGTTGACGAAGGCGCCTGCGCCCTTCTCGGCCCAGAACAGCTGGTCGCCGATCGGCGCGTAGATGACGCCGGCGACGATCTCGCCGCCCCGCTCGGCGGCGATGGAGATCGCCCAGTGCGGAATGCCGTGCAGGAAGTTGGTGGTGCCGTCGAGCGGGTCGACGATCCAGCGCGCATCGGCATCGCTGCCCTTGGACGCACCGCTCTCCTCCATCAGGAAGCCGAATTCGGGCCGCGCCTTCTGCAGTTCCTCGCGCAGGGTGCGTTCGGCCTTCAGGTCGGCAGCGGACACGAAGTCGGCCGGCCCCTTGCGCGACACCTGGAGATGTTCGACCTCGCCGAAGTCGCGGACGAGACCCCGGGCGGCCTTCTCGGCGGCGCGGACCATGACGTTGATGAGAGCGGAGCGGGTGGCCATGGGTGTGGGTGTACCGTTTGATGCAGGAACCAGAAAACAATACACCGGCCTCCGCGCTTGGCGAAGACCGGTGACAGCAGGACGGACCGGAGAAGGATCAGTCCTTGGCGCGCTCGACATACTCGCCCGACGCGGTGTCGACGACGACCCGGGTCCCGGCCTCGATGTGCGGCGGAACCAGGATCGACACGCCGTTCTCCAGCTTGGCCGGCTTGTAGGAGGACGACGCGGTCTGGCCCTTCACCACCGGGTCGGATTCGGTGATCAGCAGCGTGACCTTGCCGGGGATCTCGACGCCCAGCGGGCTGCCCTCGTGGCTCTGCACGGTGACTTCCATGCCGTCCTGCAGGAACACCGCCGGCTCGCCGATGATGTCGCGCGGGATGCTGACCTGTTCGAAGGATTCCTTGTCCATGAAGGTGAAGCTGTCACCTTCGACGAAGAGGAAGGTCATCTCATGCTCGTCCAGGCGAGCGCGCTCGACGGTCTCCTGGGTGCGGAACCGCTCGATCGACTTGTTGCCGGTGCGAACGTCCTTCATTTCCAGCTGGATGAAGGCGCCGCCCTTGCCAGGCTGCACGATGGCGGTTTTGGTGATGACCCAGAGCTTTCCGTTGTGCTCCAGCACATGGCCGGGGCGCATCGTATTGGCATTGACCTTCATGGCGTACTCGTGAATTCCAAGATGCGGGCGGCGCGGACCCTACCAGCTTGACCGCGCATAGGCAACGGCGCGGAACGGTAAAGGCCGGCGCGCCGGGCGATTGTGCCCCGGATCGGGCCAAGCTGCCGGCCGGAAGGCCGGAATGGAACATTTGAAACCGGGTGAAACAGTGGACCGGCCCTGTTCCATGTTCCATTGTGCCGCGGGCCGGGACGGTCCGAACCCGTAAACGGGTATATCGCATCGGCGGCCGGCGGCTGGACATGCGGGAGGCTCCGGGATCGGATGCGGGCCGTTCCATTCTATCACGCCGCTCCGGCAGCGATAAGGTCAGGGTGGAAACCGCCCTGCCGGCCCGCAACATCGCCCAATTTTCCGGCCCAATTTCCGGCCCCAGCCTTCCTCAAGAGCACTCAGCATGTCCATTCGTCCCCGATCCACCGATCTCCCCCCCGGTCTTCCCCCCTGGCATCCCGAGGTATTGAGCGAGCGCCGGCCTTATCTGGCCGCGCGCGGCCGGGTGCTGGGCGCCGTCCGTCGCGTGTTCGAGGACCAGGGCTTCATCGAGGTCGACACGCCGGCCCTCCAGGTCTCGCCGGGGATGGAGCCGCATCTCCAGGCCTTCGCCACCGACCTGCAGGGAACCCATCCGGACGACCGCCGGCGGCTGTACCTGCACACCAGCCCGGAATTCGCCATGAAGAAGCTGCTGGTCGCGGGCGTGCCGCGGCTGTGGCAACTGGCCCATGTCTACCGCAACGGCGAGCGGTCGGGCACCCACGCCCCGGAATTCTCGATGCTGGAATGGTATCGGGCGGGCGACGGCTACCGCACCCTGATCGGCGACTGTCAGGATCTGTTGCGCGCCGGGGCCGAGGCGGGCGGGCGGCGGAGCTTCGAGTTCCGCGGCATGACCTGCGATCCCTTCGCTCCCTGGCAGGTGCTGACGGTGCCGGACGCCTTCACCGACTATGCCGGCATCGACCTGATGGCGACCTATGACGGCAGCCATGACCCCGATCCGGCGGCGCTGGCGGCGGAGGCCGCGCGCATCGGCATCGCGCCCCATGCGGGCGACCGCTGGGAGGACATCGTCTTCCGCATCATGTTCGAGCGGATCGAGCCGCATCTCGGCGCCGGAGTGCCCTGCGTGCTGACCGACTATCCGCTGTGCATGGCGGCGCTGTCGCGGCCGAAGCCAGAGGATCCGCGGCTGGCCGAGCGGTTCGAGCTGTATGCCTGCGGCTTGGAACTGGCGAACGCCTTCGGTGAACTGACCGACCCGGCGGTGCAGCGCGCCCGCTTCGAGGCCGACATGGACCTGAAGGAGCGGATCTACGGCGAACGCTTCCCGGTCGACGAGGATTTCCTCGCCGCGCTGGAGTTCGGCATGCCGCAGAGCAGCGGCATCGCCATGGGGTTCGACCGGCTGGCGATGCTGTGCAGCGGTGCGGAGAGCATCGATCAGGTGCTGTGGCTGCCGGTTGCAGGGTTCTGAGATGGTGGTAGGGGCCGCCCGCAGGCGGCCCCCCAATAAAGCCCCCGGAAGCCCGGTCAGAAGGTGAACTTCGCCTGCAGGCCGATCAGGTCGATGCTGCTCTTGTAGTCGGCCGTCAGGTTGCCGCGGCCGGCTTCGGGGCCGGTCAGGTCGTCGCTCAGCGCGACCGAGGTCTTCGGGATGAAGACATGCGAATAAGCGGCGTCGACCCGGATGCTGTCGGTGACCTGATAGCCGGCGCCGACCGACAGCCAATAGCGGTTCTGCTCCGGAATGCGTGGCGTGCGGTAATCGACATCGACCGACCCCTTGTCGAAGGCGATGCCGCCGCGCAGCGTCAGCTTGTCGGTCACCTTGTAGGAGGTGCCCAGCGCGTAATACCAGGTGTCCTTCCAATGCTCCTCGGTCACCGAGTTGAGCGCCGGATTGGCGATGTTGACCCGCAGTTCCCGGAAGCGCGACCAGTTGGTCCACTGCACGTCGGCCATCACCGCCCAGCGGTCGTCGACTTCGTGGTACAGGCCGATGGAGGCGATGTCCGGGGTGGTCAGATCCGCGTTGGCGCCCTGGGCCGGCAGGGCTCCGGCGAGTGCGGACGGTAGGCCGGTGAAGGAGATGTTTCCGGTCAGCGTGTGTTTCACCGCCGAGCGGTAGGCGAGGCCGACGCGGGTGCCCTTGACCGGCTCGACCAGGGCGCCGAGCGTGAAACCCCAGCCCCAATCGTCGCCGGTGACGTCGCTCTTGACGTCGAGCGACCCCGGGCGGCCGAGCCGGCTGGCGCCGAAGTCCGACGACTGCGACAGCTTCGCCTTGGCGTACTGGATCTGCACGCCGCCGCCGATGATGATCATCGGGTTGATGCGGTAGGACACCGACGGTACGAAATTGTAAGTGCGCAGGTCGGAACGGATGCCGTGATAGCGGCCGATCCAGTTGTCGCCGTAGTCGGTGACGAGGCCCCAGGGGCCATTGGCCGACAGGCCGACCTTCAGGTCGTCGTCGATCGAATAGACGAAATAGCCGGCCGGGACGATGGCGTCCTGGGCGATGTCGCCGGGCGAGGCGTTGCCGGCGATCGAGGTGCCGCCCAGCCTCGCGGCGCGGGAGGCGCGGGCGTTCTCGACCTTCGACTTGACGATGACGCCGGTGGCGGTCTGGACCAACTCGGTCCCGGTGACCAGCCCCATGGTCGCCGGATTGTAGAACATGGCGCTGGCATCGCCGTTGCCGCCGGCGGTGACGCCGGCATAAGCGGTGCCCTGGCCGGATACGCTCTGCTCCTTCAACGCAAAGCCGGCGGCGAAGGCCGTCGAGGCGGTCGCCAGCGGCACGGTCATGGCGATGGCGGCGGCGGTCGTCAGGCGTGTCTTGAGCGTCGTCGGAGACATGGTTCCTTCCCCCAATTGTGTTGTTGACGCAATGATACACGAACTGACGCTTACGTAAAGGGGCGGTCACCAGTTTTTGTTGGACGAACGAACAGTTTTGCCGGCCGGATCGGAAAGCGGAAGGCAAAAATGTGAATGGGGCGAAGTACCGCCGCCGGCCCGAAGGGGCGCTCCGGCGGTGCGTACCTTCGGCGGTCGGTCAGTGCGGCGAATTATCGCGGGCGATCGGGAAGAGCCGGCGGGCGGAGGCCGTCAGGCGATCCAGGCGACCGCGGCGGAGAACATCTGGCGCAGGATGTTCTGGTCGTCGCTCCACACCAGCTTGGCGGTGATGACGATGGAGGCGACCACCAGCATCGGCCGCACGATCCGCGCGCCGTTGCGGATCACCATGTGGGCGCCTGCCTGGGCGCCGATATACTGGGCGACGCCCATCACCAGCCCCACCGTCCACAGCACATGGCCGCCGACGATGAAGAACAGCAGCGACGCGACATTGCTGGTCAGGTTCAGCACCTTGGTATGGGCCGTCGCCTTGCGCAGGTTGTAGCCGAGCAGCGAGACGAAGGCGATGGCGAAGAAGGTGCCGGTGCCCGGCCCGAAGAAGCCGTCATAGAAGCCGATCCCGGTGCCGATGCTGAGCGCGAAGGCATGTTCGCCGATGCGCTGGTGGGCGTCGACGTCGCCGGCCTTGGGCGACAGCAGCAGATAGACGGCGATGCCGATCAGCAGGATCGGGATGACGTCGCGCAGGAAGCTGGGATCGAGCATCTGGACCAGCGTGGCGCCGGCCCCGGCCCCGACGAAGGTGCAGACGATCATCGTCCGCATCGACGAAGGGTGGACCTCGCCGCGGCGGACGAACTTGATGGTGGCGGACAATGACCCGAAGCTCGATTGCAGCTTGCCGGTCGCCAGCGCCTCGGCGGGGGACAGTCCGGCCGCCAGCAGGGCGGGGATGGTCAGCAGGCCGCCGCCGCCGGCGATGGAATCGACGAAACCGGCCAGCAGGCCGACGGCGAACAGGATGCCCAGCGACTCGGGCGTCAGAAGGTCCATGATCCTGGGAAAGTCCGCTTAAGGGTGCCGGTCGGCAGGGCCGGCATCCAGAAGACGAACCGGCAGGGCCGGCATATGTACGCTCAGCCGGCCGAACCGGCAAGCGCCGCCTCGATGGCGGCATTCAGCGCCCTGACCCCGGCAGCCGGACCTTGGGCATGGCCCCAGACCGCATTGACCACGGCCAGGAAATCGGCGCCTGCGGTGACCAGCGGCGCGCAGTTGTCGGCGGTGATGCCGCCGATCGCCACGCAGGGAACCTCCATCAGTTCCGACCACCAGCGCAGCAGCTCCGGCTCGGCCTGATACTCTGCGGTCTTGGTGGCGGTGGGGAAGAAGGCGCCGAAGGCGACATAGTCCGCCCCCTCCTCGCCGGCGAGCATGGCGAGATGGCGGCTATCATGGCAGGTGACGCCGACGATGGCATCGTTGCCGAGGATCTTGCGGGCGTCGCGATAGGGTGTGTCGGTCTGGCCGACATGCACGCCGTCGCATCCCGTCTCGCGGGCCAGCCGGGGATGGTCGTTGAGGATGAAGGCGACCTCGCGTTCCTGCGCGATGGGGCGCAGCAGGTCGCAGGCCCGGCGGATGTCGTCGTCAGAACAGTCCTTCAGACGCAGCTGGACGCAGGCGACGTCGCCGGAATCCAGCGCCTCCGTCAGAAGCGGCGCGAACGCCGCCGGCTCCAGGGCCGGCGGCGTCACGAGGTACAGTCGGCAGGCGGCAGGTTCCGCCTGCGACGGCTTTCCCTTGGCCAAGTGTTACTCCCGGCCCTGGTAGATCTTCATGATCCGGTCGAGCAGCTTGAGGGCATCCTCGCGCGGGCGCTGGAAGGCGTTGCGGCCGATGATCGAGCCGTTGCCGCCGCCGTCGCGGATGGCGCGGGCGTCCTCGAACACCGCATCCTCGCCCTTCGTGGCGCCGCCGGAGAAGACCACGATGCGGCGGCCGTTGAAGGTGCACTGCATGATGTGCTTCACCCGCTCCGCCTGGGTGGCGATCGGGATCTGCTTGGACTCGTAGATCTTCTTGGCTTCCGGCTGCTCCAGCGTGGCCGACGGCAGCTTGACCTTGATGATGTGGGCGCCCAGCAGCGCGGCCATGTGGGCGGCATAGCCGATCACGTCGATGGCCAGCTCGCCGTCCTTGGTGACGGCGCCGCCGCGCGGGTAGGACCACAGCACGGTGGCGAGGCCGTAGGACTTCGCCTCCTTCGACAGCTCGCGGAACTCCTCGTACTGGTCGTACATGCAGTCGGAGCCGGGATAGATGGTGAAGCCGATGGCCGACGCGCCGATGCGCAGAGCGTCCTGGACCGAGGCGGTCACGGCCTGGTCGGCCGCTTCCTTCTGGGTCGACAGGCTGTTGGCGCTGTTCATCTTCAGGATCAGCGGGATCGAGCCGGCGAAGGTGCCGGCACCGGCCTCGAGCGAGCCCAGGGGGGCGGCGTAGGCGTTGCAGCCGGCGTCGATGGCCAGCTGGTAGTGGTAGTGCGGGTCGTAGCCGGCGTCGTTCGGGCCGAAGCTGCGGGCCGGGCCATGCTCGAAGCCCTGGTCGACCGGCAGGATCACCAGCTTGCCGGTGCCGCCGAGCTTGCCTTCCATCAGGATGCGGGCGAGGTTCGCCTTGGTGCCGGGATTGTCGCTCTCGTAATTGGCGAGAATGTCTTTGACGCGGCGCGTGAGCTTCATTGTGGCTCTTCCCCTGGGGCATTCTTGGAAATGGCGCCGTCTTAGCCCGTATTCGGCCATTTTGCAACGGCGGGAGGGGCATAAAGCGGCCATTTGCCACGCCTGAACGGCCTAGGGCCTGCGGCCGGCGGCAGCCCGACCGGGTGATTTCCGCTGGCCGAACGGGTTAAGGCAGAAGAGACCCGACCACCGCATAGAGCCCATAGCCGGCGCCGCCCAGCACCGCCCAGGACGCCGCGGTCAGCCCGACCCAGACGGCCACCAGCCGAAGGCCGCGCATCTTTTCCGATCCGGGCTCCGGATCGGCCGGGTGGCGCCCCGTCCGGCCATCCGGCCGGTGGAGTCCGGCCTGTCCCGAATAGCGGGGCTGCGCAATCGTCTTCTCCGGCGGGGTCAGGCTGGTGATGCTCATGGGCAGTTCGTCCGACATCGGAGGGAGGAGGCGCGTGTCACAAAAATATCGTTAGGTGAATTTACACCACCTTTGCGCGGCAGCGCTGTGCGAAAAAGCGGTAGTCCCGGGCTGACCTTGGCTCCCGGACAGCCAGTCGCGGCATAGGGCCTCCCTTGCGGAACGGCGGCGAAGCCCCTGACCTTCGGCCAGGCCGCAGGCGCCGAGGTCGAGCAACGGCGGGCAGCAGGTCAGCAGCGTCGCCCCGCCGGCCGCGGCGATGGCCGCCAGCCGCTCGGCCAGATCGGCGCGCCCGGTGAACAGCAGCTGCGGCACGCCGGCGGCCAGCGCACCCTGCGCCTCCCCGGCGCGGTCGCCGCAATCGAGCAGCGCGGCGACCTCCAGTCGCGGATGGGCACGCCGCACCCGCTCCAGCAGCTCCAGCAGCCACAGCGCGCCGCAACCCTCCGGCGCCATCAGCGTCAGCGGCACCGCAAGCGCATCGGCGGCGGCGGCGGCGGCCAGCGCGTCATCGAGGTCGCGGATCAGGATCGGGTAGGGCGGCATGGGCGGGATCATCGGTTGACGGACGGGCAGGGCGGGCAGAGGCGCAGTCTAGCGCCGGCCGCAGCACAACCGGAACCGGCGATTCAGCGGCCCGCCGGCCAACCGGTTGAGAGAATTGAGGCAGGTCAAACCCTGCGATCGCGCTCCCGGTATATGGTCGGTCATATCGGACACGGCCTGTGCATGCCGGTGTCCGTTTCATGGGAATAGCTCCCTCGGGATTGCCGCGATGATGGAATACAAGGGTTACAAGGCCCAGATCGACTTCGACAACGACGAAGGCGTCTTTGTCGGCGAGGTCATCAACACCCACGACGGCATCACCTTTTCCGGCCGGTCTGTGGACGAGTTGCAGGAGTCTTTCCGCCGTGCGGTGGATGATTACCTCGATCTCTCCTGCGACATGGGGGGGGAGGGGGAGCAGCCCTTCTCCGGACGCCTTGCCATCCGCATAAACCCGATCCTGCACCGAGCGCTTGCCGACTGTGCGGCGCGCGAAGGGAAGAGCCTGTCCGCCTGGATCGCCGAATGCCTGGGCCGCGCCGCCGGCGTGATGGATGCGAAGGCCCGGTGAGCCGTCGCAGAATGCGATGCCGAATGCGGATGCCGCCCCGACGGATTGGCGGAATGGCAAGCCGTCCGTGTGTTTGATCGTTGCGCGGCCGTAACGCCGCCGGCTCCTTCGATTGGCATCGTCCTTGCTGCATGATCCCTGAACGATAAGGGGGATTGCCGCAATGAACGGACCGAAGATGACCTTGCGGGCCAGGCTGTGGGCGCTTGTGGCGCTGGCAGGCGCCGTGTCCATCGCGCTTGCCGCTTCGGCCCTGTGGCTCAACCAGCGCAGCATGCTGGAGGATCGGAAGGAGACCCTGCGCTCCGTCGTGCAGACAGCCCATGGGCTGGCGACCGGGTACGAGGCAGAGGTCAAGGCGGGACGCCTGACGCGCGAGCAGGCGTTCGAGCGGTTCAAGGCGAACGTCAACACCATGTTCTACAACGGCAAGGATTACATCTTCGCCCAGAACATGACCTACCAGACCATCATCCATCCGGTCCGGCCCGACGTGATCGGCAAGGACCAGCGCGACAACAAGGATTCGAACGGCGTGTACTTCGTCCGTGCGCTGGTCGACACCGCGCGGAACCAGGGCGAAGGATTCATCGAATACATGTATCCCAAGCCGAACACCGAGCTGCCGCTGCCCAAGCTCAGCTACGTCAAGATGTTCGAGCCCTGGCAAATGACGATCGGCACCGGCGTCTATATCGACGATCTCGACGCCCGCTTCACCAGCAGTCTTTGGACCATGGCGGCCATCGTCGGCGGCCTGGCCCTGCCGGTGGTGGTCCTGATCGCGCTGGTCGGCAACTCGATCAGCCGGCGGATCCGGCGTCTGTCGGACAGCATGCGGTCCCTGGCGGACGGCAACCTGTCGGTCGCCGTTCCTGAACTCGACCGCCGGGACGAGTTGGGCGACATGGGCCGCGCGGTGCAGGTCTTCAAGGAGAACGCCGACGCCCGCCGCCGCCTGGAGACCGAGCAGGCCGACGCCGTCCGCCGCGCCGAGGACGACAGGCGGCGCTCCATGGACCAGTTGGCCGCCCGCTTCGAGGGAACGGTGGGAGGCATGGTCCGCTCGGTGACGACGACGACCGGCGCGCTGGAGCAGAAGGTGCGGGCGATGTCGGAGGCCGCCGAACAGACCAGCCGGCTCGCCGGGGTCATGGCGACCGCCAGCACCGATACGGCGGCCAATGTGCAGACCGTCGCCGCTGCGTCGCAGCAGTTGTCCGGCTCCATCGTCGAGATCGGGCAGCAGGTGTCGGAGGCCAGCCGCGTCGCGACCGACGCCGTCGGGATGGCCCAGGAGGCAACTGGCCGCATCGGCAGCCTGGCCCAGGCGGTGGACAGGATCGGCGCCGTCGTCGGGCTGATCAACAACATCGCCGGACAGACCAACCTGCTGGCGCTCAACGCGACGATCGAGGCGGCGCGGGCCGGCGAGGCGGGCAAGGGCTTTGCCGTGGTGGCGAGCGAGGTGAAGGCGCTCGCCAACCAGACGGCCAAGGCGACCGACGAGATCGGCGGCCAGATGAGCGGCATACAGGCCGTGACCGGTCAGGCGGTGATGGAGATCCAGAAGGTCTCGGCGGTCATCGAACGGCTGAGCGCCATCGCCACCGCCATCTCCGCCGCCGTGGAGCAGCAGAACGCTGCCACCGCCGAGATCGCCCGCTCGGTCCAGCAGGCGGCGGCCGGGACGGGGGAGGTGTCGTCCAGCATCTCCGGCGTCACCGCGGCGTCCGACGAGAGCGGCCGTACCGCGCGCGAACTGACCCAGGCGTTGGCCGGGCTGTCCAAGGAGGCGGCCGGCCTGACCGCGCAGGTCGGCGACTTCCTGGCGACCGTGCGGGCGGCGTAAGGGGATAAACAAAAAAGGCGCCTTCCCGGGGGAAGGCGCCTTTTTCATGCCGGAGCGTAGATTACTTCGCGTTCGCCATGGCGACGGCGGTGTCGCTCATGCGGTTGGAGAAGCCCCACTCGTTGTCGTACCAGGTCATGATTCGGACGAAGTTGCCGTCGATGACCTTGGTCTCGTTCAGCGCGAAGATCGAGCTGTGCGGGTCGTGGTTGAAGTCGGTCGAAACCAGATCCTCGGTGTACGCTTCCAGCACACCCTTCAGCGGGCCGTTGGCGGCGTCGTTGATCGCCTTGGTGATCTCTTCGACCGAGGTGGCGCGCTTGGAGGTGAACTTGAAGTCGACGACCGACACGTTCGGGGTCGGCACGCGCATGGCGGTGCCGTCCAGCTTGCCCTTCAGTTCCGGCATGACCTTGCCGACCGCCTTGGCCGCACCGGTCGAGGTCGGGATCATGTTCAGGGCCGCGGCGCGAGCGCGGTGCAGGTCCTTGTGGTTGGTGTCGACGATCCGCTGGTCACCCGTGTAGGAGTGGATCGTCGTCATGAAGCCCTTCTCGATGCCCACCAGATTGTGGAGCACATGGGCGACCGGAGCCAGGCAGTTGGTGGTGCAGGACGCGTTCGAGACGATCTTGTGCTCGGCCGTCAGCTTGTCGTGGTTGACGCCGTAGACGACGGTGATGTCCTCGTCGGTCGCCGGGGCGGAGATCAGCACCTTCTCGGCGCCGGCTTCCAGATGCTTGGCGGCGTCGGCGCGCTTGGTGAAGATGCCCGAGCATTCCATGGCGATCTGGACACCCAGATCCTTCCACGGCAGCTTGGCCGGGTCACGCTCCTGCACGACCTTGATGGAGTGGCCGTTGACGATCAGGACGCCGTCGCCCGTCTCGATGGTGCCGGGGAAGCGGCCGTGGACGCTGTCGTACTTCAGCAGGTGCGCGTTGGCGTGCAAGTCGGCCAGGTCGTTGATCGCCACCACCTCGACGTCCTTGCGGCCGCTCTCGTAGATGGCGCGCAGAACCAGACGGCCGATGCGGCCAAAACCGTTGATCGCTACCCGTACAGCCATGACTTCCTCCAGTTTGGATACGGGACGCCCGGGATGGGCGGGGCGTCCCTTCGGCTTCTCTCAGAGACGCGCCCTTACAGACGGGCTTTGACGGCGTCCACGACCGCTTCGGCGGTGATGCCGAAGTGCTTGTACAGCTCCTGGTAGGGCGCCGACTCGCCGAAACCGGCCATGCCGACGAAGGCGCCCTTGTCGCCCAGCCAGCGGTCCCAGCCCAGCCGGATCGCCGCCTCGACGCCGACGCGCACGCCGGTGCCCAGCACCGACGCCTTGTACGCATCGTCCTGGCGGGCGAACAGTTCCCAACTCGGCATGGACACAACGGCGGTGCCGATGCCCTGCTCCTGCAGCGCCTTGCGGGCCTCCATCGCCAGCGACACTTCCGAGCCGGTGGCGAGGAGGGTCGCCTTGCGCCCGCCCTCGGCCTCGGCCATGACATAGGCGCCGCGGGCGGACAGGTTCTCAGGCGTATGCTCGGTGCGCAGCGTCGGCACGTTCTGGCGGGTCAACGCCAGCACCGACGGGGCGCCGGTGGCCTCCAGCGCGATCTGCCAGCACTCGGCGGTCTCGACCGCGTCGGCCGGACGCAGAACCAACAGGTTGGGGATGGCGCGCAACGCCGCCAGATGCTCGACCGGCTGGTGGGTCGGACCGTCCTCGCCCAGCCCGATCGAATCGTGGGTCATCACGAAGACCGTGCGCTGCTTCATCAGCGCGGCGAGGCGGATCGCCGGACGGCAATAGTCGGCGAACTGCATGAAGGTGCCGCCGTAGGGGATGACGCCGCCATGCAGCGTCATGCCGTTCATCAGCGTCGCCATGCCGTGCTCGCGCACGCCGTAGCGGACGTAGCGGCCGGCGAACTCGCCCTTGCCCTTCACGTCGGCGGTGTTCTTGACCTTGGTGTTGTTCGACGGGGTCAGGTCGGCGGAGCCGCCGATCAGCTCGTGGATCGCCGGGACCAGGACTTCCAGCGTGTTGCCCGAGGCGACGCGGGTCGCCCAGCTCGGCTTGTCGGCGCTGACCTTCTCCTTGAAGGCGACGATGGTGTCGGCCAGGGCGCTGGGCACGCCGCGGCCGAAGGCCTCGTCGAACGCCTTGCCGGCGGCCTCGGTAATGGTCGCGCGACGGCTGCTCCAGGCGCTGTAGGCGTCGGCGCTGCGGGTGCCCGCGGCGCGCCACGCCGACAGCACCTCGTCGGGAACGACGAAGGGCTCATGGGTCCAGCCGATGGCGGCGCGGGTCGCGGCGACCTCGTCGGCGCCCAGCGGCGAGCCGTGGCAGCCATGGGTGTTGGCCTTGTTCGGCGCACCCTTGCCGATGATGGTGCGGCAGGCGATCAGCGTCGGCTTGTCGGTGGAGGTCCGCGCCTGGGCGATGGCCTTCGACACCGCGTCGGTGTCGTGGCCGTCGACGGCGATGGTGTTCCAGCCGTAGGAGCGGAAGCGCGCCTGGGTGTCGTCGGTGAAGCTGAGGTCGGTCGAGCCGTCGATGGAGATGTGGTTGTCGTCCCACAGCACGATCAGGCGGTTCAGCCCGAGATGGCCGGCCAGCGAGCAGGCCTCGTGGCTGACGCCCTCCATCAGGTCGCCGTCGGACGCGATGACGTAGGTGTAATGGTCGATCAGCTCGTCGCCGAAGCGGGCGTTGGTGATCCGCTCCGCCAGCGCCATGCCGACCGCGGTGGAGACGCCCTGGCCCAGCGGGCCAGTGGTCATCTCGATGCCGAGGCTGGGGTCGACTTCCGGATGGCCGGGGGTCAGGCTGCCCAGCTGGCGGAAGCGCTTGATCTCGTCGATGGTCATCCGCTCGTAGCCGGTCAGATAGGCCAGCGAGTAGAGCAGCATCGAGCCATGGCCGGCCGACAGCACGAAACGGTCGCGGTCGGGCCAGGCCGGGTTCTTCGGATCGAACTTCAGGTGCTGGGTGAACAGGACCGTGGCGACGTCGGCCATGCCCATCGGCATGCCCGGGTGGCCGGACTTCGCGGCCTCGACCGCGTCCATGGAGAGCGCGCGGATCGCGCTGGCCATCATGTGGAGGGAGGGCTGGGCGGAGGCAGCGGACATCTGGCGATTCCTGAAGGGGCGGGTGCGCGGTGCGGCGTCGGCAACATTGGTCGCGCGGGTCACCCTTTGGGCGCCGCGAAACGGGCGCACCATGCAGAACCGCCGTCCGCAGGTCAACATGGGAATGGGATAGGCGCGGGCATGGCTGGGAGAGCGCGAGGGGATGACACGCCCGAGATGGCGCATACACTCATGGCGAGAAATTGCAGAACAAACAATCAGGAATGAAGGAAACTGTTTCCCCGTCCTTCACGAACCGATGGGTGTCGAGCATCCAAGCCACAGGCAGTCCCGACAACCGGCGGAAAACGCGACAGGGCCGGTGAGGTGGAGGGGAACGAGTGCGGCGTCAACATGGAGAATCTGGAACGGGCGGACGAGGTCCACGAGGTCGGGGTGCCGTTCGGAATGGAGGGTGAGCGTCCTGGAAACCGTCCGGTTGCAGGCGGGCTGCGGCGTCCCGTCCAGGGCCGTCGCGGCGAATGACGGTTGACGCCACGCCGCCGGCTGCCCAACTCTAGCTGGACCGGTCGGCGACGATCCGGCGCATCGTCATGGCAGAACAAGGGCCCTCTTTGCCCATGGACATTCTGAAAGCCGCAATCGACCGCCTCGGCCGGGCCGTGGAGCGGCTGGATCATGCGGCCGCCGCCCGTGAGGAGCGGGTCGGCCGGCGCGAGCAGGAGCTGGCGCAGGCGCTGGAGACGGCGCGGGCCGAGCGGGCGACTGCCCAGGCGACGGCGGAGGCGGTGTCCCAGCGGCTGGAGGTCGCCATCGCCCGCCTGCAACATGTGTTGGAGAGCTGACGCCATGCCCCAGGTCGACATCGAGGTGAACGGCCGCCTCTACCGGATGCTGTGCGAGGACGGGCAGGAGGCGCGGCTGCGCGAATTGGCGGCCTATGTCGACGAGCGCCTGCGCCGGCTGACCGGTGGCGGCCGCAGCGGCTCGGAAACGCAGATGATGCTGATGACCTGCCTGGTGCTGGCCGACGAGTTGCAGGACGTGCTGTCCGGCAAGGGCATCGCGCCCGCGATCGACGAGGCCGCGGTCGCCGGCGCGCTCGATCATGTCGCAAAACGCATAGAAGAGGTTGCCGCGCGGCTCGAGCGCGCCTAGATTGGTGCGTGGAAGGACCGCTGCCTGGTTCGACAGGCCGCAATAATCCCCAGGGCCGATAACCTTGATCTCTAGGGAGCTGTCCCTGTCCGGCCCATCGGGCCGGGTACATGGCGCCCACCTGCTCATGCAGGCCATGGAGGATAGGCATATGGTCACCGGCCGAGGCGGCCCCTTCCACCCTTTTCCTTTCGTTCCCGTCCGCAAGCCCCATCCGCGATGACAGATCCGCAAGCCAAGGACGCCGCCCGACGCGAGGCGCGCGCCCGGCGCGACGCCATCGCAGACTCCGACCGCGTCGCCGCCGCAGCATCGGTTCGCGACCGCATCGCCGAGCTTGGGCGGGACGGGCACCTGCCGCAGGGCGCGGCCGGCGGTTACTGGCCGCTCGGTTCGGAACTCGACGCGCGGCCGGCTTTGCTCCATCTTGGACAGCTCGGATACCCGGTCTCCCTGCCGGTGTCGGGTCCGCGCGGCACCGCGCTGGCCTTCCGCGATTGGGATTCCGACGGGCCGATGACGGTCGGACGCTATGGCATCCACGAGCCGCCGGAGGGCCGCGCGCTGCTGCGCCCGTCGCTGCTGCTGGTGCCGCTGCTCGCCTTCGACCGCGGCGGCCACCGGCTGGGCTATGGCGCCGGCTATTACGACCGGACGCTCGACATGCTGCGGGAGGAGGGGGCGGTGCTGGCGGTCGGCGTCGCCTTTGCCGCGCAGGAGATGCCGGCGGTTCCGGCCGACGGCCACGACGAGCGGCTGGACTGGATCGTCACGGAGCGCGAGACGCTTCGGATACGCAAATAGGTTTCAGGAGCAAGGGCGGCGATGCGGATTCTGTTTTTCGGCGACGTGGTGGGCCGGGCCGGGCGCGATGCGGTGATCGCCCACATGCCGGCGCTGCGCGAGCGGCTCGACCCCGACCTGACCGTGGTCAACGGCGAGAATTCGGCCGGCGGCTATGGCGTGACGGTCAAGCTCGCCGAGGAGTTCTTCGCCGCCGGCATCGACGTCGTCACGCTGGGCAACCACACCTGGGACCAGAAGGAACTGGTCGGCACCATCGAGCAGCAGCCGCGCATCATCCGGCCGCTGAACTATCCGGAAGGCACGCCCGGCCGCGGCTTCGTCCTGCTGCAGGCGCGCGGCGGGCGTAAGGTGCTGGTGGTCAACGTCCTGCTGCGCCTGTTCATGGAGCCGATGGACGACCCCTTCGCCGCGGTCGACCGGGTGCTGAAGGCGCATCGGCTCGGGGCCGGCCAGGGAGCGGGTGGCGTCGATGCCGTGCTGATCGACATGCATGGCGAGGCGACCAGCGAGAAGATGATCATGGGCCATTTCTGCGACGGTCGCGCCTCGCTGGTGGTCGGCACCCACAGCCATGTGCCGACCGCCGACCACATGGTCCTGCCGAAGGGCACCGCCTACCAGTCGGACGCCGGCATGTGCGGCGACTATGACAGCGCCATCGGCATGAAGAAGGAGATCGCGCTGGCCAAGATGGTGCGCAAGCTGCCGACCGAGCGGCTGACGCCGGCGGAAGGCGAGGGCACCGTCTGCGGCTGCTATGTCGAGACCGACGACCGAACGGGACTGGCTGTCCGTATCGAACCGTTGCGCGTCGGCGGCCGGCTGAGCCAGACCTTGCCGGAACGCATGCAGTAGCCGGCCGGACGGCGTGAGGCGCGCTGACGCAGACGCCGCACTCTCGCCATATTGACTTTCTAATCCCGTGGGTGTCGTCTCCCGCGCCGAAGAGGTGCGGTGGGGCGGCAGACCTGTTACATGTGTCGTGCGCTCACCCCGCCGATCGCTCAAATTCCGTTTCGAGGCTCGTTCGACCCATGGCCGGTCATTCCCAGTTCAAGAACATCATGCACCGCAAGGGTGCGCAGGACGCCAAGCGGTCCAAGATCTTCAACAAGCTCGCCCGCGAGATCACCGTCGCCGCCAAGAGCGGCCTGCCGGACCCGGCGGCCAACCCGCGCCTGCGTGCCGCCATCCTGGCCGGCCGCGCGCAGAACATGCCGCGCGACCGCATCGACCGTGCCATCAAGCAGGGCACGCCCGGCGGCGGCGACGACGCCAACTATGAAGAGGTGCGGTACGAGGGCTACGGCCCCGGCGGCGTCGCCCTGATCGTCGAGGCGCTGACCGACAACCGCAACCGCACCGCCGCGGAAGTGCGTTCCAGCTTCACCAAGTATGGCGGCAGCCTGGGCGAGACCAATTCGGTCAGCTTCATGTTCAGCCGCATCGGCGCCATCTACTACCCGGCGGCCGCGGCGGATGCCGACGCCGTGTTCGAGGCAGCGCTGGAAGCCGGTGCCGACAACGTCGAATCCGACGAGAACGGCCATGAGGTGACGAGCACGGTGGAGAATTTCGGCGCTGTCCGCGACGCGCTGGAGGCCAAGTTCGGCGGTGCGGAGAGCGCGCGCCTGACCTGGCGTCCGCTGAACACCGTCGCGCCCTCCGAGGATGCCGCGGCCAGCCTGCTGAAGCTGCTGGACGTACTCGAGGACAACGACGACGTCCAGGTGGTCGAGGGCAACTTCGACATCTCCGACGAGCTGATGCAGAAGCTGACTGCGTGATCTGGACGCTGGTCTTGCAGGCGGAGAGCGGGTGCCGTGTTTGCGCGGGCCGGACGGCGGAATGATGCGGCGGGGGCTTCGCCGGTGCGGCTGCTGGGGATCGACCCCGGCCTGCGCCACACCGGCTGGGGCATCATCGACGTGGCGGGCAACCGCCTGACCCACGTCGCCGACGGCGCGGTGCATTCCGACGACTCGTGTCCTCTGGCCGAGCGGCTGGTGCAACTGCACGACGCCCTGTCGGCGGTGGTCGAGCGCTACGGCCCCGACGAGGCGGCGGTGGAGGAGACCTTCGTCAACAGCAACGCGGTCTCCACGCTGAAGCTGGGGCAGGCCCGCGCCGTGGCCCTGCTGGTGCCGGCCCAGGCCGGGCTGGCGGTGGCGGAATACGCCAACAACATGGTCAAGAAGGCGGTGGTCGGGCAGGGCCGCGCGGAGAAGGCGCAGGTCCAGACGATGGTGCGCCTGCTGCTGCCCGGCTGCGAGATCGGCAGCCCAGACGCCGCCGACGCGCTGGCCGTGGCGATCTGCCACGCGCACCACCGCGCCAGCTGGCAGATGTGGCGGAAGAATGCCGAACCGTCGCGGAATTCCCTCTCCCCCCCGGGGAGAGGGCAGGGTGAGGGGGATGCACCCCGTTCCTTGAAACGTCCGGCAAGCGCTTCCCCCTCACCCCGACCCTCTCCCCGGGGGGGAGAGGGGAATATGGCGCGGGTTGCGCAGGCAAAGCCCACTGATTACTTAACCGAGCGCGCGCGCGATCTGCGGATGAACGCCACCGATGTGGAAAAAATCATCTGGCAGCGGCTGCGCAATGCCCAGCTTGGCGCGAAATTCCGGCGGCAGGAGCCGATCCTGGGCTTCGTTGCCGATTTCGTCGCCCATGACCATCGCCTGATCGTCGAACTGGACGGCGGCCAGCATGCAGAACAGCGCGCCTCCCATGACGAGCGGCGCACGCGCATGCTGGAGCAGGCCGGCTTCCGCATCCTGCGCTTCTGGAACACAGACGTGATCGACAATCTCGACGGCGTGCTGGAAACCATTCGGGCGCGCCTTGCCGAAACCCCCATTCTTCGCAGCCAGCCTTCCGGCCGGGAGTTCCCATGATCGCCAAGCTGACCGGCATCGTCGATTCCACCGGCACCGACTGGGTCGTGCTCGACGTGAACGGTGTCGGCTACCTGCTGTCCTGCTCCAACCGCACCCTGTCGCGCATGGCGGTGGGCGAGCGGCTGTCGCTGGTGGTCGAAACCTTCATCCGCGAGGAACGCATCGTCCTGCACGGCTTCGGCGACCAGGCGGAGCGGGACTGGTTCAAGCTGCTGACCACCATCCAGGGCGTCGGCGCCCGGCTGGCGCTGTCGATCCTCGGCGTGCTCGACCCCGACCAGCTGACCCGCGCCATCGCCGCGCAGGACAAGACCGCGCTGGTGCGGGCCGACGGCGTCGGGCCGAAGGTGGCGGCGCGCATCCTGAACGAACTCAAGGACAAGGTCGGCAATCTGGCGCTCGGCCCCGCGGCAAGTGCGGGCGCGCCGGCCGGCAAGGGCGCCCCCGCCGCCGCTCCGGGCCCCGGCCCGGCGCTGGCCGATGCGGTGTCGGCACTGGTCAATCTCGGCTACGGCCGGTCCGAGGCCTTCGGCGCGGTCGTAGCCGCCGGGCGTGTGCTTGGCGATGATGCCGGCGTGTCCGATCTGATCCGCCAGGGACTCAAGGAACTGAGCCAATGAGCGACCCCAACCACGACCGCCAAGGGGACAGGCTGGTCCAGCCCGGCCAGGGCACCGGCGACTCGGCCGAGTCGTCGATCCGCCCGCTGACGCTCGCCGAGTTCATCGGCCAGCGCCAGGCGCGCGAGAACCTGTCGATCTTCATCCAGGCCGCCCGTTCCCGCAACGAGGCGCTCGACCATGTGCTGCTGTTCGGTCCGCCGGGACTGGGCAAGACCACGCTGGCCCAGATCGTCGCGCGCGAGCTGGGGGTCGGCTTCCGCGCCACCTCCGGGCCGGTCATCGCGCGGGCCGGCGACCTCGCCGCGCTGCTGACCAACCTGCAGCCGCACGACGTCCTCTTCATCGACGAGATTCATCGCCTTAATCCCGCCGTGGAAGAGGTGCTCTATCCCGCCATGGAGGATTTCCAGCTCGACCTCATCATCGGCGAAGGCCCCTCGGCACGGTCCATCCGGATCGACCTGCCGCCCTTCACGCTGGTCGGCGCGACGACGCGCAGCGGCCTGATCACGCGCCCGTTGCGCGAACGCTTCGGCATTCCCGTCCGCCTGCAATTCTACGAACCGGACGAGTTGGAGCTGATCGTGCGCCGCGCCGCCGGCGTGCTCGGCATGGGCATCACGCCGGAGGGGGCGCGCGAGATCGCCAACCGGGCGCGTGGCACGCCCCGCGTGTCGGGCCGGCTGCTGCGCCGGGTGCGTGATTTCGCCGCGGTCGCCGGCGTGGAGGAGGTCGACAAGCGGGTCGCCGACGCGGCATTGACCCGGCTGGAGGTCGACCGGCTGGGGCTGGACAGCATGGACCGCCGCTATCTGGGGCTGGTCGCCGCCAACTATGGCGGCGGGCCGGTCGGGGTGGAGACGCTGGGCGCGGCGCTGGGCGAGCAGCGCGACGTGCTGGAGGAGGTGGTCGAACCCTACCTGATCCAGCAGGGCTTCCTGCAGCGGACGCCGCGCGGGCGCATGCTGACCGACCAGGGCTTCCGCTATCTCGGCCTCAACCCGCCGAGCGCGCCGATCCGGCAGCTCGACCTGCTCGACCGGATTCCGGACGCAGCCGAGGGCGATGCCACCGGAGGCGATGTCGATGACTGACGCCGTGCCGACCGCGGCGCCGTCCCTCTCCGGCTGGTTCGCGGCGGACGGCACCCACCGTTACCCGCTGCGGGTCTATTATGAGGACACCGACGCCGGCGGCATCGTCTACCACGCCAACTACCTGCGCTTCGCCGAGCGGGCGCGGACGGAGATGCTCACCCTGATGGGCTTCCGTCAGGCGGAAATGGCGGCCGGTTCGGGCGATGTCACAGGTGTGTCATTTGCGGTACGGCGCCTGACCATCGATTTTGACGCGCCTGCCAAGCTGGAGGACACGCTTGAAGTCGAAACCCGAATGGTCGATATCCGCGGTGCCTCCTTCGCAGTTGCACAAGCCATCCGCCGCGACGGTCGCGTGCTGGCGCGCGCCGACCTGCAGCTGGTGACCATCAACCGGGCCGGTCGGGCCGTGCGCCTACCCGAACCGGTGCGCACGGCGATGGAGACACTGCATGCCAAGCAAAACTCTCTACAGCCCGCCTGACCCCTCTTCCCGCCTCTACCCCGTGCCAACTGCGCAAACGCGAGACTGACTGCGATGGACGCCCTGCAAACCGCCCAACTGGCCGGCAACGCCGCCGCCACGACGGCACATGAGATCACCATCCTCGGCCTTTTCTGGCAGGCGGATGCGATCGTCAAGATCGTGATGCTGATGCTCGTCGTCGCCTCGATCTGGTGCTGGGCGATCATCATCGAGAAGCTGATGCGCATCCGCCGCCTGAACGCCCAGGCCGACTCCTTCGAGGAGGCGTTCTGGTCCGGCGGGTCGCTCGATGCGCTGTACGACCGCATCGGCCAGACGCCGGCCGACCCGATGGCCGCCACCTTCGCCGCCGGCATGCGCGAGTGGCGCCACGCCGCCGACCGCGGCATCGGCGGCACGATGAAAAGCTCGCTGCAGCAGCGGGTGGAGCGGGTGATGGCGGTGACCATCGGCCGCGAGATGGCGCGGGCCGAGCGCTATATGACCTTCCTGGCCTCGGTCGGCTCGACCGCCCCCTTCATCGGCCTGTTCGGCACGGTGTGGGGCATCATGAACTCTTTCACCTCGATCGCCGGGTCGGGCAACACCAGCCTCGCCGTGGTGGCGCCCGGCATCGCCGAGGCGCTGTTCGCCACCGCCATGGGCCTGCTGGCCGCCATCCCGGCGGTGCTGTCCTACAACAAGTTTTCCACCGACCTCGGCCGCTACGCCGACCGGCTGGACACCTTCTCGGGCGAGTTCTCGGCGATCCTGTCCCGCCACCTCGAGGAGCGGGGAGCCGCCTGAACCATGGCCGGACAACTCGCAGGCAAAACCCACGGGCGCGGAAAGCGCCGGGGCTATCGCGCGATGGCCGAGATCAACATGACGCCGTTCATCGACGTCATGCTGGTCCTGCTGATCGTCTTCATGGTCGCCGCCCCGATGCTGACCGTCGGGGTGCCGGTCGACCTGCCCAAGACCAACGCCGCTCCGCTGGAGCAGCAGAAGGATCCGCTGTTCGTCACCGTGCAGACCGACGGCCGCGTCTTCGTGCAGGAGACGCCGGTTGAGCTGGCGAATATGGTGCCGCTGCTGATCGCGGTGACCAACAACAACCCCGAGGCCCGCATCCTGGTCCGTGGCGACGCCAAGATCGCCTACGGCAAGATGCTGGAGGTGATGGGCACGATGAGCGCCGCCGGCTTCAAGAAGGTCGGGCTGGTCGCCGAGATGCCGAACGGTCCGGCCGCGCCGAGCGCGCGGGTCGGCGCGCCCAAACCGGCGCGTTGAGGCGGGCGGAACTCCCATGCGCAAGCCCCTGATCGCCTCGGCGGTGCTGCACGTCGCGCTGGTCGCGCTGATGGTGCTCGGCCTGCCGCCCAGCGATCGCAAGCTCGAAGTGACGGCCTCGATCCCGATCGAGATCGTCGACATCGGCGAGATCACCCAGGCCGCCCGCGTCGAAAAGGGCGAACCGAAGCCGGCCAGCGCCGCGGCCCGCCCTCCCATGCCCGAGGCGAAACCGGCGCCACCGGCCCCCGAGCCGCCGGACGAGGAGGACGAACCGCCTCCGCCGCCCCCGCCGCCGACCAGGACTCCGGAGCCGCCGAAGGTCGCCCAGGTGCCGCCGCCCCCGCGCGAGCCGACGCCGCCGCCCAAGCCGACCCCGGCGCCCCCTCCACCTCCGCCGCCACCCCCTCCGCCGGATCCGGCGCCCTCGCCGACTCCGAAACCGCCCGAGCCGCCGAAGCCGGAACCGCCCAAACCGGAGCCGCCGAAGCACGAGCCGAAGCCTGAGCCTCCCAAGCCCGAACCGCCCAAGGTCGAGCCCAAGAAGCCCGAGCCTCCCAAGCCCGAGCCGCCGAAACCGGAACCGCCCAAGGCGGAGCCGAAGAAGCCGGAGCCGGCCAAGGAGGTCGCCAAGGCCGAGCCGCCCAAGGCCGAGCCCAAGAAGCCCGATGCCCCCGCCAAGCAGCCGGAGAAGCCGGCGGCCAAGACCGACCCTTTGTCCGACCTGCTGTCGAACGTCGGGAAGATCAAGCCGTCGGACAATCCGAAGGCTGACGGCAAGGCATCGGCCAGCGCCAACAGCGATGCCAAGCCCAGCCAGAAGACCGCATCCGCGGCTCCGGCCGGGGCGGCAAAGGCGACGAACGGCCCCGAACGGCCGTTCAAGCCGTCGGGCCGGGCGCTGGACGCGATCCGCGGGCAGCTCAGCAAGAACTGGAACTTCGACAGCGGCCGCAAGGACGCCGGCTCGATGCAGATCGAGATCCATGTGGAGGTCGGACGCGACCACAGCGTGGTGCGCGCCTGGATCGACGACAAGTACCGGTCGCGCTACATGAGCGATGCCGCCTTCCGCGCGTCGGCCGATGCCGCCGTGCGTGCGGTCAAGCGCTCCAGCCCGCTGGAACTGCTGGCCAGCGAGTTCACGGCCCAGACCTATGAGGATTGGCGCTTCATCGTGTTCAATTTCGACCCGAGGGACATGTTCTGACCATGACGACGAAGACCAGGCTTCTGATGAAGCTGGCCGGGGCCACCGGCGCGCTTCTCCTCTCCCTCGGCGTTGCCGCTCCGCAGGAGGCGCGCGCCGAGTTGCGCATCGACATCACGCGGGGCGTGTCCGAGCCGCTCCCCATCGCGATCACCAGCTTTGCCGGATCGGGCGGGCGTGACGCGCAGATGGGCGCCGACATCTCCAAGGTCATCTCCGACGACCTGGAGCGCTCCGGCCTGTTCAAGCCGCTCGACCCGCGCGGTTTCCTGCAGACGCCGGACCAGCTGCGCACCGGCGAACCGCGCTATCAGGACTGGAAGGCGCTGGGCGCCCAGGCGCTGGTCGCCGGCAACACCACGACCGGCGGCGACGGCCGCATGAAGGTCGATTTCCGCCTGTGGGACGTCGCCGCCGGCCAGTACATGCAGGGGCTGAGCTACAGCGCCTCGCCGCAGGAATGGCGCCGCATCGCCCACATCGTCGCCGACGCCATCTACAAGCGCCTGACCGGCGAGGACGGCTATTTCGACACGCGCATCGTCTATGTGGCCGAATCCGGCCCGGCGAACGTGCGCAAGAAGCAGCTGGCCATCATGGACCAGGACAGCGCCAACCATCAGTTCCTGACCGACGGCCAGACGCTGGTCCTGACGCCGCGCTTCTCGCCGACGTCGCAGGAGATCACGTACATGTCGTACTTCAACAAGAAGCCGCGCGTGTACCTGTTCAACATCGACACCGGCCGCCAGGAGGTGCTGGGCGACTTCCCCGGCATGACCTTCGCTCCGCGCTTCTCGCCGGACGGCAACAAGGTCATCATGTCGATGGCCCAGAACGGCAACACCGACATCTACACGCTGGACCTGCGCACCCGCCGGCAGACCCAGCTGACCGACGCGCCGGGCATCGACACCGGCCCCAGCTATTCGCCGGACGGCCAGCGGATCGTCTTCGAGTCGGACCGCGGCGGCACGCAGCAGCTCTACACCATGAGCGCCAACGGGTCGGGCGTGAAGCGGCTGACCTTCGGCGAGGGCCGCTACGGGACGCCGGTCTGGTCGCCGCGCGGTGATCTGATCGCCTTCACGCGCCAACGGGGTAGCAGCTTTGCAATCGGCGTAGTCCGTCCGGATGGGACGGGGGAACGGATCCTGACCGAAGCCTTCCACGTCGAAGGGCCGACCTGGGCACCCAACGGCCGCGTCCTCATGTTCTTCAAGGACTTGCCGTCGGGCGACGGTCGCGGCCGCAATGCAAAGCTGTACAGCATCGACATCACCGGCGCCAACGAACGCCGAGTCAGCACGCCCGTCGACGGATCGGATCCGGCGTGGTCGCCCTTGATTCCCTAGTGGAGTAGTCCTATTTTGCGGCAGCGCGGGAGCAATGCTCAAGACAAAGGTCGGATGTCGTCTTTTCGTCGGGGCTTGGCGGAAAGAAGCGGTTCCCGTGCAGACAAGAACCGGCCAATCAACGAGTGTCGTTCAAGGGGTCCCTGAACATGCGTATGAAGTTCCTCGCTCTCGCCGCGGTCGCTCTGCTCGCCGCTTGCGAATCCACGCCGAACGACGCCGCCAACGGCGCCAACACCGGTGCCCAGCAGTCGTCGGTCCGTCCGGGCTCGGCGGAAGATTTCGTCGTCAACGTCGGCGATCGCGTCTTCTTCGGTCTCGACCGCTTCGACCTGTCGCCGGAGGCCCGCGCCACGCTGGACCGTCAGGCCAAGTGGCTGCAGACCTACGGTTCGGTCACCGTCACCGTCGAGGGCCATGCCGACGAGCGCGGCACCCGCGAGTACAACCTCGCCCTGGGTGAGCGCCGCGCCAACTCGGTGAAGAACTACCTGGCCGCCAAGGGCATCCCCGCCAACCGCGTCAATGTCGTGTCCTACGGCAAGGAGCGTCCGGCGGTGGTCGGCTCGAACGAGGCCGCCTGGTCGCAGAACCGCCGTGGCGTGACCGTCGTCAACTGACGCCGGTCCCCGCCTCAGGGGGATTGGAATGGGCGCCGCCGCCGGGCAACCGGTGCGGCGCCTTTTCTTTTGGCCCGGGTCTTTTGGCCCGGGTCTTTTGGTCGGCTGGTTGTTGGCGGGCGCGCGCGAGTTCTGCTAAACAGCCGCCATCGCCTCGCCTCTTTCGTTTCCTACGGTCGCCGTGGGCAGGGCTTCGGCCCGCTTCCGGCCCCGATCTCTCCTAAGGTCTCTCCCAGATCTCTCCCAGGATCCCACGCGCATGACCCACATCCGTCCCGTCGCCGCCTTGATGCTGGGCAGCCTGCTCGCGGCAAGCCCGGCTTTTGCCCAGTCGAAGAGCCAGATCGACCGCCTGCACTCGCTGGAAACCCAGGTTGCGGCGCTTGGTGGCGCGGCATCCGGCGGTCCGGTGGAGGTGGCGCAGCTGTCGCCGTCCGTGGCTGCCGATTTCGAGATCCGGCTGCAGAATCTGGAACGGGTCATGTCGGATCTGACCGGCAAGTACGAGGAATCGACCTACCAGATCTCCCAGCTGCGCGAGCGGCTGGAGAAGGTGAACGCCGACATCGATTTCCGCCTGAAGGAGCTGGAGAAGGGCGGCGGCGCCATGGGAGGGGCGATGGGCGGCGCGATGTCCGATTCGGCCCCGCCCAAGGCCGTGAAGACAGAGGACAGGAAGCCAGCCGACAAGCCGGCGCAGAGCGCGGCGGCCAATCCGCCCTCCACCGCCGGACTATCGCCGGAAAAGCAGTATGAGCAGGCCTTCGAGCTGCTGCGCAATTCCGACTATGACCGGGCAGAGAAGGCGTTGCAGGAGTTCATCGTCAAGAACAAGAGCCATGCCTATGCCGGCAACGCGCAGTACTGGCTGGGCGAGAGCTATTACGTCCGCAACAAGTTCCCGGAAGCGGCCCAGGCGTTCGCCGAGGTGCTGTCGAAGTACCGCAGCAACCCGAAGGCGGCCGACAGCCTGCTGAAGCTGGGCATGACCCTGCAGCAGCTGAACAAGAAGTCGGACGCCTGCACCGCCTTCGGCCAGCTGCTGAGCAAATTCCCCGAGGCATCGGCCAGCGTGAAGCGCCGCGCCGACACCGAGCGCAAGCGCATCAATTGCCCGGCCTGATGGCCGGAGCGCCATCCGGTCGCGACGACGACCGCCCGATCGAGTCGGGCGAGTTCGACCGCGCGATGACTTTTCCGGGGGCCTTTCCGGAAGCGGCACGGGGCGGGTTCGAGCCGGCTCCGGCGGTCGCGGTCGGCCTGTCCGGCGGTGGCGACAGCTTGGCGCTGGTCCTGTTGCTGCGCCGCTGGATCGCCGGGCGCGGCGGCAGCCTGCTGGCGCTGACGGTCGACCATGGCCTGCGGCCCGATTCGGGGGCGGAGGCGGAGGCGGTCGGCCGGACGATGGCCCGGCTCGGCGTGCCCCACCGCATCCTGCGCTGGGAAGGGGAGAAGCCCGTCGCCGGGCTGCAGGCGGCGGCGCGGGAGGCCCGGCACCGCCTGCTCGCCGAGGTCTGCGTCGATGCCGGGATCCTGCATCTGGCGCTCGCCCATCACCAGGACGATCAGGCGGAGACCGTGCTGTTGCGGCTGGCCCGCGGCTCCGGCATCGACGGGCTGGCCGGGATGGCACCGGTGCGCGCCGAGGGCGCGGTGCGGGTGATCCGGCCGCTGCTGGGCTTTTCCCATGACCGGCTGCTGGCGACCTGCCGTGCCGAGGGGCTGGACTGGGTCGAGGATCCCTCCAACCGCAATCCCCGCTTCGCCCGTGCCCGGCTGCGCGCCGTCCGTGAATCGCTGGCGGGGGAGGGGCTGGACCGCGACCGCCTGTGCGAGGTCGCCCGCCGTGCCGGCCGGGCGCGCGCCGCGCTGGAGCAGGCGACCGCCGCACTGCTGGCGGAGGTCGCGACCCTGCACCCCGAAGGCTGGTTGACGCTGGCGCCTGGACCGCTGCTGGCCGCGCCGGAGGAGATCGCGTTGCGGCTGCTGGCCCGCGCGCTCTCGGCCATCGGCGCCCCGACGCATCCCATTCGCGACGAGGCGGTCGAGCGACTTCTCGGCGCCTTGGCCGCAGGGCAGGGCGGCACGCTCGCCGGCTGCACGGTGCGGATGCGGCGCGGCATGGTGATGATCGCGCGCGAGCCGGCCGCGGCGGTCGAACGCCTGACGGTGCCGCCCGGCGGGCGGGTCCGTTGGGACCGGCGTTTCAACCTTCGGCTGTCTCCGCTCCGCCAACACCCCGTCACAGTCGCGGCGCTTGGGGCCGTCGGCTGGCGAGACTGGGCGGGCCGACAGCCTGCCGGATGCGTGCCCGAACTGCCCGCCCCGGTGCGGGATTCGCTGCCAAGCCTTTGGTCGGGAAGCGAACTGCTTGCATTGCCGACGTTTGGCGGCGCATACGGGTTTGACGCGGATGGACAGCACCCGATGGATCGCGCGACCTTCGTTCCGCTTTTGTCGTTGGGAAGACCAGCTTTTACGGTTGTTTCGGACCGGGGCGGCATTATTTAATCTGGGAACGTGCCCGTAGGAGACCGGGGTGCGGCCTTGTCGGCGCACCGCATGGCGATGGGTTCGCAGAAAGGCGTGTGACGTGAACAATTTCGGCAAGAACCTCGCGCTCTGGATCATCATAGGGCTGCTGCTCGTGGCCCTGTTCAATCTGTTCCAGAGTTCCTCCACCCGCAGCCCGCAGACGACCGTTCCGTTCAGCGAGCTTCTCGCCGAAGTGGATCGGGGCCAGGTCGCCGACGTGACGATCAAAGGCAACCAGGTCTCCGGCCATTTCACCGACGGCCGCTCCTTCAGCACCTATGTCCCGCCCGAAGCGGGCCTGGTGGAGCGCCTGACCAACAAGAACGTCCGGATCAATGCGGTCCCCGACGACAGCAACGTGCCGTCGCTGTTCTCGGTGCTGCTGTCCTGGTTCCCGATGCTGCTGCTGATCGGCGTCTGGATCTTCTTCATGCGCCAGATGCAGTCCGGCGGCGGCAAGGCGATGGGCTTCGGCAAGTCGCGTGCCCGCCTGCTGACCGAGAAGGTCGGGCGCGTGACCTTCGACGACGTCGCCGGCATCGACGAGGCCAAGCAGGAGCTGACGGAAATCGTCGAGTTCCTGAAGGATCCGCAGAAGTTCCAGCGGCTGGGCGGCAAGATCCCGAAGGGCTGCCTGCTCGTCGGCCCTCCCGGCACCGGCAAGACGCTGACCGCGCGCGCCGTCGCCGGCGAGGCCAACGTGCCGTTCTTCACCATCTCCGGTTCGGACTTCGTCGAGATGTTCGTCGGCGTCGGCGCGAGCCGTGTCCGCGACATGTTCGAACAGGGCAAGAAGAACGCCCCCTGCATCATCTTCATCGACGAGATCGACGCGGTCGGCCGCCATCGCGGTGCCGGCCTGGGCGGCGGCAACGATGAGCGTGAGCAGACCCTCAACCAGTTGCTGGTCGAGATGGACGGCTTCGAGGCGAACGAGGGCGTGATCCTCATCGCCGCGACCAACCGTCCGGACGTGCTCGACCCCGCGCTGCTGCGTCCGGGCCGCTTCGACCGTCAGGTCGTGGTGCCGAACCCCGACGTGCTGGGCCGCGAGAAGATCCTCAAGGTCCACATGCGCAAGGTGCCGCTGTCTCCGGACGTCGACGCCAAGGTCATCGCCCGCGGCACCCCCGGCTTCTCCGGCGCCGACCTGGCCAACCTGGTCAACGAGGCGGCGCTGCTTGCGGCCCGCATCGGCAAGCGCGTCGTCGGCATGAGCGAGTTCGAGAACGCGAAGGACAAGGTCATGATGGGTGCGGAACGCCGCTCCATGGTCATGACCGAGGACGAGAAGAAGCTGACCGCCTACCATGAGGCCGGCCACGCGATCTGCGCCATCCATTGCGCCGACAGCGATCCGGTCCACAAGGCCACCATCATCCCGCGCGGTCGTGCGCTGGGCATGGTGATGCGCCTGCCGGAAGGCGACCGCATCAGCCTGTCGCAGGCCAAGCTGCTGGCCGACCTGTGCGTCGCCATGGGCGGCCGCATCGCCGAGGAGCTGATCTTCGGCAAGGATCGGGTGACGACCGGTGCGTCGGGCGACATCAAGATGGCGACCGAGATGTCGCGCCGCATGGTGACCGAGTGGGGCATGAGCGACAAGCTCGGTCCGCTGCTGTACGGCGAGCCGACGCAAGAGGTGTTCCTGGGCCATTCGGTGACCCAGCACAAGAACATGTCCGACCGCACCGCCCAACTGGTCGACGAGGAAATCCGCCGCATCGTCGACGAGAGCTACGACCGCGCCCGGGTGATCCTGACCGAGAACATCGACCAGCTCCACACCCTGGCCAAGGGACTGCTGGAGTATGAGACGCTGAGCGGCGACGAGATCAACCGTCTGCTGCGCGGCGAGCCGATCCTGCGCGACGACGACCGTGACAGCATTTCCGCCGTCCCGCCGCGTCCGACCACCGGCAGCGGCCGCCGCTCCTCCGTCCCGCCCAGCAGCGGGCAGGAAGGCAGCGGCATGGGTCCGGAGCCGCAGGGCACCTGATCCAGCGGGTTGTAAAAAGAAGAAGGGCGGCGCTGCAAGGCGCCGCCCTTCTTCTTTGGGGCTTCCGGTGATGGAGAGAAGGCAGCCTCAGAAGGCGCCCTTCTGTTCGCGCCGGCGGTCGAGCGCGACGTCGAACTGGCGCAGCAGCTTCTGCAAACCCTCGAAGTAGAGCTTGCGCGACGGCGTGTTCTTCATGCAGCGGGCATCGAGATGGGCCACGCTGGTGAGTGCCGACACGCAGTAGCCGAGCAGCCAGTAGCGCGAGCGGATGCTGCGCAGATAGTCGCGGAAGGGCTCCGGTTGGCCGTTCATGAAGCTGCTGAACGAGGTCTCGTAATCCGACAGGATGGTGCGGATGTCGAGCAGCGTCGTCTCCAGCAGCTTGCCCACCTTCTCGATGTGCATCAGCAGCTGGGTCTCGTAGGGCTTGTGCATGCGGATGTCGACCGGGATGCAGTCGCGCGACTTCAGCCAGGTCAGGATGGTGCGGGCGCGCGGAGCGATGCGGCGCAGTTGGTATTCGTAGAAGGTGGTGCCCTTCCAGGCGCTGAAGATGGTGTCGGCTTCCGACCGCTCGATGCCGAAGGCGGACACGAACAGGCCAGCCTCTTCCAGGTTGGGATTCCAGATGGCTTCCAGGAAGCGCTCGACGCTCTGGGCGCTGCCCTGGCTGCCGGACAGGGCCTTGCGGACGATCGGCTCGATGCGGGCGCGGATCAGGCGGCGAAGCTGGTGATCCTCCTCGTTGCTGATCAGCCAATGACGAGGGTCGACGTTGACCTTCTCGGCCTCGAAGCAGGTCTTCAGCAGGAAGGCGTCGAGCGACGGCACGTCGTCGATCATCGACAGCATCTTCATGTCGCCGATGATGCCGTTTTCCTTCGGGCCGTGCTTGATGCCGAACTGTTCTTCCAGCAGGGCGGCACTGTTGCGGCCGCGCAGATAGACGGCGACGCCGCCGGCCTCCGGCGACCTTGCATTATGCGGCACGTAGATGCCGGTTTCCACCGGCCGTTCGCCGCCCTCCATCTCCTCGTCCTCGGCGATGGGATCGCCGCCGTCATCGTCGCGATCGTCGAAGCTGGGGTACTTGAACAGGATCGAGTTGTTCAGCCCCTGCGCCTTGAACATGCGCTGTTCTTCTGGGATCTCGCGCGTGATGGCGATGAGATTCATCGATACGCTGGAGCCGCCATAAAGGATCTGCTCAAGAATCGGAGAAACCGAATCCATTTTCTTGCGAGCGCGCATGAATATTACCTAGCTCCGCGAATTTCGTACAAATCATAGACGTCGTTTTCGCAAACGCAAAGGGGGATCGGCAGACCGATCCCCCAACTCATCATGATATTGCGCTGGCGCTGATGGCGTTCAACCGGCCATTGCCGTCCGGTCGAAGTCCGGTTGGCTCAGGCGCCGGCCTTCGGGCCGCCGCCCAGGGAGCCCAGCAGGCTGGCAACCTCGGCCGCCTCGTCCACCGCGACCATGCCGACGGTGTGATAGCCGCTGTCGACATGCATCACCTCGCCGGTGACGCCGCTGCCCAGGTCGGACATCAGGAACAGGCCGGCGCCGCCGACCTCCTGGATGGTGACGTTGCGCTTCAGCGGGGCGTTCAGCTCGTTCCACTTCAGGATATAGCGGAAATCGCCGATCCCGCTGGCCGCGAGCGTCTTGATCGGACCGGCGGAGATGGCGTTGACACGGATGCCGCGGCCCCCCAGATCGACGGCCAGATAGCGCACGCTGGCCTCCAGCGCCGCCTTGGCGACACCCATCACATTGTAATGGGGCATGACGCGCTCGGCGCCGTAATAGGATAGGGTGAGCAGGCTGCCGCCGTCCTTCATCAGCGGCACGGCGCGCTGCGCCACCGCGGTGAAGGAGTAGCAGGAGATGTCCATGGTGCGCAGGAAGTTCGCCCGCGTCGTATCCAGATACAGCCCGTCCAGCTCGTTCTTGTCGGAAAAGGCGATGGCATGAACCACGAAGTCCAGTCCACCCCATTCCGTCTCGATGGCGGCGAAGGTCGCGTCGATGCTGGCCTCGTCCGTCACGTCGCAGGGCAGGACCAGCTTGGCGCCGACCTGTTCGGCCAGCGGCTTCACCCGCTTCAGCAGGGCATCGCCCTGATAGGTGAAGGCGAGCTCCGCCCCGTGCTGGGCCAGGGTGGAGGCGATCCCCCAAGCGATCGAACGATCGTTGGCCACGCCCATGATCAGGCCACGCTTGCCGGCCATGAGCGGCATCGGATTGGACATCGGAACCTCGTGAACGACGGAAGTGCTGCGGGTATTGCCGCGAAAAGTGGGGCGCATCCTACACGAAAGCATCCACCGGTCAAACCGACGCGGGCAGTCTTGCCGCGGGAGTCGTCGCATGCCCCATCCTGACGGCTTGCGCCACCAGGAGGAGCGCGGTCGCATCCTGTCCGGCCTCCGGGAACTGGGCGGCTTCTTCGGCCATTCGATGCTGCGCTTCTACAACGACAACTGCTTCCAGACCGCGGCGGCGCTGACCTACACCTCGCTGCTGGCGATCGTGCCGATCATGACGATCGGCTTCGCCATCTTCTCGGCCTTTCCGGCCTTCAGCGCGCTGCAGATGCGAATCCAGACCGCGCTGATCAAGAATCTGGTGCCGGAGATCGGCGACGCGATCCTGGAATATCTCGGCCGCTTCATGGCCAACGCCGGGCAGATGCCGATCTTCGGGGTGATCGGGCTGGCGATGTCGGCGGTGCTGCTGATCTGGACCATCGAGGGATCCTTCGCCACCGTCTGGCGGGTGCGGGAACCCCGGTCCTATGTGACCCGCATCCTGTCCTTCTGGGCGGTGGTCTCGCTGACGCCGCTGTTCGCCGGCGCCAGCCTGTCGCTGTCCAGCACGCTGTGGACCGCGCTGGAGCTCGCGCATCTGGAAGGGGTGGTCCATCCGCTGGCCGGCATCGGCATGCTGCTGCCCTTCGGCCTGCAGTTGTTGGGCTGCTCGCTCCTCTACCTGATCATCCCCAACCGTGACGTCTTCTGGCTGGATGCGCTGTGCGGCGGCGCCATCGGCTCCATCCTGCTGGAGGGGTCGAAGGCGGTCTTCGGCTGGTACATGCGCGAATATCCGGCCTACCAGACCATCTACGGCGCCCTGTCGGTGGTGCCGATCTTCCTGTTCTGGCTCTACATCGCCTGGTCGACGGTGCTGTTCGGCGCGGTGGTCGCCGCCTCGCTGCCGGAATGGCGGGCCGGCAAGGTCACCCGCGGCGGCATGGAGGGGCTGCTGCCGGCCCAACGGCTGGCGCTGGCGCTGGCCGTGCTGCACGAGCTGATGGAGGCGAGCCGCCTGGGCGTCGGCCTGCGCCGCCGCACCCTGGTCGGCCGCGTGCCGGTGGGCACCCTGCTGATCGACGGCATATTGGAACAGCTGCGCGACGCCCACTGGGTCGCCCACACCACGCGCGACGCCTGGGTGGCGACCCGCGACATGGGAGAGGCGACGCTGCTGGACCTGATGAAGGCGCTCGGCATCGGCATGCGCGGCTCCGTCCATGGGCTGGGCGGGCTCGATCTGCCCTGGCAGGAGCGCACCGCCCGCCTGCTCGACGCCGCCGAGGCGCGGCAGGGCGATCTGCTGAACGTGCCGATCAAGCTGCTGCTGAATGACGAACCGCCGCCGGAAGGACAGCCGATCGGGCAGGGGGCGACCGGACCAGCGACCGGACCAGCGGCCGCCGGGCCGGGAGCCGTGCCGTTGCGGGCGGTGAAGAAGTGATTGTCAGGCAGCCATCGGCGACCCGGTTGTCACCAAGGGCGGCTGGCCGAAACGGTTCTCCGTCGGCTCGCCCTTCGTCGCCGCCCAGACTATGAGGAGGATCCAACCGATCACAGGCACCAGACTGATCAGCACCCACCAGCCCGACCGGCCGATGTCGTGGAGGCGGCGAACCGATACTGCCAGTCCTGGAAGGAGCAGGATCAGGGTGATGATCGAGTCCAGCGGGCTGGCGCCGCTGTCGGAAAAAAGAACGGCATCGAGGATGCCGGCAACGATGCTGATCAGAATCGTGAACAGGACCCAATACCAATATTCGGACCGCGGCGCGCGGCCTGAGAAACCGACATATTGCGACAGCACCGACCTGACGGCGTCGGAAAATCCCATGATCGCTCTCCTGGCGTGAAGGCCCCGCGCGGGTGGAACTCTTCTGTCGTTTCACGATCCGCAAGCAATCTTTGCGGTGCAACATTCCATCTCCGGGAGGTTGCGTGTAGCGCGCTGTCGCAGGGAGGATGGCGTGGTTATGGAAACGGCCCACCCCGGAAGGGCAGGCCGTTGATCGGGACGACGGGAAGGGTGCGGGAGGTTACTCCAGCCCAGCCTTCTTGCGGACATCGTAGCTGCGGGTCTTGGCCCACTGCTCGACGAACTTGACCAGCTCCGCGTCGGGCGGGTCGGGCAGGACGACCTTCAGCTTCACATACTGGTCGCCCGGCTGCTTGGTGGCCTGGTTCATGACCCCCTTGCCGCGCAGCCGCAGGACGGAGCCGGTGTTCGCGCCCGCCGGCACCTTCACTGCCACCTTGCCGCTGATGGTCGGGACATGGATGGTCGCGCCGAGCACCGCCTCGTTCAGGGTGATCGGCAGCTCGACATGGATGTCGCTGTCATGCCGAGTGAAATAGGGGTGCTGCTCGACATGCACCTCGACGATGGCGTCGCCGTCGGGCATGCCGCCCATGCCGGGCAGGCCCTGGCCCTTCAGCCGCAGCTTCGCCTCGTTCTCCGTGCCGGGGGGGATGGCGACGTCGATACTCTTGCCGTTGGACAGGTTGATGCGGCGCTTTGCCCCGGCCGCGGCCTCGATGAAGGGGACGGTGACGGAGTAGGAGATGTCACTGCCCCGCACCTTGGGGCCGGTGGAAGCGCCGCCGGCTCCCGCCCCTGCGGTGCCGGGACGGCGCCGGCCGCCGCCGAACAGGTCGGAGAACCAGTCGTCGCCGCCGCCGCCGCTGAAGACGGAATCGTCGGCGGTGCCGCTGTAGGCCCGGCCTCGGCTGGTCCGGCCGCGCGGGCCGAAGCCCGCGTGCCGCTCCTGCCCCGACGGGTCGATCTCGCCCCGGTCGTAGCGGGCGCGCTTCTCGGCATCCGACAGCAGCGTGTAGGCGGCCGAGATTTCCTTGAACCGTTCCTCGTTGGCGGAGTCGCCCGGCTTCAGGTCCGGGTGATGCAGCTTGGCGAGCTTGCGGTACGCCTTCTTGATGTCGTCGGCACTGGCGGACCGGCTGACGCCGAGAACGCTGTAGGGATCGCGCGTTGCCACGGGCAGAGAGTTCCCGCCCCAACCGGGGCTCAAGGGTTGCGGGTTACGAGTTGCCGACGATCTTCCACGTACCGTCGGCCTGTTTGCAAGCGGTTCCGTATGCCTGCTCCGTACGCCCCTTCACCACGATGGTCTGCTGGAACTCGCGGCAGTAGGTGCCGGAGTTGCTGTAGCCGTCGCGGGTGGTTACGATGGTACCGGAATTGCCGGACTGCGGGTTGTTCCAGTCGATGCGGTCGCCGAGCGGGGCGGCATAGGCCCGGCGGGCCGCGGTCTCGGCATAGCCGGCATCGGCCTTGTCGAGGGAGCTGCCGACCTCGCGGCCGATGAAGGCACCCAGCAGCGTGCCGACGCCGGTCGCGACCAGCTTGCCCGTCCCGCCGCCGATCTGCGAGCCGATCAGGCCGCCGGCCACGGCGCCGCCGACGGTGCCGATCGATTCCTTCTGGCCGCCCATCGTGCAGCCCGCCAGCAGGGCCGTCACGATCAGGGCCGGAACGACTTTCTTCACGAACATACTTGCGCCTCGAAAAGGTTGGTTGCCGCGGCAGCTTATCGGTGGCGTCGCGGTGGACAGTGATATAAGCGACCCTATCCTTGCTGTGAATTGTGATGAGGCTGTGACCCTTACGCTTTCTTGCACGGGATCGCCCCGCGCCGGCCCAGGCCGGCGGCGGGACGGAGCGGGACCCATCGGGACAGGACCCACGAGGCATGACGGACACCAACGAGCGCGACCCCTACGAACTCTTCACCGAATGGATGAAGGAGGCGGAACAGAGCGAGCCCAACGACCCCAACGCCATGGCGCTGGCCACCGCCGACGCGGCGGGGGTGCCGTCGGTCCGCATGGTGCTGCTGAAGGGCATCGATCCGCGCGGTTTCGTCTTCTACACCAACACCGAGAGCCGCAAGGGCGGGCAACTGCTGGCGAATCGGAACGCCGCGCTGTGCTTCCACTGGAAGTCCCTGCGCCGTCAGGTGCGGGTGGAGGGGCCGGTCGAGATCGTCAGCGATGCCGAGGCCGACGCCTATTTCGACAGCCGCCCGCGCGAAAGCCGGATCGGTGCCTGGGCCTCGCAGCAGTCGCGCCCGCTGGAGGGCCGATGGGAGCTGGAGAAGCGGGTGGCGCAGTTCGCCGCGAAGTTCGCGCTGGGCGCGGTGCCGCGGCCGCCGCACTGGACCGGCTTCCGCGTGCTGCCGTCTCGCATCGAGTTCTGGCGCGACCGCCCTTTCCGGCTGCATGACCGGCTGGTCTACAGCCGCGCCGGCGAGGACGCGGACGGCAATCCGCCGGTCTGGTCGACCGAACGGCTGTATCCGTAAGCGGCTGTATCGGCAGCGGCGATAGCCGCGGGCGCAGGCGGGCAGGGTGCCGATCGGGCCAGGGGCCGGGGCATGGGATCGGGGCAGGGGGTGGATGTGAGTGGACGAATGGAGAGCGGCGCGCAGGGGGATCGCCTGCGCCGTTACGCCACCTACGCCAGCGTGTCGGTGGCCTCCACCCTGATCGTGGCGAAGCTGGGGGCCTATCTGTTGACCGACTCGGTCAGCATCCTGTCGTCGCTGATCGATTCCTGCACCGACCTGATGGCCTCGGTGGTGACGCTGCTGGGGGTGCGCCACGCCCTGCGCCCGGCCGACGCCCACCACCGCTTCGGCCATGGCAAGGCGGAAGCACTGGCGGGACTGGCCCAGGCGGCCTTCATCGCCGGCTCGGCCGTGCTGCTGAGCGTCGAGGCGGTGCGCCGCATGATCCGGCCGGAGCCGATCGGCGAGGGGGCGATGGGCATCGCGGTGATGCTGCTGTCGATCGTGCTGACGGCCGGCCTCGTCACCTTCCAGCGCCGGGTGCAGGCGGCCACCGGCTCGGTCGCCATCGGAGCCGACCGGCTGCATTATTCCGGCGATCTGCTGATGAACGGCGCCGTCATTGCCGCCATCCTGCTGACCGGGGCCACCGGGCTCGCCATCGTCGATCCCCTGTTCGGCATCGGCATCGCGCTGTTCCTGCTGAACGGCGCCCGCGGCGTGGCACGCGACGCGCTGGACGTGCTGATGGACCGGGAACTGGCGGAGGAGGAGCGCGCCCGCATCGTGGAGCTGGCGCGGGCCGAGCCGGGGGTGCGCGGCCTGCACGACCTGCGGACCCGCAATGCCGGCACCGGCCGCTTCATCGAGCTTCATCTGGAGCTGGACGGCGCGCTGACCCTGACCGCCGCCCACGACATCGCCGACCGGGTGGAGCGGCGGCTGCGCGACGCCTTCGTCAATGCCGAGGTGCTGGTCCACCAGGAGCCGGCCGGGCTCGCCGACGAGCGTCTCGACAACCGCATCGCGGGGTGAAGGGCGAGGGAAGAGGTGGGTGCGCACCTGTCGCTCGGAGTTCCGCCGGACTGCGGGTAAACCCGTATATCGCGTATATCGGGCTGAAAGGGCCTTGCCGCACAATCGCATGGCGTACCCTCTCCTAAAGGTATCCTACCAATGGACAGGGGAGCCGGGTTCGACTCGGCCTGCCGATCCGTTGCGAAACTATCTAAAAAACGCAATAATAGTGCTTGGGAGAAAGCGCCTAGCTACAAAACAGCAAGAACGGTGGGCATAATGGATGGAAGCTTCGGGCTTCGGCCGCATCTGATCGCGGACATCGCGACGGAGGCGGGCAATCTCGGCATCGAGATCGCGGACATCGCCGGCCACATCGAGGATGTGAACGCACGCGTCACCCACCAGTCAGAGGTCTTCGCACAGCTTCGTGACACCGGCGCCAAGATGTCGCGCAGCACGCAGCGCATCTCCGAAGCGTCGTCGGTCGCCCGGTCGGTGACCGAACAGGCCCGGCAGGAGGTCGACAGCTCGCATGACCGGGTTCAGCGCTCGCTGTCCGACATCCATGCGCTGGTGTCGTCGGTGACCGGCATCGAAGGACAGATCGCCGGCCTGCGCGATGCGCTCGACCGGGTCGGCAAGGTCGCCCGGGAGATCTTCACCATCGCCAAGCAGACCAACCTGCTGGCGTTGAACGCCACCATCGAGGCGGCCCGGGCGGGCGAGGCCGGGCGCGGCTTCGCCGTCGTCGCCAACGAGGTGAAGTCGCTGTCGACCAAGACCAGCGAGGCGACGACCGAGATCGACGCGACGCTGAAATACCTGAACGAGCAGGCCCAGCGGCTGATGGTCGAGAGCGCGGCCAGCGCGGTCAAGGCCCGCGCCGTCAACGAGGGCACCACGGCCATCGGTACGGTGATCGAGACGGTCGGCCGCGCCATGCGCGAACTGACCGGCGAGACCGACAAGATCGACGCGGCGTCGGCCGAAATCGGCACCAATTGCGGCGAGCTGGAACGCGAGATCACCGACCTGGCGGCCGGGGTGAAGCTCTCCAGCGACAATCTGGCCCAGGCGCGCGACCGGGTGAACAGCCTGGTCGGCATGAGCGAGCGGCTGATCGGCGTCACCGCCGAACTGAACATCGAGACGGTCGACACCCCCTTCATCGCCGCGGTGAAGGACGCCGCCGCCAAGGTGTCCGCCGCCTTCGACGAGGCACTGGCCCGTGGCGACATCAGCGAGGCCGACCTGTTCGACCGGGCCTACCAGCCGGTTCCCGGATCGGACCCGCAGCAGGTGACCGCCCGCTTCACCCAGCTGTGCGACCGCGTGCTGCCCGGCATCCAGGAACCGGTGCTGTCCGCCAACGGCCGGATCGTGTTCTGCGTGACGGTGGACGACAACGGCTATCTGCCCACCCACAATCGCCAGTTCAGCCAGCCCCAGGGCCGCGACCCGGTGTGGAATGCCGCCAACTGCCGCCACCGCCGCATCTTCAACGACCGCGTCGGGCTCGCCGCCGGGCGCAATACCAAGCCCTTCCTGCTGCAGACCTACCGGCGCGACATGGGCGGCGGCAAGTTCGCCCTGATGAAGGACGTCTCGGCCCCGGTGACCGTCCGCGGCCGCCATTGGGGTGGGCTGCGGCTGGCCTACAAGGTGTGAGAGCCCGCCGCCGGTGCGACATCCGTGTAAGCAGGTTTTCCCGGATCGGGCCACAGATGGCCCGGCCTGGGAAATCCTGCTTACATCGCGATGAATCGCGGTAAACTCGCCACCCAAAGGGGTTGATGTGGCGCAGACTTGCGCCCTGGAGGCGGGGGAATGGGGTTCACGGTCACCTTCTGGGGCGTGCGCGGCACGATTCCCTGTCCGATGGCCTCGCATCTGGGCTTCGGCGGCAACACATCCTGCGTCGAGGTGCAGGCCGGACGGCAGCGGATCATCATCGATGCCGGGACCGGCCTGCGGATGCTGGGACGCAAGCTGCTGGCCGAGGGGGTGACCAGCGCGACGCTGCTGCTGAGCCATACCCATCTGGACCATATCAGCGGCTTTCCCTTCTTCGCGCCGGCCTACACCAAGGGCTTCAGCCTGCGGGTGATCTCCGGCCACCTGACCGGCGGTCCGGACATCGAAACGGTGATGGCGCGCCAGATGGAACGACCGCTGTTCCCGGTGCCGCTGCGCACCATGGGCGGCGACATCGGCTTCCTGGAGGTGCCGCCCGGCCACAGCTTCAAGCTGGAAGGCGGGGTGCGGATCCACACCGCGGCGCTGAATCATCCGGACGGCGCCACCGGCTACCGGATCGAATATCAGGGCCGGGCGGTCGCCTATGTCACCGATACCGAACATGTGCCGGACCAGCCCGACCGCAACATCCTGAATCTGGTCGACGGCGTCGATCTGCTGCTCTACGACTCGACCTACACCGACGAGGAGTGGACGCAGCGCGTCGGCTGGGGCCATTCGACCTGGATGGAGGCGGTGCGCATCGCCCGCGCCGCCCATGTGAAGAAACTGGGCCTGTTCCACCACGATCCCGACCACGACGACGCGACCATGGAACGGATCGAGGCCGCGGCCAAGGCCGAGTTTCCGAATTGCTTCGCCGCGCGCGAGGGTACGACGATCTCGCTCGACTGAGCCTTCCCCCCGCGATCCGGTATCCATGACCGCCACCATCCTCTTTCTGTTCACCGCGACCTATCTGGGCATGGCCTTGGGGCGCTTCCCCGGCCTGCGCATCGACCGCACCGGCATCGCGCTGGTCGCGGCGATCCTGCTGCTGGCGGCCGGCGCGCTCGACACCGGCCAGGTGGTGGCTGCGGTCGATTTCCCGACGATCTTCATCCTGCTGGGGCTGATGATCCTGTCGGCGCAATATGCCGGCAGCGGGTTCTACGACTGGTGCGCCCTGCGCGTTGCCCGGGCGGCGCGGTCGCCGGCCCGGCTGCTGGCGGCGATCGTCGCGGTCGCCGGCGGATTGTCGGCGGTGCTGGCGAACGACGTGGTCGTTTTCGCCATGACGCCGATGCTGTGCCTGGGGCTGCAGGCCCGACGGCTCGACCCACGGCCCTACCTGATCGCGCTGGCGGGGGCGGCCAATGCCGGATCGGCGGCGACGGTGATCGGCAATCCGCAGAACATCCTGATCGGGCAGGTCGGGCATCTCGATTTCTGGCGCTTCCTGGCCGTGTGCGGCGTTCCGGCGCTGGCGGCCATGGTCATCGTCTACGTCACCGTCCTGCTGGTCTGGCGCGGCCGGTTCGGCATGCCCGACGGGATGGGGGAGGTGGCGCCGGTGACGCTGGACCGCTGGCAACTGGGCAAGGCGGTGGCGGCGACGCTGGCGCTTCTGCTGCTGTTCACCCGCGACATCCCGCAGGAACATTCGGTGCTGCTGGTTGCCGGGGTGATGATGATCAGCCGCCGGATGGCCAGCCGCGACATGCTGGGCATGGTCGACTGGCATCTGCTGGTGCTGTTCGCCGCCCTGTTCGCCATCAACCATGCGCTTGGGCTGACCGGCATCCCGGCCGCCTTCGTCGGCGACCTGCAGGCCGCGGGCTGGCTGCCCGACCGGCTGGCGGTGATGCTGCCGCTGGCGCTGGCCGGCAGCAACAGCATCGGCAACGTCCCGGCGGTAATCCTGCTGCTGGCCGCCTGGCCGTCGCCGCCGGAGGGAGCGCTGTACGGGCTGGCATTGCTGTCGACGCTGGCCGGCAACCTGCTGCTGCCGGGCAGCCTCGCCAACATCATCGTGGCGGAGCGTGCGGCGGCGGCCGGGGTGCGGCTGGGCTTCGTCGAGCATGCCCGCTGCGGCGTGCCGATGGCGCTGTTGTCCATGGCGGTGGCGGCGGTCTGGCTGTGGGCCGGCGGCTGGATGGCCCTGTGAGTCGCAAGGGCCGTGATTAACAATGGCTGTGACTTGTGATCTTTGCGTGATCTCGGCCGTCGCTTGCCCCTTCATCGGACTGCGGCATATGGAGTAATCTTCTGGCGCATCGGGGTGGGGGAGTGCGCTGTGGGTTTGGTCGGCCAGTTTCTGGAATTCATCGAAAGCGAGCCGAACCAGTCGCTTCGCGCGCTGAGCGCCCGCGTGCTGCGCAAATGCCGCGAGGTGACAGGGGCGGAGGCCGGCACCATCTTCATGCTGCATGGACGGGGGCGGGGCCGGCAACTGGAAGCCGTCAGCGTGCAGAACGACGTGGTTCGTGCCCGCTCCACCGTCTTCACGCTGCCGGTGGACCAGACCTCCATCGTCGGCTATGTCGCGACGACGGGCGAGACCCTGCTGCTCGACGATGCCTATGTCATCCCGGACGACCTGCCATACCGCTTCAATCCGGCCTTCGACCTGCGCACCGGATTCCGCACCCGCTCGATCATGGCGTTCGCGCTGAAGGGCTTCCGCGACCAACCCATCGGCGTCGTCCAGCTGATCAACAGGCACCCGTCGGGCGGGGAGAGCGGGCCGCTGACCTTCCTGGCCGAGCATGAGCAAATGATCGCCCCGGTCAACCACATCGTCGGCCGCGCCCTGGAGCGCGCCGCGACGATGGAACGGCTGACCGAACGCAACCGTGCCCTGACCCGCGAGCGCCGCCGGGTCGCCGAACTGCAGGCCGAGACGGAACGTGCCTTCATGGTGTCGGTCAACCTGCTGGCCCGGGCCGCCGAGGTGCATGACGAGGACACCGGCAACCACATCCTGCGGGTCAACGAATATTCCTACGCGCTGGCGACCTGGGCTGGCTGCAACCGCGCCTTCTGCAAGGAGATCCGCTTTTCGGCCGCCCTGCACGATGTCGGCAAGATGAGCGTCGATCAGGCTGTGCTGCACAAGAAGGGCCGGCTGGACGAGCGCGAAATGGCGGAGATGCGGCGCCACCCGGTCTATGGCCATGATATCCTGATCGCATCCGACCGGCTGAAGATGGCGGCCGAGGTCGCGCTGTGCCACCACGAGCAATGGGCCGGCACCGGCTATCCCCGCGGGCTCAAGGGCGAGGAAATCCCGCTCGCCGCCCGCATCGTCGCCATCGCCGACTGCTACGACGCCCTGCGCAGCGCCCGGCCCTACAAGCCGTCCTTCAGCCACGAGAAGACGGTCGACATCCTGCTGAACGGCGACGACCGCCTGGATCCCAGGGCGCATTTCGACCCTCGCCTGATCGGCCTGTTCGCCGCCCGCCACACGGAATTTGATGCGATCTGGGAGCGGCTGAAGGACGCCGAGCCGGTGGAGGCGTAGGGGCGGGCGCTCCAATGCCCCCGCTCCGCGGGGGGAGGGGCGCGACGGCGCTTCGGCTTTCGTCTTGATCCGTATCAACGCGAACGGTCCGGCTTGCGGGTGAAATGACGGGCCAGAGGGAGCGCCCATGAAGTACGTCGACGAGTTCCGCGATCCGGTCCTTGCCCGCAACGTCGCCGCGGCCATCGCGCGCGAGGTGCGGCCGGACCGCTCCTACCATCTGATGGAATTCTGCGGTGGCCATACCCATGCCATCTCGCGCTACGGCATCCCCGACCTGCTGCCGGACAATGTCCGGATGATCCACGGGCCGGGCTGCCCGGTCTGCGTGCTGCCGGTGGGGCGGATCGACGACGCCATCGCGCTGGCCCGCCGGCCGGAGGTGACGCTGTGCACCTATGGCGACGTGATGCGGGTGCCGGGGTCGGGCCGGCTCAGCCTGCTGAAGGCCAAGGCGCAGGGCGCCGACGTCCGCATGGTGGTGTCGGCCGACGCGGCGGTGCGCATCGCCGCGGAAAATCCGGACCGGCAGGTGGTGTTCCTCGCCATCGGCTTCGAGACGACGACCCCGCCCACCGCGCTGGCGGTGCGTGCCGCTGCGGCGCAGGGGTTGGGCAACTTCACCGTCTTCTGCAACCATGTCCTGACCCCGTCGGCCATCCAGGGCATCCTGTCCGGGGCGGAGGAGGGGCTGTCGCTGGACGGATTCGTCGGGCCGGCCCATGTCTCCGTCGTCATCGGCTCGGAGGCCTATGCACCTGCGGCGGCCGAGCATGGCAAGCCGGTGGTGATCTCCGGATTCGAGCCGCTGGACGTGCTGCAATCCATCCTGATGCTGGTCCGCCAGATCAACGAGGGGCGGGCGGAGGTGGAGAACCAGTTCACCCGCGCCGTCACCGCCGACGGCAACCGCAAGGCCCAGGCAATGGTGGCGGAGATCTTCGAGACGCGGCCGTCCTTCGAATGGCGCGGGCTGGGCAGCATTCCCCACAGCGGCCTGATGCTGCGAGAGGCCTATGCCGCCTTCGACGCCGAACGGCGCTTCCCCATCGCCGGCGCCAGCGTGCCCGACCACAAGGGCTGCGACTGCGGCACCATCCTGCGCGGGGTGAAGCGGCCGGTCGACTGCAAGCTGTTCGCCACCGTCTGCACGCCGGAAAACCCCATGGGATCCTGCATGGTGTCGGCGGAGGGTGCCTGCGCCGCGCATTACACCTACGGGCGTTTCCGCGACGCCTGACCGGAGCGGCGCCGGTGCGCATGGGCCTGTCCTTGCGACCTTTCACCGCAGGCTGCACGGACGGCAGGCTGGACGGATGCCGTGTGCTTAAACATGATGCAGATGAAACAATCCGCGGGTCCGGTCATCCGGCTGGCGGAGAATGGCCGACGTCACAAGACATCGCCCCACACACCGGGAGAGCCCGCATGACCTACAAGCACATCCTCGTGCATCTCGACAGCAGCCCGCATGTCGAGGCGCGGCTGGACGCCGCCATCGCGCTGGCGCAGCGCCATGGTGCCTTCCTGCGCGGCCTGTTCGCCCAGGGTGACCGCAACGCCACCAGCGTGATCGCCCGCCGGTCCAGCGAGCATCTGGTCGAAGCCGCCGCCCACAGCGAGGAGCTGTTCAAGGAGAAGCTGGCCGCCGCCGGGCTGCAAGGCCATTGGCACGGCCTGACCCACGGCGAATACAACCACGTCATCCGCGAAGTGATCATCTGGTCGCGCTTCGCCGACCTGACGGTGCTGGGCCAGTATGACCGCGAGGCCGGGTCGCACGCGGCGCCGGAGGAGTTGAACGAGCAGGTGGTGCTGAACTCGGGCCGTCCGGTGTTGGTCATTCCCTATGCCGGCCGCTTCCCGGTGATCGGCAAGCGGGTCGCCGTGGCCTGGAACGCCGAGCGCGAGGCCGCCCGTGCGCTGTCGGACGCCATGCCGATCCTGGAGAAGGCCGACGAGGTGACGGTGGTCACGGTTCTGACCCAGGCGTCCGGCGCGACGACGGAGGCGCCACGCGTCGGGTTGCTCGACCATCTCGCCTTCCACGGCGTGACGGCTGAGCAGACCCACTTCACCGTCACCGACATCGGCGCGATGGACGCCCTGCTGGCCCGCACCATGGACACCGGTGCCGATGTGCTGGTGATGGGCGCCCACGGCCATTACGGCTTCCCGTTCCTGCACCGTGGCAGCGGGACGAGGCACGTCCTGCGGACCTGCCCGGTGCCGTTGCTGCTGTCGCACTGACAGCGCACGCCTGCGGGCATGCGAGGGGGGCATCGCCGCGATGTCCCCCCGAAAAAGCAACCGTCACGCGGCCTTCACACCGTCGAGGAAGCTCTCGACCTCCCGGCGCAGGCGGGCGGATTCGGTGCTCAAATGATCGGCCACGGAGCGGACCTCTCCGGCGGCACGGCCGGTGTCGCCGGCGGCACGGGTGACGCCGACGATGGTGCCGGTCACCTGCTGGGTGCCCTGCGCCGCCTCCTGGACGTTGCGGCTGATTTCCTGGGTCGCCGCGCTCTGCTGTTCGACCGCGGACGCGATGGTCGCTGAGATCTGGCTGATTTCGGTGATGATGCGGCCGATCTCGCCGATGGCGGCAACGGCCTCGCGGGTGGCTCCCTGGATGGCGGCGATCTGGCCGGTGATGCCCTCGGTCGCCTTGGCGGTCTGGTTGGCGAGGCTCTTCACCTCGCTGGCGACGACGGCGAATCCCTTGCCTGCTTCGCCGGCTCGGGCGGCCTCGATGGTGGCGTTCAGGGCCAGCAGGTTGGTCTGGGCGGCGATGTCGTTGATGAGCTCGACCACTTCGCCGATCTTCTGCGCCCCATCGGCAAGGCTTGAGACGACGTCGCTGGCCCGGTTCGCCCCGCTGACCGCCTGTTCGGCGACGCGTGTCGACTGGTTGACCTGACGGCCGATCTCGGCGATCGAACTGGAGAGTTCCTCCGCGGCGGCGGCGACGGTCTGGACGTTGGCGGACGCCTGTTCGGCGGCCGACGCCACGGTGGTGCTCTGGCGGTTGGTCTCGTCCGCGGTGGCGTTCAGCGTGCCGGCCGACTGCTGCATCTGCATCGCCGCGCCCGACAGGCTCTGTACCACGGTGGTGACGTTGCCTTCGAAGGCACGCATCAACTCTTCCAGGCGGGCGGCGCGGCGTGTCTTCGCCTGCTCCTCGGCGCGCTGGATGGCGGTCAGGCGATCGGCCTCGATGGCATTGCGCTTGAAGACGTCGACGGCGTCGGCCATGGCGCCGATCTCGTCCCTGCGGCCGACGCCGGGAACCTCGATCGACCTGTCGCCGCCGGCCAGCCGGCCCATCGCGGTGGTCATGGCGAGGATCGGCGCCGCGATGGCTCCGCGCAGCAGCAGGCCGGCGGTGGCGGCGACCAGGAGGGACAGCAGGGTGCCGACGACGGCGGTGGTGTAGCCGGTGGAAAAGGCGGTCTTCTGTTCCGCGTTGCGCAGCGACAGCAACGCGCGTTCGGTCTCCTCTATCTGCACGACCAGCGTCCGGATACCGTCCATCGAGGACTTGCCGTGCGCCTTTGCTTCCATCATGCGGGCTTCCTCGCGCGTTTCCGCCTTCGCCATCAGGGCGATTTCCTTTTCAGCGACGGTCTGGCGCCAAGTTACGGCATGCCCGCGCAACTGCTCCAACCGCGCCTGCTGCTGCGGATTGTCGGCGGTCAGCGCCTTTACCTCGGCCAGAGCCCGGTCGAACGCCTGACCGCCCCGGCGATAGGGTTCGAGGAAGGCCTCGTCGCCGCTGACCAGATAGCCGCGCAACCCGGTTTCCTGGTCGATCATCGCGGCCATCGCCGCGTCGGTGGTCTGGAGCACGCGATATGTGTGCAGCGTCCAGCCGATGGAGCTTTGGATCGAGGACAAGGTGGCATAATTGCCGACACTGATCGCACCGGTGATGACGATCAGCGCGGCAAAGGCCGTCAGCAGCTTCCCGCCGATTCGAAGGTTGGTGAACCAGGACATCTTGATGCGCCTCATGTGACCGGATGGACTTGACGTTCGCGCGGACTATCGCCCCGCTCGGAGGTAGCGGTCGAAAAGGTCAGGGACTGACCCGATCGGACACCACTTCAGATACGGTGGCGAAATCGATTTCGATCATCGAAAATTCCGCTTATGTCGAAATCCACTGCCTGTGACATAAGGAATAGAACAATCCGCGGGGGTCGCCCCAATGGAAGCCGCGGATCAGGCCAATCGTAAGCGGACTTACCGCTTGCAGAATGACGCTATGCAAGCGACGGCATGTCGTTTCAGCTTGGATGCTTGAGAGATTTTCCAGAAATCAGCGGCGCAGCCGCATGTCGATATGAGGAATTCCGAAGTCGTCATAGATCTCGCTATCCCGCAGGAAGCCGAAGCCGCCGTAGAAGCGCTCCAGGTACAGTTGTGCGCCGATGACGACGTCGCGGCCGGGCCAGGCGTCGGCCAGCACGGCCAGGGAGTCGGCGACCAGCGCCCGTCCCAGCCCGGTGGCGCGCTGCGACGGATCGACCGCCAGCCGGCCGAAGGACACCGGGGCATCGGGAGCGTCGCCGTCCGGGGCGAGGCAGCGGGCGCAGCCGACGACGGCTCCGGTCCCGTCCGTGGCGATCAGGTGCAGCGCTCCGGGATCGCGGCCGTCGATGTCCGGATAGGGGGAGGATTGCTCCACCACGAACACGCGGCTGCGCAAGGCCAGCAACTGGTAGAGTTCGCGAAGGGTCAGCGCATCGAACGGACGGCGGCGGATCGGCAGGACGGGCATGCGGCACCGTTGGGTGGAGGTTCTGCGGCAGGGTAGGATCAGAAGGGCAGGGCGCCCGGCGGGGATGGAGCGGGATGCCCGAGGCCGACGCCGACAACGCCGCGGCTCCGTTTCGACACGGAGCGGACAGGACGCCGCCCTATCGGGCTGCTGTCAGGCGATTGCGTTGCGGATCATGTAGTCGGCGATGTCCTTCGGCTTGGCCTTGACGTCGGTCAGCGGCTCGTCGGCCGTCATCGCCTTGGCGACCAGCAACGCGTTCTGCACATTGGTCAGCGTGATGCGGAACACGCCGGCGGCCCCCTTCAGACGGGGGTAATAGGTTGGATCGATCACCTTCTCCCGCCGGGTGAGCCGGGCGACCGCGGTCTCCTCGTCCAGCCCCTCGACCTCCTTGGACTGGACCAGTTTCCAATCGGTCTCGCCGCCCCAGCCGGCGGCGATCGCGGCCTTGGCCTCCGCCTCGTCCCCGGCGACGGCCAGCTTGAAGATGTGCTTGCCCTGCCCGACGTCGGATGCCCATTTGGTCAGGGCGGCGCTGCGCGCGACATAGACGAGTGCCATGGCGTCCGATCCTTGATCCAGGCCTATTGCAGCGACGACTGGCGCGCGATCGGCGTGATCAGGATGCGGGTGACGACATCCTTACCGAACATGGCGATCACCGATTCGCCGATGCGGCGGCGCAGCGCCGGGACGTTGGCGATGTTGCCGCGGACGATCCACCCCTCGTCGATGCCGGTGTAGATGGCAGTCAGGATGGCGTCGTGCAGGCGGGGAATGCTGAGTTGCACCTCGCCCAGCCGCAGGGCGTCGCCGATCTCCAGGTTCACTTCGACCTGGGTGTATTTCTCGATCCGGCCGCCATTCACCACCGGCACCATCAGCGGTTTGATGCGCACCGACGGCGGCAGGGCGCCCGGCGCCCCTTCCGATGCGGTGGCGGGATGGAGTGCCGCCGCCGAAAGCATCAGGAGCAGGGCGAGAATCGGGGCAGGCAGAAAGCCGCGCATGGCAAGACACCGCAAAGGACCGGAAGGATGGAGACTACCGGTCCGATGCGGCGGTTGCAACCGCGCCCTGGGACGTCAGGCGGCCCAGGGGCGTCAAGTCAGGGTTTGCCGCAGGTCAGGCGGCCTTCTTGCCGCCGGCAGCCAGCGCCTTCTTGTTGACGTCGCCGATGGCGAGCTTGTTCAGCAGCGTATCGGTATCCTTTTCCTCCTGCAGCGTCTCGTCCAGCAGTTGGGCGACCCTGTCGAGGCCGCAGGCGGTGGCGTAGGCGTGCAGCGTGCCGTAGCTGGCGATCTCGTAATGCTCCACCTTCTGGGCGGCGGCGATCAGGGCGGCATCCTGCACCTCGGGTGCCAGCCCCATCTCCAGGATTTCCTGGGCCTCGCTGATCAGCCCTTCCATCGCGTCGCAATGCTTGCCGCGGGCCCGGGTGTCCAGCTCCTCGAAAATCTGCTGCAGCCGCTCGATCTGACCATTGGTCTGTTCCAGATGGGCTTCGAACGCCTGGCGCAGCTGGTCGGATTTGGCTGCCTTCGCCATTTTGGGCAGGGCCTTCGCGATCTGCTTCTCGGCGTGGTAGATGTCGCGAAGATCCTCGATCAGCAGATCCTGCATCGTCTTGGCGGCCATGGGTGTGGTCCTTCATCGCTGTGGATATTTGCGGAGCGGGGCTCCGGCGCGCCGACTTGGCAGCGTGGACAACAGGAACGATGGCCGGGTGTTGCGGTCTCGAACGGAATTGGCCTTCGGGCAAAGGAGGGGCATATGACGGCGGCAGGCGGGGATGGCGAGGTCCTGTTCGAGTTCCTGCGGGTGGGCAGCTACCTGAAGGTGGTTGCCATCGACGCCAAGACCGGCGTGGAGGTGACGGTGGCCGGTCCCGCGACCGGCAGCCTGGAGTTGTTGAAGCGCACTGCAATCAACAAGCTGCGCTTCGTGCAGAGCAAGCCCGGACCGGGCAAGCCGGCGCCGGGCAGATAGGGAGCGGGCGGCGGGCGTTGACTGCGTCCGGTACAGCTTTGTTTGGCGATCGGATTCACGCTTCAAATCGATGCCGACTTTATGCGATCCGATCTAAGAAAACGCGCCGTCGGGCGGAGCCCGGCGGCGCGGATCGAAGTCTGGCTTTTGCTGATGGTGAGCGCCGGCATGCCCACGCCGACGGTGGAGGCCGGGTGTTACTGCCCAGTGGCCGAACCGCCGGTCGTAGAGCGAACCGCTCGCCCCGGACAGTAGACCTATGCCTGCCCGTTGACACTGGCGCAGGGGGTGTAACGCTTGTAGAACCGCCCTTCGCTGAACGGACGGCGCTTATGAAGGGCGCTTGTCCGGCGCCGTTCGGCCGGAAGAACGAAACAGCGGAGGATCGAGGCGATGGTTCGTGTGACGGCTTTCCTGCGGGTGTCGGTGATGTCGGTGGCGCTGGCCGCAACCCTGCTGGCATCCCAGGTGGCCTTCCGGCCGGCCTCCGCCGCCAATCAGACGTCGCAGAACCATGCGGCGCCGGCCCATGCCGGTGGCGGGCGGCCGGGCGACAAGCAGACTGCCCCGGCGAACGCCGTCGAAACCCAGCCGGCCGCAACGGTTGCGGGGTGCCTGAAGCCGGGCGTGCCGTTGTGCATGGACGATCCGTCCACCTTTCTCAGCGCCGACAGGATGTCGTCCTGCCAGGGCGAGGTGAAGGACTATGTCGACAAGTCGATGGCCTACCTGACCTGCCTGAATGACGAGAATATGGCGACCGGGCGGGAGTTGGGCCGCAATGTCGACCGCTTCAACTGCCGCCTTTCCGGCCGCAAGGGCTGCGCCAACTGAGGCAGCCGGTCAAAGGGGCGGGAGGCTTCGTAGAAGCGATTCCGCCTTCAATCGGTCCGATGCAAGTTACTGGCATCCAGTCCGGCTCGGTCGGCTGGGCCGGACACGCGAGCGGGCCGCGTTCCCAGGGGAACCGGCCCGCGTTGCATACGGACGATGCGGAGTCAGCCGGCCTTGCGGCGGGTCTGGCGGCCGGAACTGCGGCCCAGGCCGATGCGCTTGGCGAATTCCGAACGCTGAGCGGCATAATTCGGTGCGACCATCGGATAATCGGGCGGAAGTCCCCAGCGGACCCGATATTCGTCCGGCGACATGTTGTAGGTCGAGCGGAGGTGCCGTTTCAGCATCTTCAGCTTCTTACCGTCTTCCAGGCAGACGATGTATTCCGGCGTGACCGACTTTCGAATCGGAACTGCAGGCTTCAGCGGCTCCGCCGCGATTTCACGCGGCTGACCATTCAGGCCCGTCAGCGACGAATAGACCGTATTGATCACGTCGGGGATTTGCTGAGCAGGCAATACGTTCTTGCTGACATACGCCGATACGATGTCGGCGGTCATCCGCAGCAGCGCATTGTCCGGTACATCGGCGCGAAGCTGGTCGCTCATTGCACTGTGTCCTGGTTTTTCATTTGTCCGTAGGAACCAAGTTGCATACCGTGATTTGGGTGTCAATATAAATTCGGCAATCGGCAAATTAGTTGCTCTTGTCGATCAGAACAAAGGAATACGGCATAAATCAGCCTTCGCTGAAAACCGTCCGCCGGTTGTGGCTGTGCCGCGCCTTTAAGGGCAGTCTAGTAAGCGCCGGCTTTGGATTTTCCGCCGATCCCGGTGCGGCAATTGGCCAACTGCCTCGCCCTATAACGAATCGGCTATCTCCCTTGTTTGACCGGCTCGACAACGAAGAGGTGAAATCCGTGTCTAAACTTTCGTGGCGTCGGGGGCAGTGGCGGTGATGGAAGCAAGGGCGGGGGCTGCGGCATCTGGGCGCCGGGAGGGGATGAGCGCAATCGGCCCGGGGGGGCACCCCTGTTCCCGGCCCCGTCATTCCCAACATTGCCATGCATCCATGTCATGGTGTGGCAGTGGCGGTTCGCATCGACATCTGGTAGGGTTCGGGCGTCTTTCGCCGCAGCATCCGTTACCGTATCCGTACCGCACGCACCGGAGTTTCCGCCGTCATGACCGTCCGCACCGTAGCGCTCGCCTCCGACCACGCCGGCTATGAGCTGAAGGCTCAGATCGCCGGGCAACTTGAAGGTGCCGGCTACACCGTCCTCGATCTCGGTACCGACGGTCCGGCCTCGGTGGATTACCCGGACTTCGCCGCGGCGCTGGCCGTCGCCGTCACCGACGGCCGGGCGCAGCGCGGCGTGCTGATCTGCGGCAGCGGCATCGGCATCAGCATCGCCGCCAACCGCCATCCCGGCATCCGCGCCGCGCTTGTCCACGACGTCACGACCGCGCGCCTGTCGCGTGAGCACAACGACGCCAACGTGATCGCGCTGGGCGCTCGCATCGTCGGTCCGGAGATCGCCAAGGACTGCGTCGAGGTCTTCCTGAAGGCCGGCTTCGAAGGTGGCGAACGCCACAGCCGCCGTATCGCCAAGATGGGCTGACGCCCATTCATGCCGGGATGGGCCGACGCCCGTCCGCAAACCTGACGAACTCGGCCGCAAGGCCCGCAACCGGGGCGCGAAAGATCCCGGTACGACCCGTTTGGAGCGACCTGTCCGATGCTTCCCGGACCGCTTCATGCCTTCGATGAGGAACCTCCCGCCATGACCACCACCAACGCCGCCGAGATCGGCCGCTTCTTCGCCGCCTCGCTCGCCGAGACCGATCCCGAACTGGCCCGCGCGGTGCGCGACGAGCTGGTGCGCCAGCAGGAGCAGATCGAACTGATCGCGTCCGAGAACATCGTCTCGCAGGCGGTGCTGGAGGCGCAGGGCTCCGTCCTCACCAACAAGTATGCCGAAGGCTATCCGGGCAAGCGTTACTATGGCGGCTGCGAGTTCGTCGACGTCGCCGAGACGCTGGCGATCGAGCGCGCCTGCAAGCTGTTCGGCTGCGACTTCGCCAACGTGCAGCCCAACTCCGGCTCCCAGGCCAACCAGGCGGTGATGCTGGCCCTGCTGCAGCCGGGCGACTGCGTGCTCGGCATGTCGCTGGCCGCCGGCGGCCACCTGACCCATGGTGCCGCGCCCAACATGTCGGGCAAGTGGTTCAAGGCGGTCCAGTACGGCGTGCGCAAGGACGACCATCTGATCGACTTCGATCAGGTCGAGGCGCTGGCGCGCGAACACAAGCCGAAGCTGATCATCGCTGGCGGCTCCGCCTATCCGCGCGTGCTCGACTATGAGCGCTTCCGCGCCATCGCGGACGAGGTCGGCGCCTATTTCATGGTGGACATCGCCCACTATGCCGGCCTGATCGCCGGCGGCGTCTACCCGAACCCCTTCCCCTATGCCGACGTCGCAACCACCACCACCCACAAGACGCTGCGCGGCCCGCGCGGCGGCATGGTGCTGACCAACCGGGAAGACATCGCCAAGAAGATCAACTCGGCGGTGTTCCCCGGCCTGCAGGGCGGCCCGCTGATGCATGTCATCGCCGCCAAGGCCGTCGCCTTCGCCGAGGCGCTGCGTCCGGAGTTCAAGACCTACGCCCAGGCGGTGGTCGACAACGCCCAGGTGCTGGCGAAGACGCTGATCGACGGCGGGCTCGACATCGTGTCGGGCGGCACCGACAGCCACATCGTGCTGGTCGACCTGCGGCCGAAGAACCTGACCGGCAAGGCGGCGGAAGCCAGCCTGGAGCATGCCGGCATGACCTGCAACAAGAACGGCGTGCCGTTCGATCCGCAGAAGCCGATGATCACCTCGGGCGTCCGTCTGGGCAGCCCGGCAGCGACCACCCGCGGTTTTGGCGTCGCCGAGTTCAAACAGGTCGGCGAGATGATCGTGGAGACGCTGGACGGGCTGGCCGCCAGCAACTCCGGCGACAACACGGCCGTCGAGGCCGCGATGCGCGAACGTGTCCGCGGCCTGTGCCGTCAGTTCCCGATCTACCCGACACTGTAATCGCCCACGCTGTAATCCACGGGGAAACCACGAGATGCGCTGCCCGTTCTGCGGAAACGAGGACACCCAGGTCAAGGACTCGCGCCCGACGGAGGACAACTCGGCGATCCGCCGGCGGCGCTTCTGCCCGAGTTGCAGCGCCCGCTTCACCACCTTCGAACGCGTTCAACTGCGCGAGCTGACGGTGGTGAAGAGCAACGGCCAGCGCGAACCCTTCGACCGCGAGAAGCTGTTGCGGTCGATGCGGATCGCGCTGCGCAAGCGCCCGATCGATGGCGACCGCATCGACCGGGTGGTGAACAGCCTGGTCCGCCAGCTCGAATCCTCCGGCGAGAGCGAGATTCCGTCGAAGCAGATCGGCGAGAAGATCATGGAGGCTCTGCAGACCCTGGATCAGGTCGCGTATATCCGCTACGCCTCGGTGTACAAGGACTTCCGCGAAGCCTCGGACTTCAACGAGTTCGTGGAGCAGCTGGCTCCGGAGGCCTCGCCGGGGGTGTGAGTTCCTTTGGGTGCGGGTGTTTGCCCCCTCCCTAACCCTCCCCCTCTCCCGCGGGAGAGGGGACTGCCGCCACCCTTCCGAACAAGCGCCCCAACCCTCTCCCGCGCAGCGGGAGAGGGTTGGGGAGGGGGCAGCCGCTGAAGTCGCTATCCCCCCCTCCCCAACACTTCACCCGTACTGCGCCAGGATCGCCAGCAGCAGGATCGCCACGATGTTGGTGATCTTGATCATCGGGTTCACCGCCGGGCCGGCGGTGTCCTTGTAGGGGTCGCCGACGGTGTCGCCGGTCACTGCCGCCTTGTGGGCGTCGGACCCCTTGCCGCCGTGGTTGCCCTCCTCGATGTATTTCTTGGCATTGTCCCAGGCGCCGCCGCCTGACGTCATCGAGATGGCGACGAAGATGCCGGTGACGATGGTGCCGAGCAGCATGGCGCCGAGCGCGGCGAAGCCGGCGGCCTGTCCGCCGATGGCGGCGATGACCATGTACAGCACCACCGGGGCCAGCACCGGCAGCAGGGACGGTATGATCATCTCCTTGATCGCGGCCCGGGTCAGCATGTCGACGGCACGGCCGTAGTCCGGCTTGGCGGTTCCCTCCATGATGCCGGGGATCTCGCGGAACTGGCGCCGCACCTCGACCACCACCGATCCGGCGGCACGGCCGACCGCGGTCATGCCCATGGCGCCGAACAGGTAGGGCAGCAGCCCGCCCACCAGCAGCCCGACCACGACATAGGGGTCGTTCAGCCGGAACTCGACAGGAACGTTCGGGAAGTAATGGCCGAGATCCTGGACATAGGCCGCGAACAGCACCAGCGCCGCCAGCCCGGCCGACCCGATGGCATAGCCCTTGGTCACCGCCTTGGTGGTGTTGCCGACGGCGTCCAGCGCATCGGTGGTGACGCGGATGTTGGCGGGCATGTCCGCCATCTCGGCGATGCCGCCGGCATTGTCGGTGACCGGCCCATAGGCGTCGAGCGCGACCACCATGCCGGCCAGCGCCAGCATCGTCGTCGCGGCGATGCCGATGCCGAAGACGCCGGCCTGGCCATGGGCGATCAGGATGCCGGCACAGATCACGATCACCGGCAGGGCGGTCGATTCCATCGACACCGCCAGCCCCTGGATGACGTTGGTGCCGTGTCCGGTCTCCGACGCCTTGGCGACGCTGCGCACCGGCCGGAAGGCGGTCGAGGTGTAGTATTCGGTGATCCAGACCAGCAGGCCGGTGACGCCCAGCCCGACCAGGGCGGAGACGATCAGGTTGAAGCCGTTGATCGCCGTGCCGTCGGCCATGACGATGGCGCGGGTGAAGCCGAACAGGATCGCGGTGACGATCAGGATCAGCACCAGCGACAGGCCGGCTGCCACCGCCAGCCCCTTGTAGAGCGCCTTCATGATGGCGTTGTCGGCGCCCAGCTTCACCGCGAAGGTGCCGGCGACCGACGCCAGGATGCAGACCGCGCCGATCAGCAGCGGATAGACCAGCATCAGCCGCAAAACCCCGCCGGAAAAGAAAATCGCCGCCAACAGCATGGTGGCGACGATGGTGACGGCGTAGGTTTCGAACAAGTCGGCGGCCATGCCGGCACAGTCGCCGACATTGTCGCCGACATTGTCGGCGATGACCGCCGGGTTGCGCGGGTCGTCCTCCGGAATGCCGGCCTCGACCTTGCCGACGAGGTCGGCACCGACGTCGGCCCCCTTGGTGAAGATGCCGCCGCCCAGCCGGGCGAAGATGGAGATCAGCGAGGCACCGAAGCTGAGCGCGACCAGCGCCTCCAGCACGGTGCGCACCTCCACCGGGTCGTTGACGCGGTAGATCAGGGTCAGGACGCCGAAATAGCCGCCGACTCCAAGCAGCCCCAGCCCGACCACCAGCATGCCGGTGATGGCGCCCGACTTGAAGGCGATGTCCAGCGCCGGCGCCAGCCCACGGGTCGCGGCCTCCGCGGTACGGACGTTGGCGCGGACCGAAACGTTCATGCCGATATAGCCGGCGCTGCCCGACAGCACGGCGCCGATCAGGAAGCCCAGCGCGACCGGAAAGCCGAGAGTCGCCCACAGGATGACCAGCAGCACGGATCCGGCGATGGCGATTGTGGTGTATTGGCGGTTCAGATAGGCACGCGCCCCCTCCTGCACCGCGGCGGCGATGGCCTGCATCCGTTCGGATCCCGGCGATGCGGCCATGACTTCTTTTCCGGTGCGAAAACCGTAGGCCAGCGCAAGCAGGCCGGCGGCGATGATGACGATGAACGCTAAAGCCATCGCATCCCCCGTTTGATTTTAAGGTCGCGCCCCGGAAAGGCTGTCTCCCGATGTCTGCGAAGAGAGGGAGTAGTCGGGCGCAAGTATTGTCGGAAAAAGCATGCCCCCCGCGGCAGCGCTTTGCAACCGCCGCACCGTCAATGGCAGCGCGGCGAAATGGCCAGGGGAGGTACTGACCTTTGTCGGTACCACCGCGCTTCTGCACTGCACAATGGGTGCCGAATGCGTGTGGGTGGAGAAGCGTTCAGAGATTGCGCTGTGTAACCGCCTGGACAAGAACGTCCTGCACTGCGTCCTTGCCAACGATTTTGCCGGCGGCTTCCACCAATTTGGCCTTTACGGCAGGAATATTGACCAATGCCCCTTTCAGGATCGACTGGTCGGCGATGCCGCCATAGAGCGCGGTCAGAAAGGCGTCGGTCAGGCGCGGCTGGTTGGCCTGGACCATCGGTTGCTTTTCCAGAACCACCTCGACCGCCACCACGACGGTCACGAATTGCTCGACTCGGGACGGGCCGATCATCGGCACCACCAGCGGCGGCAGCCGGACGAATGCGGTGGGCGGCTTGGGCGGCGGTTCGACCTTCTTCGGTTCGTCCTGCCGGTCGACATAGTATTTCTGATAGGCGAACCAGCCGCCGACGCTGGCGCCGCCCAGCAGCACGATGCCCAGCACGAGCACGATCAGGGCCTTGACCACCGCAGCACACCTTCGCAAAACACCAAGCCGCACCCTGCGACGCGGATGCTTTCCATTGTCTTAAGGCGTCATAGGGGCCAGTGGCAAAGGCGCAAGCGGGGTCAGAAATGGTCCCAGCCGCGACGGGTCAGCGGCAGGGCGGCGCCCGTGCCGTCGAGGACGGTGACGGTGCCGGCCTCCCCAGGGAGGAGCGAGCCGATCTCGGTGATGGCGACGCCGCCAGCGGCCGACAGGGCGGCGAGGGCGTCCCGCGCCGATTCGGGCGCGCTGAACAGCAGTTCGTAATCGTCGCCACCGGTGATCGCCAGCGCCAGCCGGGCCGGATCGCCGTCAATGGCCCCGCGGGCGGCGTCCGACAGCGGCACCGCCTCGGCCTGCAGGAGGGCGGCGCAGCCCGACTCCTCGCACAGATGGCCCAGATCGGCGACCAGCCCGTCCGACACGTCGAGTGCGCCGCCGGCCAGCCCGATCAGGCGGGGGCCGATGCCGGTGCGCGGGTCCGGCCGGCGCAGGCGGCGCAACAGATGGCCGCTGGCTTCCTCGTCCGGCAGGTCGAGCCGGCCATAGGCGATCTCGAGCCCCAGCGCGGCGTCGCCGATGGTTCCGGTGACGAAGACCCGGTCGCCCGGTCGCCCGCCCCAGCGCGGCAGGGCCCGGCCTGCCGGCACCAGCCCGAAGGCGGTCACCGACAGGGTGACCGGACCCGTGGTCGAGACCGAATCGCCCCCGGCCAGCGCGATCCCGAACTGTTGCTGATCCGCGCCCAGGCCGGCGGCGAACGCCTCCAGCCAGGAGTCCGGCAGCCCGCGAGGCAGGGCGGTCACCAGCGTGTAGGCCAGCGGCTCCGCCCCCATGGCGGCGAGGTCGGACAGGTTGCTGCGCATCAGCTTGGCGGCGATGTCGCCGGGCGCGTCGTCGGGGAAGAAATGGACGCCTGCGACCATGGCGTCGGTGGTGACCACCAGTTCCCGCCCCTCCGGCACGCCGAACACGGCGGCATCGTCCCGCAGGCCGCGGGCCCCGGCGAAACCGGCGGCGAGCGGCTTGAAGAAGCGGGTGATGCGGCCGAACTCGCCGCTGGTGTTGGCCATGGTCTTGGGCGTGCTCATGGTGGGGACGCCTGTTGCTCCTCTCCCGGGTGGGGAGAGGGCTCCCGGCTCACTCGTCGGCCGGGTTGCGGTCGGGGTCGGGCTTGGCGAGGTCGTCGGCACGCAGCGCGCGGGCGACATGGTCGAGGACGCCGTTCACCATCGCCGGCTCGCGGCCGGAGAAGAAGGCGCGGGCGACGTCGACATACTCGCTGATCAGGATGCGCGGGTGGGTATCGAGATGGACCGCGATCTCATAGGCGCCGGCCCGCAGGATGGCACGCAGCAGCAGCTCCAGCCGCTCGATCGGGAAGCGCGGGTCGAGCGCGGCGCCCAGAACCCCGTCCACTTCCGCCCGGCGGTGGATGGCGCCGCGGACGATGTCGGCGAACAGCTGCGGATCGCCGGAGACGAACTTGGCGCCGTCGATCTCCTCGCCCAGCCGGTGGGCGACGAACTCGCCGACGACGTTCTCGACCGGCGCCTGGGCGAGGTCGATCTGGTAGAGCGCCTGGGCCGCGGCCAGACGGGCAGCCTTGCGGCGGGCCTTGGCGGAGCCGCCGCCGGTCTTGTTCTTGCGGGACTTGCTTTTCCCGGCCTTGGACTCGCCGGGGGCGCGTTCGGGTGTCACGGGGCTGCCCGCGTCGTCGTTGCTCATGGTCATGCAGTCGCTAAAAAAGGGGAGATGCCGGGATCAGCGCGGATAGAGGCGGAATTTGCGCTTCAGGTCAATCATGTCAAGACAGGCCCGCGCGGCGCGCCCACCCATATTGACCGATCCGACTGTGGCCCGCGCCCAGGCCTGCTCGCGATTCTCTACGTTCAGGATGCCGTTTCCGACCGCCAGGCTGTAGCGCAGCGCCAGATCCTGCAAGCCGCGGGCGCTTTCGGCACAGATCGTGTCGTACCGTGTCGTCTCGCCCCTGATCACGCAGCCCAGCGCGACATAGCCGTCGAAGCGCTTGCGGGCGGTGAAGAAATCCATCGAGCGAATGGCGTACATGATCGCCGCCGGAAGCTCCAGGCAGCCGGGCACGCCATAGCGGATGTGCGTGGCGCCGGCGCGGTCAAGCTCCGCGACGGCGCCACGCACCAGTTCCTCGGCGATGTCCTCATGGACGCGGGCGTCCACGACCATGATGTGGGGCGTGTCGGTCATCCGGCGGCGGTCTTGTCCTCGGTCTTGTCCTCAGTCGTCACCGGGATCGGCGGCGCCCGGCGTGATCGCACGATGGCCGACCACGGTCAGGCCGTAGCCCTCCAGCCCGATGATCGGCTTCTTGCGGTTGGACAGCAGGACCATCTTGCGCACGCCCAGATCCAGCAGGATCTGCGCGCCGATGCCATAATCGCGCAGTTCCGGCGCGCTGCTGGCCTGGCCTTCCAGCCGGGCCTTCAGGACGGTGGACAGGCCGTTCGGGTTCGGCTCGCGCAGCAGCACGACGACGCCGCGGCCTTCCTTGGCGATCAGTTCCATCGAGGCATGGAGGTCGTTGCCGCGGCCGGAGTTGCGGTCGCCCAGCACGTCGTCCAGCACCGACTGGGCATGCATGCGCACCAGCACCGGCTCGTCGCCGGAGATGTCGCCGCGGACCAGCGCGATGTGTTCGGCGTACTGGATCTTGTTGATGTAGACATAGCTCTGGAAACGACCGCCGTAGCTGCTGTCGAGATTGCCGGCCAGCACCTGCTCGACGATGGTCTCGGTGCGGCGGCGATAGGCGATCAGGTCGGCGATGGTGCCCACCTTCAGCCCGTGGAACTGGGCGAACTGCACCAGATCCGGCAGGCGGGCCATGGTGCCGTCGTCGTTCATGATCTCGCAGATCACCGCCGACGAGGAATGGCCGGACAGCCGGGCGATGTCGACCGAGGCCTCGGTATGGCCGGCGCGCACCAGCACGCCGCCCTCGCGGGCCAGCAGCGGGAAGATGTGGCCGGGGGTGGCGAGGTCCTGCGGGCCCGACGCCGGGTTGATGGCGACCGCGATGGTGTGGGCGCGGTCGGCGGCGGAGATGCCGGTGGTGACGCCCTCGCGCGCCTCGATGGAGACGGTGAAGGCTGTCTGGTGGCGCGAGGCATTCTGCTGTGCCATCAGCGGCAGGCGCAGCCGCTCGATGTTCGGCCGGTCCATGGTGAGACAGATCAGGCCGCGCCCGTGCTTGGCCATGAAGTTCACCGCTTCCGGCGTGGCGCAGGAGGCGGGGATCACCAGATCGCCCTCGTTCTCCCGGTCCTCGTCGTCGACCAGGATGAACATCCTGCCCTGACGCGCCTCTTCGATGATCTCTTCGGCGGTCGACAGGTAGTTGTGAAACTCGGACGTCATTCCTGCCCCGCGAGCCGGGCGACGTAGCGCGCCAGCATATCGATTTCGAGATTGACCGCATCGCCCTCCTTCAGCCCGCCGAAAGTGGTGGCGGTCTGGGTGTGGGGGATGATGTTGACGCCGAAGCGGTTGCCGTCGACCTCGTTGACGGTCAGCGACACGCCGTCGATGGCGACGGAGCCCTTGGAGGCGATGTATCTGGCGAGGTTGTCCGGCGCCTCGAAGGTCAGGCGCAGCGACTCGCCGTCGGGGCGGATCGACAGCAGCCGGCCGACACCGTCGACGTGGCCGGACACGATGTGGCCGCCCAGCTCGTCGCCGACCTTCAGCGCGCGTTCCAGGTTGATCCGCGTGCCGGCCTCCCAGCCGCCGAGCGTCGTCTTCGACAGGGTTTCCCCCGACGCCTGGATGACGTAGGCCCCTGGTCCCTTTTCGATGACCGTCAGGCAGACGCCGTTATGGGCGATGGACGCCCCGATCGCGATCGTCTCCGTGTCGAAGGCGGTCTCGATGGTGAACCGGGTGTCGCCCTGCCGCTCTACGGCCCGGACGCGCCCGACATCGGTGATGATTCCGGTGAACATGCGGCGAATTTAGCAGGTTTCGCGGCCAGGGGAAGCGCGCGCGATGCCGCGTCGGACGCAACGGTCTGTTGCGCCGGCCGGACTGATCGGGTCAGGCCGTTTCCGCAGGGGCAACCCGGCGGTAGCTTTCGGCAAGGTCGGCCCCGGCGGCGCGGACGGCGGTGCGCTCGAACCGGACCATGGCGGTCAGCGCCTCGACGTGGAAGCCGGCGACCGCCGGCAGCCCGTCGCCGCCGATCAGCGACGCCGCGCGGAACCATTCCAGCCGGTCGACCAGCCCGGCGCCGAACAGCGTGCCGGCCAACGCGGCGCCGCCTTCGACCAGAACGCGGGTCAGGCCGCGGGACGCCAGCGCGGCGAGGGCGGCGGCAGGATCGACCCGGCCGTCCGGGCCGGCGGCGACCGGGATCACCTCGACGCCGAGGGCTTCGAGCGCTTCGGCCCGCGCGGCATCGGGGGCGGGGCCGGTGACGACCCAGGTCGGAATGCGGCGGGCACCGGCGGCGAGCTTCGCGGCCGGGGGCAGGCGCAGGCCGCTGTCGACCACCACCCGCACCGGGCTGCGGTCGCCCAGGCCGGGCAGGCGGCAGGTCAGCTCGGGATCGTCGGCCAGCGCGGTGCCGATCCCGACCAGGATGGCGTCATGGCTGGCGCGCAGCCGATGGCCCCAGGCCCGCGCGGTCGGGCCGGTGATCCATTGCGACTCGCCGCTGCGGGTGGCGATGCGGCCGTCCAGCGTGCTGGCGACCTTGCAGGTGACCAGCGGGCGGCCCAGCGTGATGCGGTTGAAGAAGCCCTCGTTGAGGGCCAGCGCCTCCGCCTCGCACAGGCCGGTGGTGACGGTGATGCCGGCGTCGCGCAGCCGGGTCAGCCCGCCGCCGGCGACCCGCGGGTCGGGATCCCCGCAGGCGACGACCACGCGCGCCACCTTCGCCTCGACCAGGGCCAGGGCGCAGGGCGGCGTCTTGCCATAATGGTTGCAGGGTTCCAGCGTGACATAGGCGGTCGCACCCGCCGCCCCGCCGGAGAGGGCGCGGGCATGGGCCAGCGCCTCCGTCTCCGCATGGGGGCGGCCACCCGGCTGGGTCCAGCCGCGGCCGATCACGGAACCGTCGCGCACCAGCACGCACCCGACCGCCGGATTGGGCCAGGTCCGCCCGAGCCCGCGCGCGGCGAGTGACAGGGCGGCCAGCATATGGCGCAGGTCGGTTTCGGTGGTGCTCACCCAAGCCGGTCCGATCAGCTGCCCGGACCCTTGCCCTTGGCGTCCTTGGCGGAGAAGCGGCCGACGTTGCCCATCATCTGCTCGAGGAAGCCCATCTCGCGGCCCGAGGTGGGCGTCGTGCGCTCGACGAGGTCGATGTCCTGGCCGTTCGACTTATCCAGCGTCTTGATCTGGCGCAGGACGCCGGCATCGTCGAAATGGGCGATGACGACTCGGCGCTCGGTCACCTCCGGCTCGAAGAAGGCGGTCTTCTCGGTCTTCTGCCCGATATAGTACCAGACGTTCGGATCGAAGGTGCCCACCGAGGTCGGCGTGCCCAGCACCGCGGCGACGTCGTCGCGGCGGCTCTGGCCGGGTTGCAGTTCAGCCACCAGCTCCGGGTCCGTCAGGTTGCCGCGGGTGGCGACGGTGGGCGAGCAGCCGGCCGCCGCGGTGGCGGCGAGCAGGGCGCTGCCCAGCAGGGCGGTGCGGAGAGCGGAAAAGTTCGATCTGGTCATGGTGCTCGGGCTATGATGGAGCCGGCGGGGCGGACGGCGCCGGCAGCGGACGGCCGTCCACGCAATTCCGGACAATCGCACCGGGCGCTTCGCCCTGTCAACGAGACTCCGAGTCGGGAGAGGGGATCCGTTCGTGTCGGACAGCATCATCGGCCGGCTGATGGGCCGCCTGGGGATTGGTGGCGGTATCGGTGGCGGTGGGTCCGCCGGCATCGCCGCGGCGGTCGCCGGACTGTTCACCGCCTTGGTCGGCCAAGCCCGCGAACCCGGCTTCTACCGTGTGCTCGGCGTGCCCGATACGCTGGACGGCCGGTTCGAGATGATGGCCCTGCATCTGTTCCTGGTCATGCGCCGGCTGAAGGGGCAGGGGGGCGAGGCGGCCGCGCTGTCCCGGCGCCTCTACGAGACCATGGTCGACGATTTCGAGAAGTCGCTGATGGAAATGGGGGCCGGCGACAGCGGCATCGCCCGCCGGGTCAAGACCATGGCCCGCGGCATGGCCGGCCGCATCCGCGCCTATGACGAGGCGCTGGCCGAAACCGGCGACCGCAGGCTGGAGGTCGCGCTCGACAACAACCTGTACGGCACGGTCGACCCGGTGCCGGACGGTGCGCTCGCCGCCATGGCCGCCTATGTCCGGGCGTCGGCTGCGGCGCTCGATGCGCTCGCGTTGGAGACGCTGCTGCGGGGCGAGGCTCGCTTCGCTCCGGTGCCGGCATGATGGCTACACTCTATATCTATGGGGATGCTCGCCGTGGATGCTGTGTCCGCGCGGCGTCTGGGGGCTTGCCTTTCGCCGTCCGCGGCTGCATGTGACAGAAGGAATGGGGCGCCCGGTCGCCCGCCGCTGTTGTCCGATCAGAAAGTCTTTCGCCATGAGCCCTGAGAACCGCGCCCTGCCGGCCCCTGAATTCTCGCGCATCGTCACCGCCGACGCCGTTCGGCGCGCCAACGTGACCGAGACCATCGAGGCGACGGAGGCGGAGCGGCGCGCGCTCGCCGAGCGGCTGGAGTTGGAAGAGGTCGGCAGCCTGACCGCGACGGTGCGGCTGCGCGCGGTGCGCGGCGGCCAGATGATCCGCGTTTCCGGCACGCTGGAGGCCGACGTGGTCCAGACCTGCGTCGTCTCGCTGGAACCGGTGCCGGCCCATGTCAGCGAATCCTTCGAGGCGCTGTTCGCGCCGGAGTCGCTGATCGAGGATCCGGGCCTGGAGATCGACATCGACCCGTCCTTGTCGGACGAGGAGAGTCCCGAGCCGATGGAGAACAACCGAATCGACATCGGCGAGCTGGCGACGCAGCATCTGTCGCTGGGCCTCGATCCCTATCCCCAGGCCCCCGATGTCGAGTTCGAAGGGTATGACGACGGCCCGGAAGAGGCGGCTGCAGTGGAGGAGCCGGAGAAGCCGAACCCTTTCGCCGTGCTGCAGCAGTTGAAATCGCGGAGCTGACCACCGCGGTGCCCGCGGATCTCACCAAGGACTTCACCCCCTCCAATGAGTGGGCTTTCCTGTGTGAAAAGGGGGTTGTTCGGGCTTGCCCTTTGGGGGCATTTGCCTTATTGAATGCCGCTCGCGCTGGGCGGCCCCTGTTCGGGCCGCCCTTTCCAATGAAGAGAGTTTACGGTCATGGCTGTTCCGAAGAAGAAGACCTCCAAGTCGCGGCGCAACATGCGGCGTTCGCACCACGCTCTGCCGACCTCGGCCTACAACGAGTGCCCGAACTGCGGCGAGCTGAAGCGTCCGCACCACGTCTGCGGGTCTTGCGGCCATTACGACCAGCGCGAAGTGGTTCAGAGCGGCACCGCGGCCGCTTGATCCCGATCGCGTTGTTTGAGGCCCCGATGTCCGGGGGTGCTTGTCGCCCCCGCCGGGGGCGTAGCCGGGGAGCCTGTTCGCGGTGAGCCAGCGCCTGACCATCGCCCTGGATGCCATGGGTGGCGATCTCGGCCCCGACATGGTCGTGGCCGGGGCGGACATCGCGCGGGAGCGCCATCCCGACGTGCGTTTTCTGCTGTATGGCGACCGGCAGCGGGTCGAACCGCTGCTGAACCAGCGGCCTGCGTTGAAGGCGGTGGCGGAAATCCGCCATACCGCCGACTTCGTGGCCGGTGACGCCAAGCCGGCGGTGGCGCTGCGTGCCGGCCGCCAGTCCAGCATGCGCCTCGCCATCGACGCGGTTGCGGCCGGCGAGGCGGCGTGCGTGGTATCGGCGGGCAACACCGGCGCCCTGATGGCGATGGCGAAATTCGTGTTGAAGACGCTGCCGGGAATAGACCGGCCGGCGATGGCCTCCTTCTTCCCGACGCAGCGGGGCGAGAGCGTGATGCTGGACCTCGGCGCCAATGCCGAATGCCAGCCCGAGAATCTCGTCCAGTTCGCCGTGATGGGGGCCGTCTTCGCGCGTGCCATCCTGGGCCTGCCGGAGCCGTCGATCGGTGTGCTGAACATCGGGTCGGAGGACATGAAGGGCAACGAGGTGGTGCGTGCCGCGGCGGCCAGCCTGCGCGACATGCCGTTGCCCGGCCGTTTCCATGGCTTCGTCGAGGGCACCGACATCGGGCTCGGCACGGTGGACGTCATCGTCACCGACGGCTTCACCGGCAACGTGGCGCTGAAGACGGCGGAGGGGACGGCCAAGCTGTTCTCCGAATTCCTGCGCCGGACCTTCGCGACGTCGTTCCTGGCGCGGATCGGCTATCTGCTGGCACGCGGCGCCTTCAAGCGCTTCCGTGAACGGATCGATCCGCGGCGTTACAACGGCGCGATGTTCCTGGGGCTGCGCGGCGTCTGCGTGAAGAGCCATGGCGGCACCGACGCGGTCGGCTTCGCCAACGCCGTTGCCGTCGCCATCAATCTGGCGACGCACGGATTCAACGAACGCATCAAGGAAGAGATGGGGCGCATAGCCGACGCGGCCTCTCTTCCCGACACGAAGGCGGCGGCGGGCTGAACATGGTCATGCGTTCCCGAGTCCTGGGTTGCGGCATCTTCCTGCCGGGCAACGTCGTCACCAATCGCGATCTGGAACAGCGGGTCGACACGACAGACGAGTGGATCGTCCAGCGCACCGGCATCAAGTCCCGCCATATCGCGGCGGAGGGGGAGAAGACCTCCGACCTCGCGATCGCCGCGGCGATGCGTGCTCTGGAGCATGCCGGGGTGCCGGCAGCCAGCATCGACTGCATCATCCTGGCCACGACGACTCCCGACAACACCTTTCCTGCCACCGCGACCAAGGTCCAGGCCGCCTTGGGCACGACCGGCTTCGCCATGGACATCCAGGCGGTCTGCGCCGGTTTCGTCTATGCGCTGTCCGTCGCCGACAATTTCCTGCGTAACCGCCAGGCCCGCCGCGCCCTGGTGATTGGGGCGGAGACCTTCTCCCGCCTCCTCGACTGGAACGACCGCACCACCTGCGTTCTGTTCGGCGACGGTGCCGGCGCCATTGTGCTGGACGCCTATGAAGGCAAGGGCGACTCGAGCGACCGCGGCGTGCTGTCGACCCACCTGCATTCCGACGGCAGCCAGTACGATCTGCTCTATGTCGACGGCGGTGCGTCGTCAACCGGAACCATCGGCCATGTCCGCATGCACGGACAGGAGATCTTCCGCCACGCCGTGTCCAAGCTGTCGGCGGTGGTGGAGGAGGCATTGACCGCCAACGGCCTGGAGGCCTCCGATATCGACTGGATGGTGCCGCACCAGGCCAATCGGCGGATCATCGACGGGCTGGCCCGCAAGATGAAGCTGCCGCCGGAGAAGGTGGTGTTGACGGTCGACCGCCATGGCAACACGTCGGCGGCATCGATTCCGCTGGCCCTGGGCGAGGCGGTGGCCGACGGCCGGGTCAAGCGCGGCGATCTGATCCTGATGGAGGCCATCGGCGGCGGCCTGACCTGGGGTTCGGCGCTGATCCGCTGGTAGGCTCCATTCCCGGTACTGCCCCGTCGTTCTGCTGCACTGCACTGCCGCCCTGGCTTCGACCAAGCGGTTTGCGGCTGCCAAGCTTTTGAATTGACGGACCTTCTTCCCCCGGATTACCGTCTTCGCAATGGTTGCGGGGGAGGTCGAGCCATGTCCCAGAACACCGTCACGCGCGCCCAATTGAGCGAGGCCGTCTACCAGGAAGTCGGTCTTTCACGCAACGAATCGGCCGATCTGGTCGAGACCGTCCTGGATGAGATTTCCGACGCGCTGTCACGGGGGGAGATGGTGAAGATCTCGTCCTTCGGCAGTTTCCAGGTCCGCCAGAAGGGGGAGCGGGTCGGCCGTAACCCCAAGACCGGCGAAGAGGTGCCGATCCTGCCGCGCCGGGTCCTGGTCTTCCGCGCCAGCCATGTGCTGAAGAACCGCATCAACGAGGTACAGGAGGGAGGCGCGCCGACGCCTGCACGGGCGCTGTCCTGAGAACGGCCGCGCCTGATGACACGATGTCCTCGCCCATTGCCGTGCCGAATCGCCGCTCCGATCACGGCTTGGCTTGCCTGCTGCCGGATGGCGGCCTGATCGTGCCATGAAATCCGCCACGGCCTATCGCACGATCAGCGAGGTGTCGACCGACCTGAATGTGCCTCAGCATGTCCTGCGTTTCTGGGAGACGAAGTTCCCCCAGATCCGTCCGCTGAAGCGTGGCGGAGGCCGGCGCTATTATCGACCGGAGGATGTGGAGTTGCTGCGGCGCATCCAGGTGCTGCTGTATGAAGACCGCTATACGATCAAGGGCGTCCAACGCCTTCTGAAGGAAGGGCGCATATCGGACCCGCCGCCGCCGTTGCCTGAGGATGCCGACGAGCCGGACTCCGAAGACGGCGAGGAAATGGCTTTGGGCGATCCGCTCGACGGCGACGACATGCCGGGCCTGTCCGACGACCTGCGCCAGGAAATCACGCTGGTGGTTGACGAGCTCAGATCATTGCGTTCCGTCTTGTCACGTCTGTCTGAAAAGAGTGATAAAAAGACATAAAAAACCTTACGGGAATGGTTGCGTCCGCGAAAGCGTCTCGCTATAGTCCCGTTCCCTTCAGGAGCCAAGCCGCAAGCACTGCGGTGAAAATGACGGAGCGTAGCGCAGCCTGGTAGCGCATCAGACTGGGGGTCTGAGGGTCGCAGGTTCGAATCCTGTCGCTCCGACCATCTCCGAAGGGAGCGGAAAGGCCTTGGAACCCAACGGTTCCAAGGCTTTTTCTTTGCCCGGTTCCTGCGGTGCCTTCGTCGCCGCCATTCCATCCGTTTGCGACTCTTGTTTGCGACTTGGCGACGCCACCGCATTGGCGATGGCCTTCATCGGGATCGCCTCCACCGCGTTGCGCGCCGCTTGGTCGGCCACCCGGAGATACCGCTTCGTCGTCTCATAGCTCCGGTGCCGGGCCAGCTGCTGGGTGACGGCGGCGGTCGCCACATGCGCCACGGCGGTCACGTAGCTCGCCTTGGTGTCGTGGAAGCGGTATTGCAGCCCCAACGCCTTCATGGCCGTCTGCCAGGCCCGCTTCGGGTTCTTCACCGGCAGGCGCTTGCCCTTCTCGCCGCGCTGGTAGGTCAGCAGGTGCAGCTGCTTCCAACCGCGCGCCTGGGCGACCAGCCGGGTCAGCACCTCCATGGCCTCCGTTCCGGCCGAGATGAACTCGGCCCGGTTCGCCTTCGTCGAGCTGGCCTCCAGCCACACCCCCCGGTTCTGGAAATCGACCTGATCGACCGTAAGGGCGAAGACCTCCCCCTTCCGAAAGCCCATGAGGCGGGCCAGCAGGATGCCGTCGGCGAGATGCTGGGGCACCCGCTGCATGATCGCCTGCAGGTCATCGTCGGACACCGGGCGGGGCAGGTGCTCCGGTTCCGCCAGCCGAGGCACCTTCGGCAGCTCGGCAAGGAGCGGGCGTCCGCCGGTGTCCTTCAGCCCATGGACCAGCCGCAGGGCCTCGCCAAGGCAGATCAGATAGCGGTTGATGGTCGAGTCGGCGCGCTTGCGGTCGGATGGCCGGTAGAGCTTCGCCGGATCCGACTCGGGTTCCCGCTTCTTCGATCCGCCGACATAGATCATGACCGGCTGTTCGCGCGACCAGGCGACATACTCCCATATCCGCTGTTCGGTGATCTCCGATGCGGGCAGGTCGGCACCGAACCAGGCCAGCATCTCGCGGATATAGACGGTCTCGTTGGGCCAGTTCTTTCCGCCACGCTTGCGCGTCGCAAGCGCGGCGAAGGTCTGCGCGAGCGTGAAGGCGCCGGCCGGAACCGCCCTTGGCTGTTCCTTGGCCGCCTCGACCTTCAACACCTCCTCGATGCGCTTGGCGTCCGTCTTGGTCTTCGCCGGTTCGCCCGACGCCGGATCGACGCAATAGCCGGCATGCCGCTGGCCATTCCGGACGAAATTATACATCCAGCGGCCGCGCGCCTTGTTCAGGTAAACAGTCATCCCCGTCGCCGCGTTGTGGGTTTGGTCAGCGCAGGCTGCGCCAGGACTCCCATGTCCCGCAAGGCGGCGAGGGCTTCACGGTGGGCGGCGGTCGCCGGCGCCGGCTTGGGAGGCTTCTGCGCCGACCGCTTCGCCGGCCGGATGGCGCCGCGTTGCCGGTAGGCTTCGATCGAGGCAACGGAGATGCGCACGCCGCGTTTGCCGAGGCGATGGCCCTCCAACTCCCCTTCCCGAAGCAACTGCCGGATATGGCTTTCGTCGGCGTCCAGAAGCGTGGCGGCGGTCGCCACGCGGACCGAGCGGTCCAGCCCGTAGAGGCTTTCCAGGGCCGACGGATCGGCCGCGATGCGGAGCGTGCTCACCTTCTCGCACCTCCCGTGTGGGGATCGGCGAGGGGCACGGCCGGCAGAGCCTTCGTCGGGCCGCCATGGGCCAGCAGATAGGCGACGATCGACGGCACCGCGACCACCAGCACCGGGAAGCTGGCGCGCGGGTAGTGGGCCGGGATGTCGACGGTGTAGACGCCGGGGGCGATGATGTCGCACACCACCGGCACCTCGCCCACGGCGAGGATGACCAGTCGCTCGCCCAGCCGGAACTGGATCCGGCGGACCTCGCCGGGGCTGTCGAAGCGGGCGGCGTGGCACACCCGCCAATCGGTCGCCTCAAGGTTGGGCATCACGGCAGGTCCTCCCGTGCCAAGTCTGCGCAATCACGGTGAAAGCGGGCCGCGGACAGCAGGCGCATCCGTCGGTGGGGGAGGTTGGTGTTCCCCGCCTCCAACTCGGCCCGCCCGGCTTCTTCCAGATGCCAGCGGACGAGGCTGGCCGTGCTTTGCCCTGCGCACGCCATGTCAGTTCGTCAGCGGATTGGTGACGAAGCCCCGGCCATGGGCCCGAGGCGACTGGCCAAGGAACTCCAGCACCGCCTCCGGCGCCGTGTAGGTTTGCAGGAACAGCCGCACCATCGCCGTCAGCGGTAGGTCCGCGGTGTGCAACCGCTCATGCACCGCGCTGATCAGCACGTCGCGGTTCGCGTAACCCTCCGTCTCGGCGATGTGGTCGAGCAGCAGCCAGGACGTCACGTCCAACCGCATCGAGGTCCGGTGCGAGGTCCAACGGTTGTCGACCACCACGTTGCAGGCGACCAGCGGCGTCGAGCCGCCTTTCGGCAGCGCCGGCAGCATGTGGCGCAGCGTGCGCTGCATTCTGCGCGACAGCCGGCCGAAGGACCGGTCCATCGGCACATTCTACGGCCCGTTCCGCCGCTGTAACGGAACCTTGATCGCCACCTTCATCGGCTGACTCCCCCGAAAACCGCCTCTCAACGGGTCTGGCGTCCACGCCATACCCTGTATTAGGATGGGCGGTATACCGTTATCGAGTCAATCCCAAAAAACACGGTAAAGCGACCAACTCTTCGGCCCTGGCTGTGCGCGTTTCGTGCAAGGCCAGCCGCCGTCACGCGCGGTTATCGCGCAACCTCCGGAGTTCGGATGCGGGACGACGCAACTTTTCCTTTAACGCAGCTGGGGCTCTGCCATAGGATGCCGTGGCCTGTCGCCTTCCCGCCTGGGAAGGCGGAGGCAGGGAGACGCCATCTCCCCACCCATGCGGCTGCCAACCGCACCGATGAGCCATGCTGAGCCGGGGCGCGCACCCGTGCCCAGCTGCACACCTGTCCGCCTGCCGGGGCCGGCCCCGGAAGGGCGATGATCTATGGGGGGTTGGCGGTGCCGAACACACCGAAGAACGAAAAGACCGAAGACTTATTGCATCGCAAGGCGCGCGAGGACCGCGCCGTCGAGCTGGTCACGCAGCTGTGCCGCCGCGAAGGTGCGGACAAGGTCCTGCCGCTGATCGAGCGGTGGATCAGGAAGCGTCGCAGTCGCGCGGCTCGATTCGCCGCTCAAGAACCCGGATCAGGGCGTCAAAGTCCTCGGTAGACCAGCAGCGGAAGGTCCGGCGGGTTTTAACCTGCATTTCCCAATCGGGGTCGCCATAGGCCAGCAGCTCGGCCAGTGACATGCCGGCGCCGTCCGCAAGTTTGTTCAAGGTGTCGATGGTGCTGTTCGCGCCATTGAATGCGTCCAGGACCGTTGTGGCTGGCAGCTTCGACAATCCAGCCCAATGGTTCTTGGACCGCAGACGCTCTTTGTGAGTCTGCAGAACACGATTGAGTGCAGCGGCGATGTCGGTCTTGGGCGGCGTATCCATGCCGGCATTATGCGGACCCCGTGCAAAAGCGCGAGAACGCCGTACCGATGAATTCATCTCGTGCAGCACCGAAGCATCCTCTTGACAGTCTCGGTATAGCGATCGATTTTGATGGGCATGAAACACGTCATGCACATCGATGCCTCGATTCATCGGATATGCGCCTTCGCCCGGCATCAGGGGTGGACCGCGCAGTCATTCGGCCGAGCCGCAGCCGTGCCGCCCAGCACCGTGCGTGACGTGCTCCGCCAGGAAGGCAACCCCACCGCCACGACCCTGCGGGCCATGGAGGCGGTGATTCCCCCCGATTTCATGACCGATCCCATCGCATTGGCCGCCAGCGACCTCAGCGCGCCGATCCTGGGAAAGCCGCGCGGGAAAAGGCGGCGGACATGAACAGGGAGACCCGGCAAGGCACCACACCCTTGGTTGTTTCGGCGGGAAGCATCGCTCGCAGTGGGCGACTGCGCAACCCCCAAGCTCCGGCTCGGGCGCAACGCTTTCCCGTCGCCGAATCAGGCGCCGCCCGTCCGGCCCGGTCAATCGGGAGCGCCCCGAGTCCGGTCGGCCGAGTCGCCCGGCGCCTCCGTCACCGCTCCGCCGGCCTCCCAGTCCGTACCGGCGGAGCGGCAGCGGCCGGAGTCGCCATCCGACTCCGGCCGTTTTATCTCAGCCCGGCGATCCGGCGGAGCGCGTCGTTGATGCGGGTTTGCCAGCCGGCACCATCGGCCTTGAAATGGGCGACCACGTCGGCGTCCAGCCGCAGAGTGGTTGCCACCTTCGTCCGTTCCGCCGGTGGCCGACCGCGGCGCATCGGCTTGCCGGCCTCATGCAGTTGGCTCTTGGCGAACCACTCGTCGGTCAGTTCGGGCACCTCGTCATATTCGGCGGGCTGGATGACCGGATTGCGCTTGTTGCCGGTCATTGGCCGTCCTCACCTTCCTGATGCGCCGTACGTCGCCGCGTGGATGCTCCGCAAGGATGGTCCCGCACGAATCGGGCACAGGCAAGGGGCCATCTGATGCCCCCCGCTGACCCGGCCCTCACCGACGCGCAGCGCGCCGTCCTGGCCGCCTGGCCAGCCTTCGAGGCCGCCGCCGCGGTGACATGGTGCAGCGTCGACCGCCTGGTGCGGACGCTCTGCCACCGCGACACCCTCGCCGATCTGCCCGACGACGACGCGGCCGAACTGCTGGCGCTGATGCAGCGCGCCACCACCCGCTTGCACGGCCTGCGGTCGGCATCTCCGCACCGGGGATCCGCATGATCGGGCGTCGCCCGACTGCCAGCTCACCTTCGGATCCCAGATCTATCCTGAAAATCAGTCGCTTCCGCCGACCGGTCCGCCATCGCGCCGGCTGCGCCATGGCGCGCGGCCCGCCGCGTGACCGTCTTACGGTCGCCAGTCAGCCGCCCCCATCGACTTTGAAGACCGCGCCGCTTTCGGCCGCCAGACGGTCGGAAGCGATGCGCGTCTTCACCCCCCGACGCCGCGCGCCCCCGCGCCGGTGAACCCTGGAGTTTTGCCCGATGGCATCGCCACGCGCGCCGCCCTGACCGGCGCCGGCTTCTCCCCGTAAGCCCCCGCCATCCGGTGCCCAGCGTCCACCCTTGCCGGTGGCCGCGCCGCACCCGTCTTGTCCCCACCGTTGCGCGCCCGCGCGGCGGTGAACGCCGGAGCCTTGCCTTGTATCCGCGCGCCCCGCCCTGAGACGGGACGGCCCCGCCGAGGCCGCCCCGCTAGGACCGCAATCATCGCCAATGCCCCAAGCCCCTGCCGTGCCCACGGCGGGAACGCGGCGATGCGTGTCCGGAGGGTATCAGAAATCAGGATTAAAATCCGCTGTTCCTTGCAGCCACGGAGTCGTGTGCCCGCAGGGAGCCGCATTGCCACCGGCCGGCCACCGCGCCGCCGGGGGAGGGTCCGCCATGAAATGGGTTCGCCTGTACAACGAGACCGCCATGGATCCGAAATGGCGGCTGGTCGCGGCCGACAGCGGCCAGCCGGTGCATGCCGTGCTGGCGGTGTGGGCGGCGATGCTGTGCCACGCCTCCGGAATCGTGCCGCGCGGCACGCTGGTCGGCTGGAGCGACCGCCTGATCGGTGCGGCGCTGGACCTGTCCGCCGCCGCCGTCGCCTCGATTCGCGCCGCCATGCAGGGCGTGACGCTGGACGGCGACCGTCTCAGCGCCTGGGACAAGCGCCAGTTCAAGAGCGACCACAACGGCGCGGAGCGGATGCGCGACCACCGGGCCCGCCGAACCGCCGTCGAGGAACCGGCCGGCGAACCGGCGGCTGTGACGTCACCGCCTCTGCGCGCGGCAGACTCCAGAATTCAGATTACAGAAAGAAAAAACACCCCCCAAAGCCCCCCGCCGACAGCCGATCCCCCGGTTGATCCAACGGCCGATCCACCAACCGAACCGCTGGCGCATCCGCCGCCCGCCCGGTCCTCGCTGGCGGCGGACTTCGCCGACTGGTACGGGCGCTACCCGCACCGGGTCGGCCGGGCCGCTGCCGAACGCGCCTACCTCGCCGCCCGGAAACGGGGAGCGGCGCGGGAGGATTTGCTATCCGGTGTGGATCGCTACCGCGAGCGGCTGGCGCAACCCGACGCGCCACGGCCCTGCAATCCGGCCACATGGCTGGCCCAAGAGCGCTGGACCGACGATCCGATGCCGCCGGCCCCCGAGTCGCGGATCAAGGCCTGCGGACGGTCGCCGGCGCCGGAGCCGCTCGACACGCACCGCCCGTCGCGGGCGGCCATCGAGGCCATCCTGGCCGAGCGCTGCCCCCAGATGCACCCGATGCGCGTCCGGGACTTCGCCCAGCAGCTCGACCGCTGGTTCAACTGCGGCCGGCCGGGCTGGAACAGCTTCTGGGGCGATCCGCCCGACAGCCCGGAGTGCGAGATCCCGGCCACGGCCATCGCCGCCGTCCGCGCCCATCTCGCCGCCGGCATCGAGGGGAGGGCCTGAGCCATGCCTGCCCGGCCCGGCACCCTGTCCCGCCGCCGGCCCGACCGGCAGTTCCGCCTGGATCTGGGCGATCCGCCCCGCACCGCGCGCCACCGGCCGGTGCAGCCCCAGCGCGAGGCCGACGCCCTCTATCGCGCCGTCCGGGCCCTGCGCGCCGCCGGCCATAGGGTCTATCGCTGCGGCGCGCTGCACCGGGTGGACGAGCGCCTGTTGACCACGGCGGACCTGATCCGGCTGCGCCACGCCGATCCGCGTTGCCGGCAGCCCGAGGGGGAGCGGTGATGGGCGCGCTGGGGCTGGTCTTCGCCTTGCTCGGCACCGCCATGCTGGGCGGCTTCGGGTGGGAGCTGGGGCGCTGCGCCGCCCGCTGGCTGCTGGGGCGGCGGGCGGACGTGACGATCCTGCTGCCGGGCCCGCGCCGGGAGCGGCAGCGATCCGATGCGGAGTGACGCCGCCGGCCCGGTCAGGCGGCGCGGGGGGCGATGCTGCGCTGGATTTCCTCGCCATGGTCGGCGGCGGTGGCGGACAGGTCATGCGCCATCTGAAGGTTCAGCCAGAATTCTGAGGTGGTTTGCGTACCATCGACCAATCCGTCAGGATTTCCTGATCGTGACTTTAAGGCTATGAGGAATGTGAAATGCAGATCGTTGGGCCTGTTGGAAAGCAGATATTTGCCAGTGTGAAGACATCGGCCGGCGCAGCAAAGCAGCACATGTGAAGCAATCGACAGTGCGGAAATTTTCAGCATAGCAGTTTCAGTTTTCTTATTGAGGTTCAGTTTTTTCCATTTTCACTTATTCTGACCTTTTATGATCCCATTTGCGCCGGCAATTAAAGCTTGTTGAAAATCATTAATATCTCTGCCGCCTACTCCTCCAATGCGTTCGGCCAGAGATGGTGCTCGCAGGAGATAGTTTGATGCAAATTCTTTAGTAACTGACTTAGAATGTCGAATTGCTTGTAAATGTATATTGCGATACATCTTGATAAAATCGGCGTTCTGTCCGCCAATCTCAGAAACTATGGCATCGATAGAATCGTCGCTCGGATACGCACGAAATCTGTTAACAAAGCTTTCGCAAACTATGCTCCATCCGGTATGAATTAAAATAACTGGCGTCTTATCTATAGACATAAATGCATCTACAATATTTCGATTGATCGAAGGTATGACCATCATACTTACTTCATTAAACATCTCTACTGGAGATAATTTACCAAAATTATTAATTTGCATTTCCATAAAAGGGAGGGAAATTTTTGTAACGCGTGCCGAATATCCGCGCTGCAATAATATACCGAACGCAATACCAGCTAAAATTCCAGGCAAGACCATAGCAATAATTGGCATCATTTGCACAACTCCTCCGATTACTATCAACAATAGCTGTGTGTTGGGCTACGTGTAACACCATGAACTGAATGGCTCGTTGCGCAAAATTATGCATTTTCAGCCAGGATAGGCAATGATGCCGTGTTTCTGACAGCCTGAAGACGCGTGGTGATAGGAGTACGCGGGCTGGTCTTCGCCTTGCTCGGCGCCGCCATGCTGGGCGGCTTCGGGTGGGAGCTGGGGCGCTGCGCCGCCCGCTGGCTGCTGGGGCGGCGGGCGGAGGTGACGATCCTGCTGCCGGGCCTGCGCCGGGAGCGGCAGCGATGCGATGCGGAGTGACGCCGCCGGCCCGGTCAGGCGGCGCGGGGGGCGATGCTGCGCTGGATTTCCTCGCCATGGTCGGCGGCGGTGGCGGACAGGTCATGCGCCATCTGAAGGTTCAGCCAGAATTCCGGCGTGGTGCCGAAATAGCGCGCCAGCCGCAAGGCGGTATCGGCGGTGATGCCGCGTCGTTCGTTGACGATTTCCCCGATGCGGGTCGCCGGCACGCGCAGAGCCAGGGCCAGCGCATGGGCCGAGAGATCGAGCGGGACGAGGAACTCTTCGCGCAGAACCTCGCCGGGGTGGGTCTTGATCCGCATGGCGCCCTCCTTGGCGTCGGCCGGTCAGTGGTAATCGACGATTTCGACCTCGTGCGTGACACCATCGCGCCAGATGAAGACGATGCGCCATTGGTCGGTGATCCGAATGCTGTGCTGTCCGGCGCGGTCGCCCTTCAGCGCCGTCAGTCGGTCGCTTGACGGCTCAAGCCCTTAAACTTGACTCTTCGCCGCTTTCCATCTTCCTTAAGGTTGTTCTCTTTTGTTTTCCGCATCCGCTAAGGCGGTGGAACGCAGGAGAGTGGCAAGTAACGCTTGATAGGGGCTAAGGGAAGCACGATGCCGACCGTGTATCATATGGTTCATTATCGCCGTTTCGACCCCGAAAGCTCCGGTCTGCAAGGGGGCACGCTGGAGGGGCTATGCCGTAGCGCGCTTGGTCATGTGGACACCTCAGGCGTCACATTGTGGCAGCGAATTCAGGATCGTTTCCATGATCTGGCAGACGTAGCAGAGCGTCAGGTGTTGCTGAACAAGGTGGTTGACCTTTCCGACGCTGTATTTGGTGAGATGTGTTTGTTCCAGAAACAAGATTTTCAAGCGCTATTGGAAATGCAGGCATCGAAGGTCCAGCTTTCTGATATCACTACAGCAGAAATCTACAATTTGGCGGAACGCGCGGCTCCTAACAATGCAAAATTCATCCGCGGTCTTTGCTATTGGCTCGTAATTGGAAACCATTTGTTTTTTATCAAAACACAGTCAATGACAGCACAAATACTGAACAGCTACATGGATTGGCTTCTAAAAATTAGGACATCGGCATTGCATGCCAATGCTACCTTTGCCCTCCAGGCTGAATTTGACCGAACACAGGTGACAGGTGATATCGGGGACATTACCCGCCTGAAGGTCAGCGGGAAATCGGCCTCACCAATCACAGTGATGGCGGGAGACGAGCAAAAGCCGGGAAAGTCCGTTTCGACATCTCGGACGGTGACAGACCGCGCGTTCTATACGGAGACGGCACGCAAGTTCGCGGAGATCATATTCGGACGTGAGCGAACCAACGCGCTGGTTGACAGTTTGGGGCCAAATGAGTTTCTGGCCGTTGAGGCAGCGGTGAAGGTGCGCGGTAAGCGGACGGTCGAATCTCGGGAAAAGCTGCGGCAATTAGCGGAAGACCTAGCGGACCTGACGGATGACAAGGTGCAGATTGAGGGCAAGGACGGAAAGCTATCGGACGAGGACGCGATCCTCCGTACGCGCATGCCTTTCAACCAGCCGCACTCTGGCAGCAGCATCCTTGAATTCGATAACGTGGCTGACCAGCTCCAAGTCGTGTATTCTCGTTTTGTTCAGGATGGAAAGATTGAGGCCTGATGGTTAGGAGGGCGACGATAGGGAGCGTATTGGTCACAGCCGCATTGTTCGGCTGGGGAGTGCCATTGTCGCGCCTGTTCGACGCTTTCCAGCCGATGACCGTCGCCCTTTCCATCATGTTGGCCGCGATCCTGGTTCGGTTGAACCGGGGTATGCCAACCCTCGATTGGAAGAGCCTGGAACCTCAAGAGCGGTCACAGTTGACGTCAGCGATTGTCGATCTGACAAGAGAGTATGCGTTCATCGTTGGCATCAAGGCGGCCTTGGTTACGGCGCTGGTGTCATTGGCGCCGTTCAAGTTGGACGCCGCCTGTTGGTCCAACTGGACCAGCCGTGGCGTGGCGGCAGCAATCGGTGCCATGGTGGCATTAAGCGTGTCCCGGATGGCTTATGTAGTCTGGCGCGACTATGATATCGTTAAGCTTCAGAAAATGATGATTGACTCTTCAGGGGTTCGCGAAAAAAACGAAGGAGAAGTTAAGTTGGCTGAAGCGAAAATCTCAGGGATGAGGGCTTCTGGATTAAGGAAGGTGGATACTATAAGGAGAGATCCTCTGGAATAAAGTAATAGAATTAAATTTATGTTTGTTCATTTTCTTAAATGACGGAGAGAAAGTTGAAGAAAAAGCTACAAGTTTTTGTTTCAAGCACTTTCAATGATTTGAAGAATGAGCGGCAAGCGGCGGTTTCCGCGATATTGAAGGCTGGGCATATCCCAGCTGGAATGGAACTCTTTAATGCGGGTGACAAATCTCAGCTCGATACAATTAAAAAGTGGATAGATGAATCAGATGTTTACATGCTGATACTGGCGGGCCGGTACGGCTCAATTGAGCCCGTTTCTGGCGTTGGTTACACAGAAATAGAATTCGATTATGCGTCTCAGCAAGGAAAGCCGTTATTCTCAGTAGTTATATCTGAAGAGGCATTGGAGGAAAAAGTAAAAAAGTTTGGATCGGCTGTGATGGAGAAAGATAACCCTGCGCCTATGAAGCTTTTTAGGGAAAAGGTTCTTTCCAATATATCGTCTTTCTTTAATGATGAAAAAGACATAAGGCTTTGTGTGCATGAGTCACTTGCCGACTTGCGAGACAATGCCAATATCAAAGGATGGGTATCTGTTAATGAACTAGAAGACACAAGAGGTCTTCACGAAGAAATAGCCCGTTTGCGGGAGGAAAATGATAAGCTAAGGTCACTAGTGGAAAAGTCAAAAGCAGAAAGACAACCAGTAAACACAGATAATAGCCCCAATTTGCTGGAGATGGCGGATGTGTTCAGCGCTATAGAAATTGAAATTCCTGCTGAAGCTGCGGGGAAAAATTCTCCTATAAAAACCGATTTATTGACATTGATAATGAGCAATAAGGAAAAGCTTATAAATGGAGTTTATAATTCGACTACTGCTGGCGATGCGGAGATGTTTCTTTACACGAACATATTCCCGAAGCTAATATTGTATGATCTTGCTGAAAACGAGAAGATACCGGGGGTGCGTTATAGAAGAAGCTTCTTGAATAAGAAAGGGGCAGATTTTGTCGCATTTCTTGAGAAAACTTCACTTCGCAGCATACTTGGCGAAAAAAAATCCATGAAGAACAGTGGTGAATAACGGAATAGACTTGGGAAGTCTTCGGGTGATTTGTCGTCAATGACAAGGGTATACCTTATTCAGTCTGGTGAATTTGTGATGACAGTTAGATTTAAAATCATCATTAAGTGCCGCCAAGCTGCTTGACGCCCCACCCCCAACGGAGCGACCCTTCCCCCCGGAGCCTCGAAACCTCCCCATAGGCGGCAAGCCACCCGCGCGTTTTCGCGATGTGGCTCTTTTCATGCCCGGACTCTGTCCGTAGCATGCCCCTTCGCCGGGGGTCGGATAATACAACACCCGCAAGGGGAATAGTCCGGCCTGACCTATGCAGGTTTCGAGCCCCCGGCACCAGGGCTGTCGTCGAAAGCGGCCCTCTTGCCGGCAACGCCGCATAGGAGGGCATCGCCATGGAAACCATGGGCGACAACGGGCAAGTCATGCCCGCGTTATCTCTGTCCGACATCGACACAGCCACCAATGGCGAGCCGCGCATCGTTGACTTGCGCCTTGCCGAAGCTCTGGGCTTCAAGAAACCCCGCGACATTCGTCCCCTGATCGAGCGCCATATCGACACCCTGGAACGGCTTGGTGGAATTTGCCGCACCGTGCGGCAAAATCCCGGAAGGGGCCGCCCGGCCACCGAGTTCTGGCTGACGAAGAAGCAGTCCGTCTATCTCTGCACCAAGGCCGAGACCGAACGCGCCATCACCGTCACCATCCAGATCGTCGAGCTGTTCGACGCTGTGACCGGCGGGGCCGCGCATCCCGCCCTGGCGCCGGTCCTCACCCGCGCCGACCTCGACGCCATCGACCGCCGCGCCCGCCGGATCGGGCAGGAGGAGGAGCAACGGGCGCGCTCCGCCCTGACCGACCGGGCGCTCGACCGTCTGCGCCGGGGCGAGCGGATCGACATCGCCTCGCTGTCCGCCGCCCGGCCGGAGGAGCCCGCCGCTCTGCCCCCGCCGCCCGCCCGGACGCGCGAGGAGAGCATGGACCTCGCCCTTGCCCATCTGCGCGCCCTGCCGCCCGAGCTGCGGGAGGAGGGCTTCCGCCTGATGCACGCCATCAAGGCCCACAGCGACGCCCTGAAGGCGCTGAAGGCCGCGACCGAGGCGATCGACTCTCCGCTCGACACCATCGCCGAAATCCTGGAACGCGAGGCGACCCTCATCCGCCAGACCATCGCCGCCCAGGCGGGCCGGGCCGGGCAGGGGGACCGGGCATGAGGACGATCCTGGTGGTCCAGGGGAAGGGCGGCGGTCCGAAGACCGCCACCGTCCGCAATCTGGCCGTCGCGGCCGCCGTCGCCGGCCGGCGGGTGGGCACGCTCGACACCGACCCGCAAGGCTCGCTGACCCACTGGCACGGCCTGCGCCCGGCCGACGCCGCCCCGATCCTCCACGAACAGCGCCCGCTGGGCGCGGTGACGGAGCGGCCGACTCCGCACGGCCTCGACCTGCTGGTGATCGACACCCCGACCGCGGTGGAGAACTTCCCTCAGGCGACCGCCCTGCTGTTCGACTGCGCCGATCTGGTGCTGGTGCCCGTCCGCCCCGGCCCGGAGGATCTGGTCAGCATGCAGGCCATGCTGCCCTACCTGCGCGCCCGGCGCCGGCCGCTGCGTCTGCTGCTGAGCCAGGTCGTCCCGCGCCTGCGCGAGACCGCCGACGCCCGCGCCATCGTCTCCGCCATGGGGGCGGTGGCGCCGGTGGAGATCCCGCAGCTTCAGGAGGTGCCGCGCAGCTTCATCGCCGGGCTGGGCACCGCGGAGATCTCCGGCACCCGCACCGGCCCGCTGTTCCGCGACCTCTGGCTCCACCTGTCCGCCGTGATGGAGGGCTGACCCCATGTCCCGATCCGGTTCCGGGCCGAAGCTCAAGTCCAGGCCGCCCGCCCGCCGCAGCCTGGGCGACGCCCGCCTGTCGATGCTGGCCACCCCGCGCCCGCTGACCACGCGGGCCGAGTTCGCCGCAGACATCCGCCGCGAATGGTCGAATGCTCTGGAGGCGACCATCGCCGTTGGCCGCCGCCTGAACGAGGCCAAGGCGGCTCTGCCCCATGGCGAATACGAGGCGATGGTGGCGACCGACCTTCCGTTCAGCACCTCCACCGCCCGCAAGCTGCGCGAGATCGCCGCCTTCGTCGACGAGGGGCAGGTGCCGCTGGACCGTCTGCCGGAAGCGATGAGCACCCTCTACGCCATCGCCACCCTGCCGGACGACACCCGCCAGCAGGCCCTGGACGCCGGCACGATCCACCCGGCGGTGACAAGGGGCGAGGTGGAGGCGCTGAAGGTGCCGGCGGTGACGCCGGCGCCGGCCCGGCCGGTGGGGGAGGGGACGGCTCCGCCCCCGGCGCCGCGCGAGTCACGCTTCGCGGCGGCCCTGTCGCTGCCGTGGAGCACGGACCCTGACGATCCAGGCGCCATCACCGTCGAGCTGGACGGCGTGCGCCGCTACCTGCTGGTGATGGTGGCGCCGGATCCGGCGGCGGCGGATGTGGTGCGGCATGTGGTGGAGTTGCATAACGCGGGGCTGGGGGGGGATAGCGGCTGCTGACGCCGTCTCGCACTCGCGTGGCATAGCTCGATGGAGACCCGCCGCCAAACGCGAAGAAAGTTAGCGGAAACTGACAACATCGTTAACCAGTTTGCATAACTTTATTAAATACCATCTGAGCGTTGCATATAATCGTATGACTCTCTTCAGGGGGGATTTGATGTCTCAGAACACTTTTCTGGGAAGCAGTGGGGATGACGTTTTCCTCATTGAGAATACTGACGATGTGGTGGTTGAGGCGCCGGGGGGCGGTCTCGACTCAGTGTATACGACTGTCGCCGGCTACACACTTTCCGACAATGTCGAGAAGCTCATCTACATCGGGGCGGGTAGTTTTTCCGGCGTCGGCAACGCTTCGGACAATCTGATCCAAGGCGGTTCCGGGAATGACATGCTGTCGGGTGGTGGGGGCAATGACACGCTAATCGGCGGCGAGGGCAACAACACGCTGTTCGGCGGTGACGGTAACGACATGCTGTCCGGCGGCGCGGGCAGCGACGTGCTGTCGGGCGGTGAGGGCAATGACACGCTAATCGGCGGTGAAGGCAACAACACGCTGTTGGGCGGTGAGGGTAACGACATGCTGTCGGGCGGCTCCGGCAATGACGTACTGTCGGGCGGTGCGGGCAACGACACGCTGTCGGGTGGTCTCGGGAACGACGTTTACATTGTGGAGGATGCGGGCGATGTCATCCTTGAAGCCTCAGGGGCTGGTGTAGACTCGGTGCGCACCAGCCTTTCCAGCTACAGCCTGTCGGCGAATGTGGAGACGCTCAGCTATACCGGCACCGGCGACTTCACCGGCGTGGGCAACGCCTTGGACAACCTGATCCAGGGCGGTGCGGGCAACGACACGCTGTCGGGCGGCGCGGGCAATGACACGCTGGTGGGTGGCCTTGGGAACGACATCTACGTCGTGGACGATGCCGGCGATGTGGTGACGGAGCTGGCCGGTGAGGGCCGCGACGAGGTGCGGACCAGCCTTTCCAGCTACAGCCTGTCGGCGAATGTGGAGACGCTCAGCTATACCGGCACCGGCGACTTCACCGGCGTGGGCAACGCCTTGGACAACCTGATCCAGGGCGGTGCGGGCAACGACACGCTGGTCGGCGGTGCCGGCAATGACACGCTGGTGGGCGGCCTTGGGAACGATGTCTACGTCGTGGA